>JBJTNQ010000127.1:0-16712 GCA_046074105.1 Sphingobacteriaceae bacterium | reverse complement strand
CAGGAAGTGTATACTGCCGAGCAGCAAAAGCGTTGGGCACAGGCTGCAACCAGCGACAAGACCGTTACCATCCGTGGCGAAGCCGAAGTAACAAATCCGGCATCCCGCCCAAGCGGTAAAACAGAACTGACCTGGAAATTCAGAATTAAAGGCTCCCGCGATGCAGCCTGGGCTTCATCAGCTTCATTTATTGTTGATGCGGCCAAAATAAACGTGCCAAGTGGCAAAAAAACAATGGCTATTTCTGCCTATCCGGTAGAAAGTGCCGGAACCGAAGCCTGGAGCCGTTCTACAGAATACACCAAAGCCTCTATTGAACATTATTCAAAACAGTGGTTCGAGTTCCCTTATCCGGCAGCAACCAACGTAGCCGGTAACGAAGGCGGTATGGAATATCCGGGTATTGTGTTCTGCGGATGGAAAGATACCAAAGGTGCCCTTTGGGGAGTAACCGATCACGAATTCGGTCATACCTGGTTCCAAATGATCGTAGGTTCAAACGAGCGTTTATTTGGTTGGATGGATGAAGGTTTCAATACCTTTATCAATACACTGAGCACTGCGGCATTTAATAAAGGTGAATACAAAGATCCTAAAATGGATATGCACCGCATGGCGAATGTGCTGACAGATTCACGTTTAGAAACCATGTTGAGCGCCCCGGATAATATGAAAGAGCGCAATATCGGCTTGTTATGTTATTTAAAGCCGGGTTCTGGCTTAACCATGCTGAGAGATCAGATCTTAGGCCCTGAGCGTTTCGATCGTGCTTTCCGTACTTATGTTGCCAGATGGGCATACAAGCATCCAACTCCTTATGATTTCTTCAGAACTATTGAGAATGTTTCCGGAGAGAACCTGAGTTGGTTCTGGAGAAGCTGGTTCATCAATAACTGGCGTTTAGACCAGGCCATCAGTTCAGTTAAATACGATAAAAACGATGCCAAGAACGGTGCCGTTATTACGGTAGAAAATTTAGAGCAAATGCCGATGCCGGTGATCCTCGAGATCAAAACAAAATCAGGACAGGTAAGCCGCACCACCCTTCCGGTGGAGATCTGGCAGCGTAATACCAGCTGGACCTTCAAATATCCGTCTGCCGAAGAATTAGAGTCGGTAAGTGTAGATCCCGATCACGTATTCCCAGATCACAATTCGGCTAACGATACCTGGAAAGGTGACGCCCCTGGAGCAGCAGCCGCTACTCCGATGAATTTGAGCCAATACGTAGGGGTGTATGCCAATTCGCAGGTGCCTATTAAGATAGATGTGAAAATGGATAACGGTAACCTGGTAGCTGAGCCAACCGGACAGCAGGCTTTTGTTTTAACCGCTGATGGCGCAGATAAATTTACCATTGAGGAAGCAGGAATTGAAGTTACTTTTAACCCTGCTAAAAATGAAATGGCTGTAAATCAGGGAGGAAGTTCATTAACCTTTACCAGAGAAGCGGCCCCTGTGGCAGCTGCTCCGGTAGCCGATCCAAAAAAGAAGAAGAAATAATTCACCGATCTTAACGGATGAAACACGGAAAGCGGCATTAGCCGCTTTCCGTGTTTTTAGGTTAACTGGTTCGTTGTGGATGATGAAGGTCAAAAAAATGGTCGTCTAAAAATTTTCTGCTGGTCTTCTGCCTTGCCTCGTCCCGACTCAAAAAGTGCGATGGCGAAAAGTATATTCTTGATGATATTATTAACGTTATGAAATCCCCAAACAATCATCAAATCATCTCTAAACATTATTTTCGAAATATAATTGCTGATCCCGAATAAATAAAAACTAGAAAAGTAATAAATAATTACAGCTAAATTTAGCCACATGATCAGGTAATTCTGCTGTTTATCTACCATGGGCTCTTCCAGAATTACCCCATAACTCATCAAAGCAAGGGCAATCAGTACCACGCACTCATACATCCGCATCCAACTCTGAAACGTGCTAAAATCCTGTAGAGCAAAACTATTTGTCAGCAAGAGGATAATATACAGTGCCACCAATCCGGGAATCATCCTTTTATTGATCAAAAGCCGATGATAGATCAGGCTTAATAACACAAATTGAATGATAAAAAAGGTGTTGATGACATAGTAACCTTCATTTCCTGATCTTACAAAACATTCATTTGCGATATCGGCAGTTAAAGCAACCAGAATAAGTATAGATAGTATTATGGATATCTTATTATAACTCGGGTAAATTAAATAAACACTTATGGGGATTAAAACAGATAGCGCCGATACATAAGACATCGCAATTATAAAATCTTCCATTGGCAGCGTGATTTAGAAAAGCCAAGGGCAGAATGGCGGGCAGGGCCTGGATGCATCTTCATAAAGCGAGGGGTCGGAAACGGCGGCGTCGGCCAAAAGCAGTTGAGCATTACCTTTGTCGTCTAGAGCATAAGAAGCCCTAATTACCCGGCACTCAGGGTTTTTAGTTAAGCGAGAGAAGGTATTTGTTCCGAAAAAATGGGCCTGAACACTGCCTTTATAATTTGCCATCCACATTTTAGCAGTTGTCCAGTCAACTAAACCATTTTCGGTATTAATGGTATTGGGTATAATAATTCGGCCATTTTCATTAATTCCCAGAGGTAAAATAATTAATTCATCCCGATCGTTCTTCGCATAATACATACAAATACCTACGCAACTGCTGTCGCTCCAAATAGACTCCAAATCCTTCACCATTAAAAAATAGTCCAATCTGCCGGCATTGTTTAGTCGACGATAGTTTTTGATCCATTTTCTGCCCATGGCTCCATCCATTGGTGCACCCACAGTTTTATTAAATGGCTGGCTGTTGATACTGAATAACTCGCCCGGATGGCTAATTTTTCCATTTAACAAGGGGTCAGCTTGTCCATGGCTAAACAAATCACTTTTATTGCAAGAAGTAATAATTAATCCGGCAATAATGCCGGCATAAACCGTAAATAGTAATGCTTTAAAATTCATAATAATTTAATTTATTGTTGATAATCTGGATTTCAATTTTCACTTATACGTATATAAAGACGTTTCGGTTACAATTATTTTCATTTATTTTAAAAAAAATTATTTTAACGATAATTTAAATGTTTCTATCATACAATTAATTGGTGCTTTAATCTCAAATTCTGAACAGTAACCCCCCGTCTCAACAAGGTGATGCTCATTGCTTAATTATTTTAATACAATTGCTTGAAAATCAAGAAACAGATTGCTACCTTTGCAGTCCTTTGAAAAAGGATAGTAGATTTTAAAAACTAAAAACAACAAATGCCAACCATTCAACAATTAGTTAGGAAAGGTAGAGTAGCTCTGGAGGATAAGAGTAAATCCCCAGCGTTGGACAGCTGTCCACAGCGAAGAGGTGTGTGTACCCGTGTATACACTACTACCCCTAAGAAACCAAACTCAGCCATGCGTAAAGTAGCTCGTGTGCGCTTAACCAACGGAAAAGAAGTAAACGCTTACATTCCAGGAGAAGGTCACAACCTGCAAGAACACTCAATCGTATTAATCCGCGGTGGTCGTGTTAAAGATTTACCAGGAGTACGTTACCACATTATTCGTGGTGCATTAGATACTTCAGGTGTAGATGGTCGTAATCAGCGTCGTTCTAAATACGGAACAAAAAGACCTAAAGCTAAAGCATAAACGGAGGAAAGAATCATGAGAAAGTCGAAACCAAAAAAACGAATTATCCTGCCTGATCCAAAGTTTAACGACGTAATGGTTACCAGGTTTGTAAACAATATGATGTACGATGGCAAAAAGTCAATTGCATATGCAATTTTCTACGATGCTGTTGAATTAGTAGAGAAAAAAACCAGCGAAAGCGGTTTAGAAGCTTGGAAAAAAGCTTTAAATAATGTAATGCCAGCGGTTGAGGTTAAATCTCGTCGTGTAGGTGGAGCAAACTTCCAGGTACCAACCGAAGTTCGTCCGGAGCGTAAAATTGCTTTAGGAATGAAATGGTTAATCAACTATTCACGCAAGCGTGGTGAAAAAACCATGATGGAAAAATTAGCCGGCGAAATTATTGCTGCTGCTAAAGGTGAAGGTGCTGCTGTGAAAAAGAAAGAAGATACCCACAAAATGGCAGAAGCAAACAAAGCATTCTCTCACTTCAGATTTTAATTAGAAAGATAAGATGGCAATAGATCTAAAATACACCAGAAATATTGGTATTGCTGCTCACATCGATGCAGGTAAAACCACTACCACAGAGCGTATCCTTTATTATGCCGGGGTAAGTCATAAAATTGGTGAAGTGCACGAAGGTGCAGCCACCATGGACTGGATGGCACAAGAGCAGGAACGTGGTATTACCATTACTTCTGCTGCAACTACCGTTAACTGGAAATACAGAGGACAAGATTATCACATGAATATCATTGATACTCCGGGTCACGTGGATTTTACCGTAGAGGTAAACCGCTCCCTGCGTGTATTAGATGGTTTAGTGTTCTTATTCTCTGCCGTTGATGGGGTAGAACCGCAATCAGAAACTAACTGGCGCTTAGCCAATAACTACAACGTAGCCCGTATCGGTTTCGTAAATAAGATGGACCGTTCAGGTGCCGATTTCTTAAAAGTAGTTAAACAGGTTAAAGACATGTTAGGTTCTAATGCAGTTCCATTGCAATTACCTATCGGTGCCGAAGATAACTTCAAAGGGGTGGTTGATCTGATCAACAACCGTGGTATCGTTTGGAACGAGCACGATAAAGGAATGACCTTTACCGAAGTGCCAATTCCAGAAGATATGTTAGCTGAAGTGGCCGAGTGGAGAGAAAAGTTATTAGAATCAGTAGCAGAATACGATGAGTCATTGATGGAGAAATTCTTCGATGCTCCTGAAACCATCACCGAGCGTGAAGTTTTAGACGCCCTACGTCAGGCGGTATTAGATGCTAAAATTGTACCTATGGTATGTGGTTCATCTTTCAAAAACAAAGGTGTACAAACAATGCTGGATTACGTGATGGAATTATTGCCTTCACCACTAGATTCAGAAGGTGTAGTAGGTACTAACCCAAATACTGATGCAGAAGTATTATTGAAACCAGATGTTAAAGAGCCATTTGCTGCTTTAGCATTTAAAATTGCCACCGATCCATTCGTAGGCCGTTTATGTTTCATTCGTGTATACTCAGGTAATTTGGAAGCAGGTTCTTATGTATACAATACCCGCTCAGAGAGTAAAGAACGTATTTCACGTATCTTCCAAATGCACGCCAATAAGCAAAACCCAATTCCTAATGTAGGAGCTGGAGATATTGCAGCGGTAGTTGGTTTTAAAGATATTAAAACCGGAGATACCCTTTGCGATGAGAAAAACCCGATCGTTTTGGAGTCTATGAACTTCCCAGAGCCGGTTATCGGTTTAGCTATCGAGCCTAAAACTCAGGCAGACGTAGATAAATTAGGTATGGCTTTAGGTAAATTAGCCGAAGAAGATCCAACCTTCCGTGTACAAACCGACGAAGAAACCGGCCAAACCGTAATTTCAGGTATGGGTGAGTTACACTTAGATATTTTGATCGACCGTTTAAAACGCGAATTCAAAGTAGAAGTAAACCAAGGTGCTCCTCAGGTTGCTTATAAAGAAGCCATTACCGGAACATCACAACACCGCGAAACGTACAAGAAACAAACCGGTGGTCGTGGTAAGTTTGCCGATATTCAAGTGATTATTTCGCCAATCGATGCCGATTTCGAAAAAGGAGGCTTACAATTCGTAAACGAAATTGTAGGTGGTGCTATTCCTCGTGAATTTATCCCTTCTGTAGAAAAAGGTTTTGCTGCCGCGATGTCTAACGGCGTACTAGCAGGATTCCCATTGCCAGATATGAAAGTTCGTTTAATTGACGGTTCATTCCACGCAGTCGATTCAGATGCTTTATCATTCGAAATTGCAGCACGTTCTGCTTTCCGCGAAGCTTTACCAAAATGTAAGCCAGTACTGATGGAGCCAATCATGAAAATTGAGGTGTTAACACCTGAAGAAAACATGGGTGATGTAATGGGCGATTTGAACCGCCGTCGTGGACAGTTACAAGGTATGGATACCCGTGCAGGTGCACAGGTTATTAAAGCCTTGGTGCCACTTTCTGAAATGTTTGGTTATGTAACCCAGTTACGTACCATTACTTCAGGTCGTGCAACTTCTACCATGGAATTCGATCACTACGAACCAGCGCCTAAAAACGTACAGGACGAAGTAATCGCTAAGTCAAAAGGAAAAGTAAACGCATAAATCAGTTTTAGGTTATAAGTTGTGAGTGGTAGGTTTTGAACTTAAACTCCTGCAATTTGCAACTTATACCTACAACATAAAACGTATAACCCACAACTTCAATAATTAATAGCTCTTATTGAGGTTTAAAACAAAACAAAATGAGCCAAAGAATCAGAATTAAATTGAAATCTTACGATTACAACCTGGTTGATAAATCAGCAGAGAAAATCGTAAAAACGGTAAAACCTACGGGAGCCGTGGTAAGTGGTCCAATTCCATTGCCAACACAAAAGAAAATCTTCACCGTATTACGTTCACCACACGTGAACAAAAAAGCACGTGAGCAGTTCGAATTATGCGCATACAAGCGTTTATTAGACATTTACAGTTCTAATTCAAAAACAGTAGATGCACTAATGAAATTAGAATTGCCTTCAGGAGTTGAAGTAGAAATCAAAGTCTGATTTTAGAAAAAACGTGAATATTCAAAAGTCTGGACGGTTTCCGTACAGACTTTTGTTGTATTTTAGCCATCTACTCAGCGATGTTCGCATTCCTGAATTCAATAGTTTAAAACATCTTACAAAAAAACTTTATGGTTATCGGTATTATTGGTCTGGGCGACATGGGCAAGCTTTACGCCAAAAAATTTGCTGAAGCTGGTTATACCGTAATTGGCTGCGACCTTCCAGATACTCATCTAAAACTAAGCGAGGAACTTTCTCCTTTCGGAATTACTATTCAAGAAAGCGGTGTTCAGGTTTCACAGCAAGCCGATTTTATCATTTACTCGGTAGAAGCAGAGAAAATTGCCGAAGTGGTTGCCGCCTGCGGTCACGCAACCCGGTCGGGAGCTATAGTGGCTGGCCAAACCTCTGTTAAACATCCTGAAATAGTTGCTTTTGAGCATTATTTGCCCCAAAATGTACACATTGTAACTTGCCACTCCCTACACGGTCCGGCTTTTAATACCAGCGGACAGAAACTAATTGTAATTCGCCATCGAGCAACAGACGAAGCCTACCAGCGGGCACTAGAGATATACAGCGCTCTAGGATCAGATATGGTAGAGATGGCAGATTATCATCAGCACGATCAGATTGTAGCCGATACGCAGGCTTTAACCCATATGGGATTCGAGAGTATGGGTACCGCTTGGAAAAATGCCGGTTTTTATCCCTGGGACAATGCCGCTTATGCTAATGGCAGTATCGATAACATTAAGATATTAATCACCCTGCGGATATTTAGCTACAAGGCCCACGTATATGCAGGGCTTGCCATACTAAATCCGTACGCCCGTAAACAAGTAAAACGTTATGCCGAATCAGAATCAGAATTATTTAAAATGATGATTCAGGAAGACGAAGCTGCTTTCAGGGAGCGTATTTATAAAGCCCGCGATTTTGTTTTTCACGAAAGTCGTGAACTGTTAATGCTGGATGAAGCAATTATGAATGATTTTAGCCTGTCTGATACCGCAACTGTGCGTAAGCCAAACTCACATTTAAGTCTGCTTGCCATGGTAGATGCCTGGTATCACCTGGGCGTAAATCCGTATGATAATCTGATCTGTCAGACACCGCCATTTCGCCTGCGTTTAGGAATTGCAGAGTATTTGTTTAAAAACGACGACTTGCTTGAGGAATCAATACAGGCCGCACTTTTCGATAAAAGCATTCGAGGTGATGATCTCGAATTCCACTCCGCAGTACGAGAATGGGCATCAATTATTGTTTACGGCGACATGGAAGGCTATAAATCTCATTTTGAGGAAACAAAAGCCTTTTTTGGTCACCGTTTAAACGACGGGTTGCAACAAAGTTCAGCGCTCATCAAGCGCTTAGCTTAGCCGAAATTCTGATATAAATAAATAGAAAAAAATATTTAGCTAAGTGTTTGATAATTAATTAGCATTTCCTATCTTTGCCGTCCCTTTAGGGGGATTTACACTGCCTTGAACGAAGCCCTACTGCTTCGATGGGCATAAAAGAAATAAGAAAAATGTCAGGAATTATTGGAAAAAAAGTAGGAATGACCAGCATTTTCGATGCTGAAGGGAAAAACATCCCTTGTACCGTTATCGAAGCTGGCCCTTGCGTAGTTACCCAACTACGTACCGTCGAAGCCGACGGCTACCAGGCCGTTCAGTTGGCTTTTGATGAGAAGAAAGAGAAAAACACTTCTGCACCACTTAAAGGTCACTTCGAAAAAGCAAACACTACCCCAAAGCGTAAGCTGGTAGAGTTTAAGACTTTCGAAGAACCAAAATCATTAGGCGACACCATTACTGTTGATCTTTTTGAAGAAGGCGACTTCGTAGATGTAGTTGGTACTTCAAAAGGTAAAGGTTTTCAGGGTGTAGTAAAGCGTCACGGATTTGCTGGTGTGGGTGGTCAAACACACGGTCAGCACAACCGTATGCGTGCCCCAGGCTCATTAGGAGCGTCATCATGGCCTTCTAAAGTATTTAAAGGTATGCGCATGGCAGGCCGTATGGGTGGCGACAGAGTAAAAATTCAAAACTTACAGGTTTTGAAAGTTTATCCTGAGCAAAACCTATTAGTAGTTAGCGGTTCTGTTCCGGGAGCAAAAGGTTCTTACGTTATAGTGGATAAATAAGATGGAAGTTAAAGTAGTAAATATTTCAGGTAAAGAAACAGGTGCCAAGGTGCAACTTCCTGATGCGATCTTCGCGGTAAAACCGAACGATCACGCCATTTATTTAGACGTAAAGCAATACTTAGCTAATCAACGCCAGGGAACGCACAAGTCTAAGCAACGTAACGAAATTGCAGGTTCAACCCGCAAATTATACAAGCAGAAAGGTACAGGTGGAGCTCGTGCCGGTAACATCAAATCGCCATTATTCAATGGTGGTGGTCGTGTTTTCGGTCCTCAGCCACGTGACTATAGCTTTAAGTTGAATAAAAAACTTAAATCATTAGCCCGTAAATCAGCCTTAACTTACAAAGCTCAAGATAACAACATAGTGGTTTTAGAAGATTTTAGTTTCGATAGCATCAAAACTAAAAACTACGTAAAATTGATTTCCGACCTAAAAGTTGCCGATCAGAAAACCCTGTTGGTATTACCAGCATCAAATAACAATGTTTATTTATCAAGCAGAAACCTGAAGAAAGCAAAAGTGGTTACTGCTGCAGATTTAAATACTTACGATGTATTAAATGCAGCTACCTTATTGCTAACTACAGAAACTGTAAAAAAATTGGAGGAGGCATTTGCCAAGTAAGATGGAAATTTTAAAGAAACCAATTTTAACAGAAAAAGCAACCGGCTTAACCGAAAAATTAAACCGTTATGCATTTCAAGTTGATCCAAGAGCCAATAAATTACAAATTAAGGATGCGATCCAAAAGATGTATGGCGTAACTATCGAGGCAGTAAACACTGCGGTAGTTGCTGGTAAACTTAAATCACGTGGCACTAAAGCCGGAGTTGTAACAGGTAGAACACCTAAGTACAAGAAAGCAATTGTTACGTTGAAAGAAGGAGAAGTTATTGACTTTTATAGCAATATTTAATTAGATCATGGCAGTAAAAAGATTTAAACCGGTTACCCCCGGCACCCGCTTTAGAGTAGGTGGAGATTACTCTGATGTAACTACAAACGTTCCTGAAAAATCGTTGGTAGTTTCTATCAAGAAATCTGGAGGTAGAAATAATTCCGGTAAAATGACTATGCGTTACATCGGTGGGGGACATAAAAAGTCATACCGATTAATAGATTTTAAACGCGATAAACAAGATATCCCCGCAACTGTTGCCACTATCGAGTACGATCCAAACCGTACCGCCCGTATTGCCCTGGTACATTATGCCGATGGCGAGAAGCGTTACATCGTAGCTCCAGAAGGATTAAAAGTTGGTCAGGTAATTGTATCTGGCGCAAGTGTAGCACCTGAAGTAGGTAATGCCTTGCCTCTAAAAGCTATTCCACTGGGTTCTATTATCCATAACATTGAATTAAATCCTGGTCAGGGAGCATCAATTGCTCGTTCAGCAGGAACTTATGCTCAATTATCAGCACGTGATGGTAAATATGCCATTATCAAGTTGCCTTCAGGCGAAACACGCATGATTTTATCAACTTGTATGGCAGTTATCGGAAGCGTATCTAATGCCGAGAAAGCTAACGAGGTATTAGGTAAAGCTGGTAGAAAGCGCTGGCTAGGCCGTCGTCCAAGAGTAAGAGGTGTAGCGATGAACCCGGTAGATCACCCTATGGGTGGTGGTGAAGGCCGTTCATCTGGAGGTCACCCACGTTCACGTAAAGGTTTATTATCTAAAGGATACAAAACCCGCGACAAAAAGAAATCATCCGATCGTTACATCATTGAAAGAAGGAAGAAATAATGGCTCGTTCAATTAAAAAAGGTCCTTATATCGATCATAACTTAGAAAGTAAAGTACTTTCTCAGAATGAAAGCAATAAGAAAACAGTGATCAAAACCTGGTCACGTCGTTCCATGATCTCTCCGGATTTCGTTGGACATACATTTGCCGTACACAACGGAAATAAATTTATCCCGGTATATGTTACGGAAAATATGGTTGGTCACAAATTAGGTGAATTTGCTCCAACCCGTACATTTAGAGGTCACGCTGAAAAGAAAAAATAAGCAATGGAAGCAGTAGCAAAATTAAATAATTGCCCTACCTCACCCCGTAAAATGAGATTAGTAGTTGATCTTATTCGTGGCGAGCGTGTAGAGAAAGCATTGTACATCTTAAAGTACACCAATAAAGAAGCCGCCATCCGTGTGGAGAAATTATTGTTATCGGCTATCAAAAATTGGGAAGCTAAAAACGAAGGACAACGCCCTGAAGAAAGTGAATTGTTTGTAAAAACAGTGATGGTAGACGGCGGACGTCAGTTAAAGCGTTTAAGACCAGCACCTCAAGGTCGTGGTTACAGAATTCGTAAGCGTTCTAATCACGTAACCATAGTGGTTGATAGTAAAAATAATGAAGCAAAAAACTAATTAGGAATGGGACAAAAAGCACATCCAATAGGTAACAGATTAGGAATCATCAAAGGTTGGGATTCTAACTGGTTCGGTGGCAACAACTACTCCGATAAATTAGTTGAGGACGAAAAAATCCGCAAATACATTGCAGCACGTATCAACAAAGGTGGTGTAGCCAAAGTAGTTATTGAACGTACTTTAAAGCGTATTACCGTAACTATCCACACTGCCCGTCCGGGTATTGTGATCGGTAAAGGTGGTCAGGAAGTAGATAAACTGAAGGAAGAATTAAAGAAACTGACTAAGAAAGACGTTCAGATCAACATCTTCGAAATTAAGCGTCCGGAATTAGATGCTAAATTAGTAGGTGAAGGTATTGCAAAACAGTTAGAGGCTCGTATCTCTTTCCGTAGAGCAATGAAAACCTCTATTGCATCAACCATGCGTATGGGTGCTGAAGGTATCAAGATCATGTGCTCAGGTCGTTTAGGCGGAGCTGAAATGGCACGTACCGAGCAATACAAAGAAGGTAGAATTCCATTGCATACTTTCCGTGCTGATATCGATTATGCTTTATCTGAAGCATTAACCACTTACGGTAAGATCGGTATTAAAGTATGGATCTGTAAAGGTGAGGTTTACGGTAAACGTGACCTTTCTCCAAACATTGGCCAGACTGCCGGCTTACGTACCCGTACTGAGGCCCCAGCTTTCGGTGCTAATGATCGTCGCCCGGGTGGAAATGACAGACGTGGAGGTAACGACAGACGTGGTGGAAATGATAACCGTGGTGGACAGAACCGTGGCGGAAACGCAGGCGCTGGCTTTAGAGGAGCAAAAAAATAATTAAGTTTTAGACATCGTTTTACGATAAAAAATAGACAGTAATGTTACAGCCAAAAAGAACGAAGTTCAGAAAGATGCAGAAGGGTAGAATGAAAGGTCTCACCGGTCGTGGTGCAGAACTAGCATTCGGTTCTTTCGGAATCAAAACCTTAGAAGCCGCCTGGATTACCAGCCGTCAGATTGAAGCAGCCCGTATTGCGGTAACCCGTTATATGAAACGTGAAGGTCAGGTTTGGATCCGTATTTTCCCAGACAAGCCAGTTACCAAGAAGCCTGCAGAGGTACGTATGGGTAAAGGTAAGGGTGCACCAGAATATTGGGTAGCCGTTGTACGTCCGGGAAGAATGATTTTCGAAGCAGAAGGCGTGCCTTTGGAAGTGGCTAAAGAAGCTTTACGTTTGGCCGCACAGAAGTTGCCGGTACAAACCCGCTTTGTAACCCGTAGAGATTACGTAGAAGCATAAAAAAGTTTTGAGTTGTGAGTTGTAAGTTTTAAGATCATCTTGCAACATACAACCTACAACATAGAACAATTTAAGAAATGAAAAATTCAGAAATATTAGAACTATCAACCCAGGAGATTGTAGCCCGCATCAGCGAAGAAAAAGCCAATCTTACTAAATTGAAATTCGCCCATGCGGTTTCTGCAATTGAAAATCCATTACGGATGAACAAATTGAAAAAAGATATCGCACGTTTAAATACAGAACTGACTAAGCGTAAAGCTGTTGAAGCTGCTGCAAAACAGTCTGCAGAATAAGTATAATAAAGAGTCGAAATGGAAAGACAATTAAGAAAAACAAGAACCGGGTTGGTAGTAAGCAACAAAATGGAGAAATCTATTGTAGTTGCGGTAGAACGTAAGGTGAAACACCCGATCTATGGTAAGTTCGTGAAGAAAACTACCAAATTTATGGCTCATGACGAAGGTAACACTTGTGGTATCGGTGATACTGTGTTAATCATGGAAACTCGTCCGCTGAGCAAATCCAAAAATTGGAGATTAGTTGAAATTTTAGAAAGAGCTAAGTAATGGTACAACAGGAATCAAGATTGAATGTTGCTGACAACAGCGGTGCTAAAGAAGTTTTAGTAATTCGCGTGTTAGGTGGTACCGGAAAGCGTTATGCCTCTTTGGGTGACAAAATTGTCGTTACCGTAAAGAGTGCCATTCCATCAGGTAACATTAAAAAAGGTACGGTATCTAAAGCCGTAGTGGTGAGAACCAAAAAAGAAGTAAGACGCAAAGATGGATCTTATATCCGTTTCGACGATAATGCAGCCGTTTTACTAAACGCCCAGGATGAACCACGTGGTACACGTATCTTCGGTCCTGTTGCCAGAGAATTGCGTGAAAAACAATTCATGAAAATTGTATCCTTAGCACCGGAGGTATTGTAAGATGGAAAAGAAAAATAACAAACAGGCTAAATTAAAAATCCGTAAAGGAGATCTGGTACAAGTAATTGCCGGCGACTCTAAAGGTAAACAAGGCCAAGTTTTAGAAGTAATATTAGCCAAAAACCGTGTGGTTGTAGAAGGGGCTAATATGGTATCTAAGCATACTAAACCTAATGCTGCTACTCCCAACGGAGGCATCGTTAAGAAAGAAGCTGCCCTTCACATTTCTAATGTGATGTTGGTAGATGCTAAAACCGGTAAACCATCCCGTGTTGGCAGAAAGAAAAATGCTGATGGAAAACTAATTCGTGTAGCTAAAAAATCTGGGGAGGAAATTAAGTAATGACTTACGTACCAAGATTAAAATCAAAATATCAAGAAGAGATTCGCACTTCGCTGAAAGAAAAATTTCAGTATAAAAGTGTTATGCAGGTGCCTAAATTGAAAAAAATCTCTATTAACCAAGGTGTAGGTGGTGCAACTACCGACAAGAAGTTAATTGAGAATGCAATTAAAGAAATGACCACCATTACTGGTCAGCAGGCAGTTGCAGCTTTATCCAAGAAAGATATCTCTAACTTTAAATTACGTAAAGGTATGCCGGTTGGTGTACGTGTTACTTTACGCGATTCTCAGATGTATGAGTTTTTAGACCGTTTGATCTCTGTGGCTTTACCACGTATCCGCGATTTCAAAGGTATTAACGATAAAGGTTTTGATGGCCGCGGTAACTACACTTTAGGTGTTACCGAACAAATCATCTTCCCAGAGATCAACATCGATCAGATCAATAAGATCATGGGTATGGATATTACCTTTGTTACTTCTGCAGAAACAGATGTAGAAGCGTTGGAATTATTAAAGCAATTCGGTTTACCATTTAAGAATCAAAATAATGGCTAAAGAAGGTTTAAAAGCACGCGAAGTTAAACGTGCGAAATTAGTAGCAAAATATGCTGAAAAAAGAGCCGCTTTAAAAGCAGCAGGCGATTTTGCAGGCTTAGATAAATTACCTAAAAACTCATCGGCTGTACGTTTACACAACCGTTGTAAGTTAACAGGTCGTCCACGCGGATATATGCGTCAGTTTGGTATTTCAAGGGTAACTTTCCGCGAAATGGCCTTAGACGGAAAGATCCCGGGAGTGAAAAAAGCAAGCTGGTAATAAAGTTGTAAGTTGGGGGTTATAAGTTTTAAGATTTATAAATCCTGCAACATTCAACCTATAACTACAACTAGAATTTTAACCGGTAGCAGGTCCTAACAGAAACCACTACCATAAACAACAAAAATGAATACAGATCCAATAGCAGATTATCTTACGAGAGTAAGGAATGCCATTAAGGCCAACCACAGGGTTGTTGAAATTCCTGCATCAAACCTCAAAAAGGAAATTACCAAAGTACTTTTTGATAAAGGTTATATCACAAACTATAAGTTTGAGGATACCAATGTTCAAGGTGTGATCAAGATCGCTTTGAAATATCATCCAATAACTAAAGTTCCTGCTATTCGCACCATTTCACGTGTGAGTAAGCCTGGTTTGAGAAAGTATGCAGGTGCAGAGAAATTACCAAGAGTATTAAACGGTTTAGGGATTGCGATCCTTTCTACTTCTAAAGGTGTTATGACCGATAAAGAAGCAAGAAGCCTAAATATTGGCGGTGAAGTATTGTGTTTCGTTTATTAATCAGGAGGAATTAGGATGTCAAGAATAGGAAAAGCTCCCATTAGTATCCCGGCCGGTGTAACCGTAACCGTATCTGATGCTAATTTGGTAACTGTAAAAGGACCTAAAGGCGAATTAAGCCAGCAGGTTGATTCAGATATTATTGTATCACAGGAAGGTGAAACTTTAACAGTTAGCCGTCCAACTGAGCAAAAACGTCATAAAGCATTACACGGTTTATACCGTTCATTAATTTTTAATATGGTTCATGGCGTAACCGAAGGTTACAAAGTAGAACAAGAATTAGTGGGTGTGGGTTACCGTGCAACTAACCAGGGTAATACCTTAGATTTAGTTTTGGGATATTCTCACCACTATGTGTTTGAATTACCAAAAGAAATTAAAGTAGCTACTACTGCCGAAAAAGGTAAGAACCCTACCATTATTTTAGAGAGTATCGACAAACAATTATTAGGACAGGTTGCCGCAAAGATTCGTTCATTACGTGCACCAGAGCCTTACAAAGGTAAAGGTATCAAGTTTGTTGGTGAGGTATTACGTAAAAAAGCAGGTAAGTCTGCATCTAAAAAATAATCATCATGGCAGGAATTAAATTATCTCGCAGAGAGCGAATCAAAAGAGGAATCAGAAAGAGATTATCCGGTTCTGCTGAGCGCCCACGTTTATCTGTTTTCAGATCAAATAAAGGTATTTATGCTCAAATTATCGATGATAACACTGGTAAAACATTAGTTTCCGCATCTTCAATCTCTAAAGATTTTAGTGCAAGCGGTAACAAAGTAGACCAATCAAAAGCGGTAGGTAAGTCTGTAGCTGAAAAAGCTTTAGCAGCAGGAATTAAGCAAGTGGTTTTTGACAGAAATGGTTATTTATACCATGGCCGTATTAAATCATTGGCTGAAGGAGCACGTGAAGCCGGTTTAAATTTTTAATCAGAATCAGAGATGTCAACTATCAATATAAAAAGAGTAAAATCAAGCGAGATCGAATTAAAAGACCGCTTAGTGAGCATCCAGCGTGTTGCCAAAGTTACCAAAGGTGGTCGTACCTTCAGTTTCTCAGCTATTGTAGTAGTAGGTGATGAGAATGGAGTAGTAGGCTATGGTTTAGGAAAAGCTAAAGAGGTAACCGAAGCTATTGCTAAAGGTGTAGATGATGCTAAAAAGAACCTGGTAAAAGTACCTGTTATTAACGGTACCATTCCTCACGAGCAAATCGGAAAGTTCTCTGGCGGTTTTGTATTCTTGAAACCAGCAGCAAACGGTACCGGAGTAATTGCCGGTGGTGCGATGCGTGCAGTATTAGAGAGTGCCGGTGTACATAACGTATTGGCAAAATCAAAAGGATCATCTAACCCCCACAACGTGGTAAAAGCAACAGTATCTGCATTATCTCAAATGCGTGATGCTTATACGGTAGCTCAACAGCGTGGAGTAGATTTGAATAAAGTATTTAACGGATAATGATCATGGCGAAGATTAAAATCACCCAGATAAAAAGCGTTATCGACAGAAGCGAGCGCCAGAAAAGAACCATGCAGGCTTTAGGTTTGACTA
>JBJTNQ010000126.1:0-6117 GCA_046074105.1 Sphingobacteriaceae bacterium | reverse complement strand
AGAGATTTCTCTCCCGATAAATCGGGGTTCGAAATGACGGTTCAGTGCTTTTTCTTAGGTACTTTGGCGCCCGCCTCCTGGGCTTCCGTTAAACCAATCGCGATAGCTTGTTTCGGATTGGTTACTTTATGCCCGCTGCTGCTTTTCAATTTGCCCT
The DNA here is from genome assembly GCA_046074105.1 of Sphingobacteriaceae bacterium. Lineage (GTDB taxonomy): Bacteria > Bacteroidota > Bacteroidia > Sphingobacteriales > Sphingobacteriaceae > JAIPAN01. The sequence goes on along the minus strand of JBJTNQ010000126.1, from coordinate 5,960 downwards.
GCTTAAACTCATGCATTGCTTTTTCTACTTTTTCCTGTGCCTTTTTGGGGTATTTAGCCATGATCTTTTTTAAATAGAACCGCCCGGCCCCAAGAAAGTTTGTTTTAGTGTAAATGGCTGACAATAATTTAGAAAAGATTTTTAATTTTGGACTTCAAATAAGCAACATGGCACAGTCAGAAAAATCTACCAACACTATTCAGAATAATAACGCCAACGAAACCGGGCACTATAAATTAATGACCATTGGTATTGTAATTGGTTTAGCCGGTGTTTTTGGCCGTTTTGTGCAAGATTCAAGCCTAGCCAGCGGTATTGCCAATGTATTATTGGTAATTGGTTCGGTGGTAAGCATTAAAGCGGTACTGAATATTCTAAAATAAATTTGTCGATTAATTAATTTGTCAATGTGCTCATTTGCCGATGAGCCAATGCCCTATTTATTTTAGCGCTAAGTTTTTGTCTTCTAAAATTCCCTTTGCATAGTCGTATGCCCGGCTATATATTTCTTTAGCCTTTTTGAGTTCAAACAAACCAAAAACTCCTAAACCTGGCGGATCTATCAGTAAATTGCAGTAAGTCTTCTTCTGCGCCGTATCGGCATTAATTACAATCAGTGCCGCTCTTTCTACTGTATTTTTCAAACTTTTAATCCGTTCAAAGGCCGGAATGGCATTGCATGACGAACCGATAATGAAATCGCAATCGTTCAATAAGGGTTCTACCGGAAAATTATTCAAAATACCGCCATCTACTAATAATTGATCTTGTATTTGTACCGGTTTAAAAACTCCAGGAATAGCCATGGAAGCTTGAATGGCCGGGATCAATTCTCCCTCCGAGAAATAAACCAATTGATGGTTTGCCAGGTTTACGGCGGTAGTAACCAGTGGAATTCGGAGCCCTTTAAAAGTATTATGTGGCAGCAGTTCTTTTAGCAGCTTTTCGCTGGCCTGAAGCGAGAGCAGTCCGCCTGCACCAAAATGCGGTCGGATATGCTGATATAATTTGATGTTGGCAATAATCTCCAGGATATCTTCCGGGTTCATACCATTAGCATACAGGGCACCCATAATGGCTCCGGCACTTGTTCCACTAATTTTATCAATACTTAATCCGGCCTCATTTATAGCCTGCATGGCACCTAAATGCGCCACGCCCCTAATAGCTCCGCCCGATAAAACTAAACCTATTTTTTGCATGGCCATCGCTTTGGTTTTTAGAACAAAATCTGGCTAAAAAAGATTGGATTTCTATTTAGGCTTGTATTTAGATTCCTTTAATAACTGTTGTGCATCGGTTTGGGCCAGTAATTGGTTCAGCGTAACCTCCGGATGCCTATCCATATACTTACGTACCATTTGCCAGCCTACCCAAACACCTAATTTGGGTGCCGATTCATTGCCCTGCCCCACACCAGGTGTAAAAGGAGCATCTGTTAGAAATTTCTGAATCTTAAGGTAATCAGTCTCAAACAAAAGATCGTCTTCTATAAAATAAGCCCAAATATCGGCTTCATAATCTTTGCACCATTGTGCCTGTGCCGCTGTATAGCCAATTTTAACCGTATCGTCCAGTTTGGGCAACAGTTCATCCATTAGGTATAGCACCTTGCCATTATAAACCATCTTATCTAATAAAGAATGGTCATCATCCCTTTCGGGGATAAGTTCCTCCCGAATAAATGCCTCCATTACCCGGGGGCATATATTTTCAGGGGTAAATCGCCGGGCAATATATTGAGGGATACTTTGCGATATGGCCGGATAGAACTTAGAGTCGGCACCCAGAAACATATCCAGGCCAATGCCCATATAATCGTTGCCAATGGGCGTTTGTACGGCAAAGCCTGAAAAGAAACTAATTAAACGCGGAATTTTTTGTTTAGGGAAATAAAACTTTACCCGCTTAAAAGCATCGGTCAGTTCTTCTTCCTGCTTGCTTAGATCAGGATATTTTTCGGCAACGGCTGCCGCCAAAGCCTTATAATCGGGGTTTTGCAATACTGTTCTCAAATTACCATAATAGCCCGTATCCGATACCGCACCCACACTCAGCATGCCTTCCATATAATCGGTATAGAACCAGCCATATTGTTGCTGCAGCTGAGGGCAAATATTGGTCAGATTGTTCGTCTTTAAGCTGGCCATCGATTGATCAAAACGTTCTATCTTGATCTGTAGTTTGATCTTGCTCAGATCTGGCTCTTTTTTTCGTGAGCAGGCCATCGCCGAAAGGCAAATGAATAAAAGGGATAATGCTTGATTTAACCTCATGTTTCGAAAATACTAAAAACTGTCGTCACCCTGAGCCTGTCGAAGGGTGATTCATCTTTCGACAAGCTCAAGATGACCATTTTAAAAATGAATCCCTAAATTAGCAGCATGAAAATCGCCTTAGCGCAGCTCAATTACCACATCGGGAATTTCGAATTCAACACCCAAAAAATGAAGGATGCCCTTGTACAGGCCCGCCAGCAGGGTGCCGATCTGGTAGTATTTGCCGAGCTGTCTGTTTGCGGTTATCCGCCCCGCGATCTGTTAGAGCAACCCTCTTTTATAAGTGCTTGCGAAAAAGCTGCTCAGACCATTGCCGCAGCATGCACCGATATGGCCTGCATTATTGGCCTGCCTACCCTAAACCCTCAGGTAAAAGGGAAAGACCTCTTTAATTCGGCGTATTTTATTGAAAATGGAAAAGTAAAGGCACAGGTAAATAAAGCCCTGCTTCCTAATTACGATGTATTTGATGAATACCGCTATTTCGAGCCCTCAACTCATACCCAATGTATTGATTTTAAAGGATATAAGATTGCATTGACCATTTGCGAAGACCTGTGGAATGTAAACGATAATCCCTTATATGTAAGCGAACCCATGGAGCAGTTGGCTGCAGAGCAGCCCGATCTGATGATCAATATTGCTGCTTCACCTTTTGCCTATAACCACGATGAAGAACGGCTGCAGATTTTGGGCGATAACTGCCGCAAATATCAATTGCCTTTATTTTATGTGAACCAGATCGGTGCCCAAACCGAGATCATTTTTGATGGCGGCTCATTGGTATTTAATAAAAAAGGCGAAGTATTAGATGAATTACCTTATTTTGATGAAGTTATTCGTGTTTACGAATTCGAGCATAAACAAATAAATGGTTTAGCGCCGCAAATCTTACCTCGCCAAACCGATATTACACAAATTCATCAGGCCCTTATTCTGGGTATCCGCGATTATTTTCAGAAATCAGGATTTAAGCAGGCTATTTTGGGCCTTTCGGGCGGTATCGACTCGGCCGTGGTTTGCGCCTTAGCGGCCGAAGCCCTGGGTCCTGAAAATGTAATGGCGGTATTGATGCCATCCGAATTTTCTACCGATCATTCTATAGAAGATGCGCTTGACCTGGTCAATAATTTAGGATGTAAACACGAAATTATTCCGATAAAGCCTGCCGCCCAAACTTTTGGCGAAATGCTGAAACCGGTATTTAAAGAATTGCCTTTTAATATTGCCGAAGAAAATATACAGTCACGTAGCCGTGCGGTAGTGCTCATGGCCATGTCTAATAAATTTGGCTACATCTTGCTTAATACTTCTAACAAAAGCGAATGTGCCGTAGGCTATGGTACCCTTTACGGCGATATGGCCGGTGCCATCAGCGTATTGGGCGATGTATATAAAACCCAGGTCTTTCAATTGGCCAGGTACATCAATCGCGAAAGCGAGATCATTCCTATTAACAGTATTGTTAAGCCTCCATCGGCCGAATTACGTCCGGGTCAAAAGGACTCCGATTCCTTGCCCGAATACGATATTTTAGATCAGCTCCTATTTCAATATATCGAACTGAAAAAAAGTCCTGAAGAAATTATTGCCGGAGGTTTTGATGAGCAATTGGTGCGTAAAACCATAAAAATGGTTAACACAGCCGAGTTTAAACGCTACCAAACTCCGCCTATTTTGCGGGTGTCGCCTAAAGCTTTTGGTATGGGCAGAAGAATGCCTATTGTAGGTAAGTATTAACGATCCGATAAATCGTCATTTCGAACGAAGAGAGAAATCTCTCTTGTAGTTGAATAAATAGAACGAGAGATTTCTCATCCGATAACTCAGATTCGAAATGACGTTTTCATTTATTTCTTCCCTTGATCATGGCTTCGTAGATCACATCCTGAATGCGTGGTCGTATCTTGAGGTTAGACAAGCGGTCTGTAACCTGTGGGTAGGTCCGGTTGGAAAGAAATATATAGATCAAACCATTTACCGGATCGGCCCACACGCAGGTGCCGGTATAGCCGGTATGCCCAAAGGTTTCGGGCGAAACCAACCAAGATGGATATTGCTTATTTACATCCGGATCAGCCCGGTCGAACCCCAGCCCGCGGCGGCTTACCTCAGATTGACGGGAAGTAAAAAGCTCCACCGTAGTTGGTTTAAAATACCGGCTGCCGCCATAGTTTCCCTTATTTAGCAAAAGCTGATAAAAAATAGCCAGGTCATTTGCCGTGGCAAAGAGCCCGGCGTGTCCGGCAACCCCGCCTAGCATGGCTGCACCTTGGTCGTGTACATCGCCCTGCAGGGTTGTTTTTCTAAATACCCGGTCTTCTTCAGTAGGGATGATCTGTTCGGCAGGAAAACGATCTAAGGGTTTATAACCTGCAGTCTGCATACCCAGGGGCCGGTAAAATTGTTCGGCTACATAATATTCCAGCGGTTTTTGGCTCAGGGTTTCCACTACTTCTTTCATCAGGTACATGCTCAGGTCGCTATATACATATTTACCCCTGGTTTGCAGGGGCGAACGCAGCATTTGCGGCCACATTACTTCGGCATAATAGTTTTTACGCAGATAATAATGATCGGCCACACGGGTATTGTATTCTTCAGATGCCTCCCGGCTATAATCTTTTGGGGCCAGCTGCTGATAGAATGGAATAAAAGGAATAAGACCTGCCTGGTGGAGCATCAATTCCCGCAGCGTGATATTGGCCTTATCTAATCCGCGGCTGCGGCCAATATAGGTGCTAAGGGTAGAATCTAGACTCAACTGCCCGGTTTCGTATAAACGCATAACGGCGGGGGTAGTGGCTGCCGTTTTGGTAATAGAGGCCAGGTCGTAAATGTCGTTTATTCGGGTATTTCTACCGGCAAGGTAAGTAGGCTTGCCAAAAGCCCGGTTGTAAATCACCTGTCCGCTTTTAACCACTAATACTACGGCGCTGGGCGTGGCATTAGCCTTGATGGCTTCGTTGGCAATGCTTTCTATTTTCGAAAGGTCATCGATATTGATGCCTGTTGCCTCTGGAACGGTATAGCCCAAGCGTGTTTTTTTGGTAGCATAGCCAGTACCAGCATTAAAACTAGCTCCATAATTCTGTTTTAATGAATTGTTTATAGCTATACCGCCAAATATAACTTGGGCCACTACGGCTGCACCCTCGGGGTTGTGATTTTGGCACCACACTATTGGATAGGGGAGTGAATTCAGTTTAACCAAGCTTCGGGCATCGCCAAATAGCGCAATGATTACTTGTTTTTGTTTTCCGGCTTCGCGGATAAAATTGAATACCCGCTCATCAAATACCGAAACGTCGGAAACCTCCAGTATCAGGGTTTGGTAAAACTTCAGATCGTCTAAAAGGGCGCCCAAATTGGAATTATGGGCATAAGTGTTCCCATTGAAGTGGTCTGCTTGCTGATATTTGTTCAGCAGGCTATCGAACACCGTACTATGGCTAAAGCCGAGGTCTATACAAGCCATTTTTTTGGTCACATCCACCAAAGGCAGTATCTCTCCGGCATTGTTGAGCACTACGGTATTACGCTCGGCGGCCTGCTCATTGCTAAGCCATGCCAAATTGGCTTCATGCGTTTGTGCCCGGGCCTGGTTTATCCCCGTAAGGGTAAAACAGATTAAAAGAACGCTATTGCTGATAAACTTTTTCACCATTTACATAAGTGCTC
>JBJTNQ010000125.1:0-6905 GCA_046074105.1 Sphingobacteriaceae bacterium | reverse complement strand
GCAGAATCGACCAGGTAAATAATGGGCAAACGATTTTCCATGGCAATTTCCTGTGCACGGAGGTTCTTCTTGGCCGTCATGGGGAACCAGGCACCGGCTTTTACTGTGGCATCGTTGGCTACTACCACACACTGCCGGCCTGAGACATAGCCCATTATACAAACCACGCCGGCCGAAGGGCATCCGCCCTGCTCTCCATAAAGGTCATCGGCTGCCAAAGCACCAATTTCTATACGGGGGCTATCTTTATCGAGCAAATAATTGATCCGTTCGCGAGCCAGCATTTTGCCTTTTTCCCGCTGCTTTGCAGCCGCTTTTTCTCCGCCGCCGGCGTAAACTTCTTTCAATCGGTTTTTCAGCTCAGAGAGGAGTTGTTTGTTAAGATCTTCGTTTTTATTGAATTCGAGATTCATGTTTTTCAGGGCTTTAACAAATTTAACAGATTTGAACGATTATGGCTCTAAAATAAATGTGTTGATTTTTGATTGGTTTTTGATGCTTTTTAAACCGACATGATTATATTTGCATCCCTTGTGAATGCCCAGATGGCGAAATTGGTAAACGTTGCGGTCTCAGAAGCCGTTGCCGTAATAGGCTTGAGAGTTCGAGTCTCTCTCTGGGCACAAAGGTTCTTTAAGTTTAATGCCCGGGTGGCGAAATTGGTAGACGTACCATCTTGAGGGGGTGGCGTCCGTAAGGACATACGAGTTCGAATCTCGTTCCGGGCACTTTTATATTTCAAGTACCAACCCATCGTAGGCCAGGGCTACTCCGTCCGGCAATTTCAAACTAATATCCTGATGAGTTCCTAAACGATGACTGATGTGCGTTAAATAGGTACGTTCGGCACCTATTTCGGCTGCAAAGGCCAGGGCCTCTTCTAAAGTAAAATGCGAAATGTGTTTTTCTATCTGCAGGGCGTTAATAACCAAAACCTTACTTCCCTTAATCTTTAATTTCTCGCTTTCGGAAACGGTCTTGGCATCGGTGATATAGGTAAAATCGCCAATCCGGAAACCTAATACGGGTAATTTAAAATGCATCACCTCAATGGGAATGAAGGAAATACCCGCCACATCAAATGGATGATGCCCGATCTCGAACAAGTCTATTTGCGGTACTCCCGGATATTTATGAACCGAAAAAACATAAGGGAATTCTCGCTTTAAGGTTTCCTGCACCCGCTGATGGGCGTATACATTGATGGCTTCGCCCTGTTTATAGTTAAAAGCACGGATATCATCCATTCCAGCCACATGGTCTTTGTGTTCGTGGGTAAATACCAGGGCATCTAAATGATGTACGCCAGCTCTTAACATTTGATAACGAAAATCGGGCCCGGAATCGATAACGATATTCTTGCCTTCTGCCTGTATCATTACCGATGAACGTAAACGATTATCTTTAGCGTCTGCAGAAGTGCAAACCGGGCATTGGCAAGTAATTACGGGTATGCCCTGTGAAGTTCCGGTACCTAAAAAATTAACTTTCACAGTTTAAGACTGGTTTGTTTAAGGGTATGAACCAATTGTTTCTGCTTCTCATCTAAGGGCTCATCAGACACCTCCAAAGTGCCGATCAGATCGGCCAGGGCGATGATTTTACTTTCCAGGTTAGCGAATTTATTAACTACCACCACCCTGCTATTCTCCAATACACAGGCACCGGTTTTAAAATTCCCTTTTTCGTACCTCACACGGTATTCCAAGGCCTTTAACAGGTTCTCTAATTTTTCTAAAGTATGGGCGGTATAGGTTAAACTCATGCTGATGTCAAAAATAAGAAAATCGGTATCATAAAATAAAAAAGGCTATAAAGAGTTTATAAGCTTATGAAACCATAGAAACCATGAATGATTTTGACTGGCAAGAAGAATGGGAAAATGCCGCCAGGCAGGAATATGAATATTATGCTTTGGCAACAAATGAGCAGTTAATTCAGGAACTAAGAAATAAAGCCTGGGGTACACATTACCGAATTTGGGATGTGATTAGAGACCGCAAGAACATGAGCATGACCTTTCCGCTTTTTGAAGCATTGAAATATTTAAATGATACTTATTTATTTCACGATAGAAGACACTGCACAGAAGCCATTTTTCAATTAATTGGATTAAAAAATAAGCAGCTTAAGGAGCGAATTATTGGCCCAAGTACTTCATTTAATGAGGAAGTCTTTCAGCAGGCGCTAAAAGATTTAAACAAGAAGATTTTAAAAAAAATTATCTCAGATCGACTAACTCTACCCCCGGATATTTCTTAATATCAAATCCGAAAAAGGTTTCTGGTACTTTAACGTTAGGTGTAAACACCTTGATATTGTACGTATAACGATTACCATTTTTATCGAAAATGATAGCTTGGGTAATTTGTTTGCTGGCCTTATCTATTTGTAATTTAACCTTAAAGAAGGTCTTTTTACCATCTAGAGGTGTTAGTTCGATATTCTGCAGCATTTTACCGGTTTTAGATTTAGTATCGCCGGTAAACAGGTATTTAAATCCTTTCTCATAAATGGTAAATAACCTGCCTGGGTTCATAGCATCAGAAGAATTATCTACTTCGCTCAACTGTACTTCCTTATCAGCTTTTAAATAGGTCCATTGGTTTTTACCATCACTCACCAACTCCTGAGCCTTAAGAATTACCTTAAACTTATTGGCTTTGGTTTTGGTATATAAAGTACCGCTTTGGGTCTCTTTTATTTTAGCTTGCGGATTTTCTAAAGTATAGCTAAATTCAGTCTTCACTACATCGTAAGAACGGTATTTTTTACTTACCTCGGCTAAAATGGTGTTGGCCTTGGGATCTGTTTGTGCATAAATGAACTTAGCTGCACTACTTAAAATTAAAATACTAAAAACTATCTTTTTCATCATCATCTGTTTCAATTTATGTTATTTAGCTAAAGATTCTAAAAACTGCTCTAAAGCATATTCATCAGGTATTAATACTTCACGGGCTTTACTGCCTTCAAAAGGCCCTACAATACCGGCACCTTCTAATTGATCTATAATACGGCCGGCCCGGTTATATCCTAATTTCAGCTTTCGCTGGATTAAAGAGGTAGAACCCTGCTGGTGCATCACAATTAAACGGGCGGCATCTTCAAACATCGGGTCCCGGTCATCAGGATCAAAGTCTTTGGTACCACCCCCATTCTCATCTATATATTCGGGCAGCATCCAGGCCGAATCATAACCACGCTGCGAACCAATAAAGTCTGACATGCGTTCTACTTCGGGAGTATCGACAAAGGCACACTGCAAGCGGATCAGATCGCTTCCGGTTGATAGCAACATATCTCCCCGGCCAATTAACTGATCTGCACCGCCCGAATCTAAAATGGTACGTGAATCTATTTTAGAGAGTACACGGAAAGCCAAACGAGCCGGAAAATTGGCTTTAATGGTTCCGGTAATAATATTTACCGATGGACGTTGGGTAGCAATAACCAAATGTATACCAATGGCACGGGCAAGCTGAGCTAAACGGGCAATGGGTGCCTCCACCTCCTTACCGGCGGTCATCATCAGGTCGGCAAACTCATCAACAATTAATACAATAAAAGGAAGGAAACGGTGACCTTCTTCCGGATTTAGTTTACGGTTTATAAACTTCTGATTGTATTCTTTTAAATTCCTAACCTGTGCATTCTTCAACAGATCGTACCGCTGATCCATCTCTATACACAAGGAATTAAGGGTATTAATAACCTTTTTGGTATCGGTAATAATGGCATCTTCCTCCCCGGGCAATTTAGCCAGGAAATGTCTTTCAATCTTACGAAAAAGGGTTAATTCTACTTTTTTGGGATCTACCAATACAAACTTCAACTGTGAAGGGTGCATTTTATAAAGCAATGAAGCCAAAATTGCATTAATTCCTACCGATTTACCCTGTCCGGTTGCTCCAGCTACCAATAAGTGCGGCATTTTGGCCAAATCGGCAATATAAACTTCGTTAGAAATGGTTTTACCTAAGGCAATAGGCAATTCCATGCTAGTATTCTGGAATTTCTCGGTTCCTAAAACAGACCGCATAGATACCATTTCGGGATTTTGATTAGGCACCTCAATACCAATGGTTCCTTTACCCGGCATTGGTGCAATAATACGGATACCCAAGGCGGCCAGGCTTAGGGCAATATCGTCTTCCAGGTTTTTTATTTTAGAGATGCGTACCCCTGGAGCAGGTATAATTTCGTATAGAGTTACGGTTGGCCCGATGGTTGCCTTAATTTTATCAATTTCTATGTTGTAGTGATTTAAGGTCTCTACGATCTTGTTCTTATTAGCTTCCAGTTCTTCAGAATTGACTGAAATTTTATTAGAACCATGGTTCTCCAAGAGATCTAGCGGAGGATATTTGTACTGCGACAGATCTAGCTTAGGATCATAGGTTCCAAATTGCTGAACCAGTTCGTCTGCTTTACTTTCTTCGGGGCTTTCTTCAATGCTGAGTGCCGGTCCTGTACTCTCAAGAATTAATTCGGGTTCGGTAAGTTCTTCCTCTTCTTCCTCGGGGTCGGCCATTCGGGCATCTTCTTTAGCTATTTCGTCCTGAAAACGATTGTTTAACGGAAACTCTACCGGTTCAGAAATAATTTCATCTACCAATTCATCGGGATTGGTTTCGGGGACTACATACTGAGGTTCATTTTCCGGAAACTTAAAGTCGATGTTGTAAGCAATGGTCAGCACGGTTAATCCGGCGAATGCCAATAAACCAAAAGTTCCGGCATTACCTATTTGTGCCATTAGTAATCGATTGGCCCAAAAACCAAATTCACCTTCTAAAAAATGAGGAAAATCAGTGGTAAATGCATGAAAGAATGCCAGGGTAATCGAAGTAAATATTAACAAGAAGAAGCTATAAGCCAGTGCTTTACCTATAGACATCAGCTTGACTTTAAACAAGAGGCGATAGCCGATAACAAACAGCATACCAATGAACAAAAAGGAGGCTACTCCAAACCATTTGTATATAAATTGGTGAGATAAGAGCGCTCCCAACTTACCCAGCCAGTTTTGAACTATGCCGCCGCTGGTTAAATTCATTTTTGCCAGTTCGGATGGGGTTTTGAATAAATTGGCCCAACCGCCATTGGCATCGCTTACGTAACTCTGATCTTCCTGCCAGGTAAATAAATAAGAAGTAAATGCCACCAGGAAATAAAGCGATAGCAAGAGCATAAATAAGCCCAGAATCTTAATAGACCGGCCTCCGTCTAAATTAAACTGAGGAAGATTTTCGCTTTTCTCCTTGCCCGGTTTAGCCCTGGAATTGGCTTTTGGGGACGACATTTCAGTCTCCTCTGCTGCCTCAGGTGTAGATCTAAAGGTATTGGCTCTTCTAAATTGGTTTCCTCTTAAGGCCATTATTGGGTTATTTGCGTTACAAATATAAAAAATATGACCTATCCTTTTGAAGGAAGATCGGGTTGTTTGAAAAATATAATTATAGTGTATATTTAAAATACAGAATACGGTTAAAAATGCTGCAGTTGCTTGAAGAATATATAGAACAGGGTAAAACCAGGGAAATTAAAGACCTGTTAACCCGTTCGCCCGAACTGGCAAAACAGAAAACCAGTAAACAGCTCTCCCCAATACTTACCGCCTGCTATCTCAAAAAGCCCGAAATAGCCGAAATAATACTCCAATTTGTTTCAGAGCCCGATCTGTTTGAATGCTGTGCTTTAGGCCGTTTCGACTGGGTGGCTCATCATGTATTTAAAAACCCTGAAAACATTAATCAGTTTACTGAAGATGGTTTTAGTCCGCTCGGTTTGGCGGTATATTTCGGTCACGAAGATGTTACCCGTTATCTGCTATTAAAAGGTGCTCAGGTAAATCAACCTTCTAAAAATCAGATGAGTGTTTACCCTTTACATTCTGCAATAGCGGCCAATCAGAATATGCTGGCCAAAATGCTTTTAGAAGCCGGTGCCGAGGTAAATATTAAACAAGTCCAGGGAATAACTCCACTGCATGCTGCGGCCAGCCATGGCAATATCGAATTGATCATTCTACTATTAGAAGCCGGTGCAGATGTAAAGGCCAAAATGTTAAATGGAAAAACTCCGGGCGATCTGGCTGCCGAAAAAGGGTTTCAGGAAATTGCCCGCATTCTGAACGATTAGAAATCCCAAATGGCGTTTTTTACTTTCTTTATATAATGCCGAATGTCTAATACAAAAGCAGCAAGAATATAGAATATAATAGGGAACCCTACTGCCAGAAATGAAGCGTAAATAAAGAATAACCTGATCTTAGAAATAGAGATGCTTAAGCGCTCACCAAGATAGGTACATACCCCAAAAGAATGTCGTTCGAAATAGGTAAGAATACGTTGAATCATGGAGACTTTTTATTTAAGATCTGATTTCCGATACCACAAGATAAACATTTTTTCTCATCGCAATAGTTTCTTTTAAGTTGCAGCAGGCTTTGTGTTTCTGCTGCATTGGCAACGATTATTCCCAAATTTCTGAACTGGTTTACCACCTGATTTTTCTCTGCAGCAATTTCTTCGAGTAATTTAAGGGCTCTTAGGCGATAGGTTTCTACCTGGTGGAACCGACCATAGGCAAACAGAAAGACCGCTACTGAGTTAATGAGCAAATTATCTAAACTACCTATACCCGGCTGTATGGTATGCTGATCTGAAGATTTATCAAAACGAAAATGGGTTTTCCAGTAAGAGTTAACCGGTAAATCGGAAAATAAATGACGCAGTAATTTCAGATCACTTATCTCCAGTATTTGAGAAAATAAATGGTAAGATTTTAAAACCAATGCAGCAAATTGAGCCAGCCTAATACTTGGAAAATTGGCCGGCCGCAAACGCATAAATTTCCATATGCTTTCATCTAAAGCATTTAAATGATATTTTTTACTTAAA
>JBJTNQ010000124.1:0-5583 GCA_046074105.1 Sphingobacteriaceae bacterium | reverse complement strand
TCATTAGATTTTTGGTATAGCTAAATGATGCAGGTTTATTTATCTGTTGCGCTCAAAGGCTTCGATCAAAGATCTTTGATCGAGTATGAAATCGATATCGTCGTAGCCGTTAATTAAACAGGTTTTTTTGTATGAGTTGATTTCGAAACTTTCCTGTTGTCCGGTTGTGTTTAAGGTGATGGTCTGCTGATCCAGATCTACTGATAAGGTGGTCTTGGGATCTTTATAGATCTCGCTGAAGAGCTCATTCAGAAAATTATCGCTTACTTGTATGGGCAATAAACCATTATTTAAGGCATTACCCTTAAAAATATCGGCAAAGAAACTGCTTACCACTACCTCGAAACCATAATCTTGTATAGCCCAGGCAGCATGTTCGCGACTGCTTCCGCAACCGAAGTTTTTGCCTGCTACCAGAATTTTTCCGTTATAGGTGGTATCATTCAATACAAAATTGGCCTTTGGCTGATTGTTGCTGTCAAAGCGCCAGTCGCGAAACAGGTTTTCGCCAAAACCCTCACGGGTGGTGGCTTTTAAAAATCTGGCTGGAATGATCTGGTCGGTATCTATATTTTCGATCTGTAGCGGTACCGCAGGGGAAGTTAAATTCTTAAACTTTTTCATCAGCTTAGTTGGTGGTGTTTAAATAATCCCTAACGTCTGTAATTTTTCCGGTTACGGCTGCTGCCGCTGCAGTGAGCGGACTGGCCAGCAGGGTACGGGCATTAGGCCCTTGGCGGCCTTCGAAATTCCGGTTGGAGGTAGAAATACAATATTTACCTGCCGGGATCTTGTCTTCGTTCATGCCGAGGCAGGCACTGCAGCCGGGTTCGCGTAATTGAAATCCGGCTTGCTCGAAAATCTGATCGAGTCCTTCTTCTTTGGCTTGCTTTTCTACTTGTTTAGAACCCGGAACGATCCATGCGGTTACATTTGCCGCCTTTTGTTTTCCTTTAACAAATTCAGCCACTTCACGCAGATCTTCTATACGTGAATTGGTACAGCTGCCTATAAATACATAATCAATGTCTTTGCCTTTTAATAGAGCTTGGTCTTCAAAGCCCATATAATCGAGGGCTTTCTGATAAGATAATTGTTCTTTTTGTGGCTGACTGCTGGTTGCAGGGATCTGTTCGGCTATGCCCATGCCCATTCCGGGGTTGGTACCATAGGTGATCATGGGGCTGATGTCGGCAGCATCGAAAGTTAACACTTTATCGAATTCTGCATCAGCATCGCTGTACAGGGATTTCCATTTGGCTAAACTTTTGTCCCAATCATCGCCCTTGGGGGCAAATTCTCTTCCTTTAATATAAGCGAAGGTGGTTTCGTCGGGTGCAATAAGGCCTCCTCGGGCGCCCATCTCAATACTCATATTGCAAATGGTCATGCGGGCTTCCATGCTTAATGAACGGATGGTAGAGCCGGCATATTCAATGAAGTAGCCGGTGCCGCCTGCGGCCGAGATTTTAGATATGATGTATAAGATGATGTCTTTGGCACCTACTCCTGTTGCTAATGGCCCATTTACCTCAATTTTCATGGTTTTGGGTTTTTGCTGCAATAAGCATTGCGTAGCTAAAACCTGCTCTACCTGCGAGGTGCCAATACCAAAGGCAATGGCTCCCAATGCACCGTGGGTAGAGGTGTGACTATCGCCGCATACCATGGTCTTCCCCGGTAGGGTAATTCCTAGTTCGGGGCCAATTACATGGACTATGCCCTGAAAAGGATGTCCCAGACCATAAAGTTCTACCCCGAATTCCTTACAGTTTTCGGTGAGCATGTTAACCTGTAGTCTGGACAGTTCTTCCTTTATGGGCAAATGCTGATTAAGGGTAGGTATATTATGATCGGCAGTGGCTATGGTTTGCTTTGGCCTAAATACCGGAAGCCCCCTTTTGCGCAAGCCATCAAATGCCTGCGGACTGGTTACTTCGTGTATCAAATGCGTATCAATATATAAAACATCAGGAAAGCCCTCGTTGCGTTTAACAACGTGGGCATCCCAGATTTTTTCTACCAATGTTTTTCCCATTGTAAATGGTGTTTATGTTCTTTATTTATTTCTGATTTTCCGGGCGTAAGCTGCGTACGGCTTTACCCGCCTGCCATAATTCGCTATCGCGAAGCTCGGCTAATTCGGCATCCAGCTTTACACGATAGTCTGGCTGGCTGTTTGAATCGATAGAACGCTGCGATTCCTTTCCGGTAGCTACGCTTTTGTATAGATCGGCAAATACCGGCTGGGTGGCATCACGGAATTTTTTCCACCAGTCTAAGGCACCACGCTGTGCGGTGGTAGAGCAGTTGGCGTACATCCAGTCCATTCCGTTCTCGGCCACTAAAGGCATTAAGCTTTGGGTCAATTCTTCAACAGTTTCGTTAAAGGCTTCAGAAGGAGAGTGACCGTTATCACGCAGCACCTGGTATTGTGCAGCAAAAATTCCCTGTATAGCGCCCATCAGGGTACCACGTTCGCCGGTTAAATCGCTGTATACTTCTTTTTTGAAATCGGTTTCGAATAAATATCCTGAACCTACCGCAATACCCAATGCAATTACACGGTCTTTTGCCTTGCCGGTAGCATCTTTATAAATGGCGTAGCTTGAGTTTAAGCCCCGACCCTGTAAGAACATGCGGCGTAAAGAAGTTCCTGATCCTTTAGGAGCTACTAAGAATACATCTACTCCTTCTGGAGGAACAATTCCGGTCTGCTCATTAAAGGTAATTCCAAACCCGTGAGAGAAGTATAATGCTTTACCCGGGCTAAGGTGTTTTTTTACGGTTGGCCAAAGTTCAATCTGGGCAGCATCGCTTAGTAAATAACAAATAATAGTTCCGCGTTCTAAAGCTTCTTCGATTTCGAAAAGCGAAACACCAGGTACAAAACCATCAGCTACGGCTTTATCCCACGATTTAGAATTCTTGCGCTGCCCAACAATTACATTAATACCATTGTCTTTTTGATTTAATGCTTGTCCGGGGCCTTGAATTCCGTATCCGATAATCGCTACGGTTTCGTCTTTTAATACTTGTTGTGCATTTTCTAAGGTAAATTCTTCGCGGGTTACTACGTTTTCTACGGTTCCGCCAAAATTGATTTGTGCCATTTTTATTGGTGTTTTAAGTTTAGTTTATTCTTGTTTTTATTGATGGGGTATTGGTATTACATGGTGAAAATACCATCCCGGTTATTTAAATATTTGTTGTCTACTATTTCCTTGCCCGGTTCCAGTGCTTCGAATTCTTTGATCTTTTCATGGAAGCCTTTACTGTTTTTAATGATGGCAATGCGGGCGCTACGAACAAATTCTATCAGTTCATAAGGTTCTAGCGCTTTCACCAGGTTATCGGTTTCTTCTTTATGCCCGGTTACTGCAAACACGGTATAATCTTTTCTTATGACCACGGCAGATGCTCCGTATGCTCTTAAAAGGCGCTCTACCTGCACTTTTTCGGCAATAATATCGGTAGGTACTTTGTAGAGGGCCAGTTCCTGCCAAACGATCTCATTATTGGTATTGAAATAAACTTTTAGTACTTCTACCTGCTTTTCAATTTGCCGGGCCAGCTTACGGGCCATTTGTCCGGTTTCGTTAATCACGATATTAAACCGGTGGATACCCTCCACTTCTGAGGGCGAAGTGTTCAGGCTTTCGATATTAATTTTTCGCTTTGAAAAAATAATGGCAATTCGATTGAGTATACCAATACGATTTTCTGAATATACGGTAAAGGTATATTCCTGTCTGATGTCTTCTCCGGCCTGCTCTACCGGCAGGGATAATGAACTAAAAGGATCGGTATGATTTGTTGTCATAATTCTATTTTAATCTGATCTCGCTTACGCTGCAGCCTTGCGGTACCATTGGGAAAACATTATTTTCTTTTCCTACCATCACTTCCAGTAGGTAGGAGCCGGGATGATTCAGCATCGCTTTTAGAGCAGCTTTCAGATCTTTCCTATCGGAGATGCTTTGCCCCTCTATGCGGTAGGCTTTTGCTAAGGCTACATAATCCGGGCTTTCTATATTTACAGATGAATAGCGTTTATCATTAAATAATTGTTGCCATTGGCGAACCATTCCTAAGAACCTGTTATTCAAAATCAGGATCTTTACTTCTACATTAAACTGCATAATGGTACCCAGCTCTTGCAGGGTCATCTGAAAACCGCCATCGCCTATAATGGCCACCACCGTTCTTTTTGGCGCACCAAATTTTGCCCCTATTGCTGCCGGCAAGCCAAAGCCCATAGTTCCCAGTCCTCCCGAAGTGATATTCGATTTGCTATGATTAAATTTAGCATAGCGGCAGGCTACCATTTGGTGCTGACCAACATCGGTTACTATTACGGCATCGCCTCCGGTTAATTCGTTCAGGTGTTTAATTACTTCGCCCATAGACATTTCTGCCGTACTCGGGTTTAGCTCTTCATGAATTACCACGTCGATTTCCTGCTTATTATAATCGGCAAATTTTTGAAGCCATTGGCTATGGGTATTTTGGTTTACCAGGTCGGTTAGTAAAGGCAGGGTTTCTTTGCAATCGCCCCAAACGCCTACATCGGCCTTCACATTTTTGTCTATCTCGGTTGGGTCAATATCAAAATGAATGATCTTCGCCTGTTTGGCATATTTATCTAAACGGCCGGTTACCCGATCGTCAAAGCGCATCCCGATAGCAATCAGTACATCGCACTCGTTGGTCAGTACATTGGGTCCGTAATTGCCATGCATGCCTAACATGCCCACATTTAAAGGATGATCGGTAGAGATAGCGCTCTCGCCTAGAATGGTCCAGGCGGATGGAATACCTGCTTTTTCGATAAAGGCTTTGAATTCTTCTTCGGCCTTGCCCAGAATAACACCCTGGCCAAACAATACAAATGGTTTTTTTGCCTGGTTAATGAGTTCGGCAGCTTGTTCTATGGCCGAAACCCTGATCTGTGGCTTGGGGCGGTAGCTGCGGATGTGATTACAAGGGATATAAGGTTCGAAATCTTCTACTTGAATTTGCGCATTCTTGGTAATATCGATCAGCACCGGACCCGGGCGGCCGCTGCGTGCAATAAAAAAAGCCTTGGCTAAAACTTCTGGGATTTCTTTAGCATCGGTTACCTGATAATTCCATTTCGTAATAGGAGTAGTGATGTTCAGGATATCAGTTTCCTGGAAAGCATCTGTTCCTAATAAATGAGCAAATACCTGGCCGGTAATGCAAACCATTGGGGTGCTGTCTATTTGTGCATCGGCCAGTCCGGTAACCAGGTTGGTTGCGCCCGGCCCGCTGGTGGCAAATACCACGCCTACCTCGCCCGATGCCCTTGCATAGCCTTGTGCTGCATGGGTTGCTCCCTGTTCATGACGCACCAGAATGTGCTGCAGTTTGTCGCTAAAATCATATAAAGCATCGTAAATGGGCATAATTGCTCCACCCGGATAACCGAAGACCACAGAAACATTTTCTTCAATTAACGATTGCAGAACCATTTGAGAACCACTGTATCTGGTGGTTTTCTTCAGTTCATTAGTCTTCGTCGGTAACACATCCTTCGCTAGCATTCTTTACTTGTTTTAA
>JBJTNQ010000123.1:0-25646 GCA_046074105.1 Sphingobacteriaceae bacterium | reverse complement strand
ATACATTGTCAAATTCAATACTAGCGCCCTCATCTCCCTGTAATCTGTGTACAAAAAGATGCTGGTCTTTAGCAACTTTAAATTGCTGTCCGGCTATATTTACTATTGCGTACATGGTGAATTAATTTGTTTTTTAGTTTTTATGAGGCGCAAATATAGTGTTTCTTTTCAAAAATAGCTAAAGGGATATAAAAATTTTGAAAATCAAAGCTTTAGCTTACCTGCCTCCTTCAGCCCCGCTTTACGCTCAAAACGCTTAGCGCATGGCGCAAAGCGCTAACCGCTGCAATCGGGTTTATTTTTAATGGCCATCCAGTCCAAAGACAAACACAGAAAGCAGAAAAATCTCCCAGATTCACCTATTTATTGCGCATAACCAATCTTAACATCCAAACTACAAATCCATACCGAAGAACCCATAAAGAGACCTCCCAACCCCTAAATCAATTCCAACAGAGACCCAAAACCAACCAAAGCTATTGGCAGTCCTAAAATTCGATCGTAAAACCTTGTAAATCAATGTTGTACCATACAAAATTCATTCACTGGTTCAAAATGTTCATTCATCCTCAAGAGCAACCCATTCGTCGGAAAAAGTATTAACCATTCATTAAATACTGGTTAATTCGATTGAACAAAAATCAAGAATTATGAAAAAATTCAACAAATTAATGTTTGGAATAGTACTCTGCTCACTTGCCGGCATGGCTTGCAAAAAAGTGGAGAATCTGGCACCAGATGCACAAAAAGAAAGCGCAGTATCAAACAATAACGACGTAGCAAATAATACTCCAACAGAAAATACAAAAGTAAATGAACTGAATCCAGATATAGATGTATACGTTGGTGGCTACTTCTTTAATGGCAATTATACTCAGGCAGCTTATTGGAAAAATGGAGCCTTATATCCCGTTGAGCCGAGCAACCTGGCCAGCGTAGCTTACGATGTAACCGTAGACCAAGGAGATGTTTATCTGATTGGAACAACAACAGGACTAGTACCATCTTATTGGAAAAACGGAAAGCACCAGAAATTAACTGAAACCGGTTGGCGGGGATGGCCATTCAGTATAACTGTAAAAGATGGCAATGCTTTTATCGTTGGCAAAATACAAGAAAGCTATAATTCGCCATTTTATCCGGTATTATGGATCATTGACCAAAATAATCTAATTCAGGAAATTTACCTGGAAGATCAGAATCCAATCGGTGTAAACGCCTTGAAAGTCTTTCTTGATGGAGATATTGTTTACATAGGAGGAAGTAATGATAATAAGGCTTGTGTATGGATTTACAATAATGGCCTGGTTAGCCGTTTAGACAAAGGGGTTAATAATGGAATGATTACCGACATCGCAAATTATGGCGGGAACATGTACTTGTTTGGTTACAATGCCTTAGGAGGGCCACAGAATCTAAATTATGGTTACTGGATGAATGATAATAACTTTATATCTCTTGCAATAACAGGCACAATGGCAAGCATAAGCACCTACAAGCATGGCTTTGATCTACAAGGTAAAATATATTCGGTTGGCACCACCTCTAATGCGGGTAGTTACGCTAAATGGGCAGCTATCTGGAATAGCGAGGGAAGTATGTCGCAACAGCTTAGTCAATCAGAATCAAGTGCAGAAGATATCGAACTAGATGGGAATGATAGTTATGTAGCCGGGCACGAAAATGGCAAAGCTTGTATTTGGGTTAATGGTAATATTATAAACTTTACCGAACCTTATTCTCAGGGCCGCGGAATTTTTCTTTACCAAAACAAATAAGCAAGCATCATTTTTTGATAATAAATGCACGTTTATTCGTGCATTTATTGTTTTAAGCCATTTCTTTTAAGCGGGCTTTTACCGATTGAATATGGGTGTTGGGCGTATCGCTTTCAATTAAACCATCACGCATCCGTACAATACGGTGGGCATGCTGGGCAATATCCTCTTCGTGGGTAACCAGAATAATGGTATTGCCTTTGGCATGAATTTCTTCAATCAGGTTCATGATCTCCACAGAAGTTTTAGAATCCAGGTTCCCGGTAGGCTCATCGGCCAAAATAATTGACGGATTATTAATTAAAGCACGTGCTACAGCCACCCGCTGGCGCTGTCCGCCGGAGAGCTCATTAGGCTTGTGGCCGGTTCTTTCGCCCAGACCCACATTTTCTAAAGCCTTTAAAGCACGTTCATCACGCTCCTCCTTCTTCACACCGGCATAAACCAAAGGCAAAGCCACATTATCTAATGAACTAGAACGAGGTAATAAGTTAAAAGTCTGAAAAACAAAGCCAATTTCCCTGTTCCTCACATCGGCCAGCTCACTATCGGTCATTTCGCTCACATTAATGCCGTTCAGAACATACTCGCCCTTGGTTGGCGTATCTAAACAGCCCAGAATATTCATCAGGGTAGATTTACCCGAGCCCGAAGGACCCATTAAAGCCACAAATTCGCCTTTTTTAATGGTTAAAGTAACCGATTTTAAGGCATGAATGGTTTCTGCACCAATTACATATTTACGGCCAATGTCTTTTAAAGAGATGAGATCCTGCGGCATGTGTGTGTGTTTTTATATAAGACCTAAACTTAAGCCAGATTGTTACACTTAAGCATCAAAAGAATTTTTCTGTATGGCTTGGTAAACCTGTTCTTTAAGCAAATCGGCATCATCTACACTCATTCCTTTTGTTTCAATGGGAGCGTGAACCCATAAATTACCCATACCGGGCAAACTACCAAACTTAAATCCATCATCCCACATCAGTTTCCATAACCTATCAATGCTTACCGGAATGATAGGTATCTGGCGCTCAATAGCCAGTCGAAAAGGTCCATTTTTAAACTCATACAAAATAGGCGGGTATTCATTGCCTATCTTCCCCTCAGGAAAAATAACCAGACTCATCCCCTTGCCTAAATATTCATCGGCTTTTTTAAAAGCCCTAAAAGAGGCCATCTTGCTTTCGCGGTCTACCGGAATATCTATGGTTTGGAAAAAAATTCCCAATACCGGATTCCTGACTAGTTCTTCTTTACCTAAAAAAGCAAAATTACCCTGCATCAACAGGGTAATGGCCGTAATATCCAGGTTGGAAGTATGGTTGGCGCAAACAATGTATGGCCTATCCCAAACTAGGGGCTGCTTGTATTTATATCGGTAAAAAAATCCCGCGAAAGCGGAACTTAAAAAAGCAAAACCCTTGCGAAATTTATTCAGTTTAGGAAAACGTTCTGGCTTGCGGGAGAAGTAATAAAAAAAGGGAAAGAACAGTAAAAAGCTGAAAAGCACCGAGAAAACATACCAATAGGCATGTAGCTTCTTTAAAAATCTAATCATGATGATCAAAAATAGAAAAAATACTTACTTTCGCGAGGTATGGAAACGGTTGTTAGCGGTATTAGAAGTACCGGAAAGCTACATTTAGGAAATTATTACGGTGCAGTGCAGAATTTTGTGCGCATGCAACATGAGTATAACTGCTATTTTTTTATTGCAGATTATCATTCATTAACTACACATCCTACCCCCGAAAACCTGCATGGCAACGTAAAGCAGGTTTTGGTAGAATACCTGGCAGCGGGTTTAGACCCCGAAAAAGCTACTTTATATGTACAGTCTGAAGTGCCCGAAATTGCCGAGCTATATTTGTATTTAAACATGAATGCCTATATGGGCGAACTGGAGCGCAGCACTTCATTTAAAGATAAAGTGCGTGCCAACCCCGATAATGTGAATGCCGGACTATTAACCTATCCGGTATTAATGGCTGCCGATATTTTGATCCATAAAGCCACCAAAGTACCTGTTGGAAAAGACCAGGAACAACATCTGGAAATGGCCCGCACCTTTGGTAACCGCTTTAACCGAATGTATAATAACGAATTCTTTCCTGAGCCTTATGCGTTTAGTTATTCAGAAAAATTGGTAAAAATTCCAGGTTTGGATGGTAAAGGGAAAATGGGAAAATCGGAAGGAGAAGGAAATGCCATTTTTTTAGCCGATGAGGCCGAAACGATACGCAAGAAAGTAATGCGGGCCGTTACCGATAGTGGCCCATCGGTGGAAAATCAGGCTAAACCAGAAGAAATTCAGAACCTGTTCGATTTAATGAAAGTAGTTTCATCGGCAGATACGCTTGCCCATTTTGATGCTTTGTATAATTCGTGCCAAATAAGATATGGAGATTTCAAAAAGCAATTGGCAGAAGATATGATTCTGGCAACCGCTCCTTTAAAAGCAAGAATTGATGAAATTGCTAAGGACACCGGCTTTTTACAAAAAGTATCGAAATTAGGAACCGAAAAGGCACGCGAAAGTGCTGCAAAAACCGTTAAAGAGGTTCGCGAAATTATTGGCTTTCGTAGCTTTTAACTATTTAATTGCCTAATTATAGTAACTTGTGCAGCTAAAGAATTTTAGTAATTTCAACCCCAATATTTAATAATTAAGATCATACAAAGCCTTTAAAAATCATGCATATTGCTATCGTAGGAAACATTGGAGCCGGAAAAACAACCCTGACCGAACTATTGGCCAAGCATTTTGGTTGGGAGGCTCAATTTGAAGCGGTAGACAATAATCCTTATCTGGAAGATTTTTACGGCGACATGAAACGCTGGAGCTTTAACCTGCAGATCTACTTCTTAAATAGCCGCTTTCAACAGATTATTGAGCTTCAAAGAGGCGAAAAGAGTATTATTCAGGATCGCACTATTTATGAAGACGCTTATATTTTTGCAGAAAATTTGCACGATATGGGCTTAATGAGCGGTCGCGATTATGAAAATTACCGGGCTATTTTCGATAATATCACTTCCTTTATCAAAGCACCTGATCTGCTGATCTATCTCAAGGCTTCTGTTCCTACTTTGGTAAACAACATTCAGCGCCGTGGCCGCGAATATGAGAGCGGTATCCGTTTAGACTATTTATCTAAACTGAACGAGAAATATAAAAAATGGATTGATGGCTATAAAGAAGGTAAATTATTAATTTTAGATAAAGATAACTTAGATTTTGCCAATAAGCCGGAAGACCTGGGCGTGGTGATACAAAGTATTGAACGCGAAATACACGGTTTATTCTAAAAAAATAAAATCCCCCCTACTTATGGAAAAAGACTTTAACCATGACAATCCGGAGAACTGGAGATGGAGTGTCTTTTATTTTAACCGTACCGATTCCAGATATATAGTTCCAAAAAGATTTAAGAGCCTGGGCTGGACTTTCAATTTCGCTCATCCCATATCGTGGATAATTATGGGCTTAATATTGGCCGCGGTAATCTTCTCGTTATACCAAGCTTCATGAAAATTTTAGGCGTCATTCCTGCACGTTTTGCTTCTACCCGATTTCCGGGCAAGCCCCTGGCCGATATTTGCGGAAAAAGCATGATACAACGGGTTTATGAGCGGGCTGTACAGGCTAAAACCTTAACACAGGTGGTGGTGGCTACAGACGATGAACGCATTTACGAGCATGTAAAAGAATTCGGCGGTCAGGTAGCCATGACCTCTCAGCTGCACGAAAGCGGTACCGACCGTTGTGCAGAGGTGGCTTTACAATTTCCGGAATACGAAGGTTTAATTAATATTCAGGGCGATGAGCCCTTAATTGATCCGCGGCAAATTGACTTATTGGGGAGCAAATTGCAGGAAAAGGGAGTCATACTGGCTACGTTGATCAAACGAGTTAACAACGCAGAAGAGTTATTTAACCCGAATATCCCAAAAGTGGTAGTAAAGGCCAATGGCGAAGCCATTTACTTTAGCCGGCAAACCATTCCGTATTTAAGGGGCTCCGAAACTTCTGAATGGGTTAAAAAACACACTTATTACCGGCACATTGGCATTTATGGTTATCGGGCCGACACTTTACAACTGATCACCAAAATACCGCTCTCTACTTTAGAAAAAACAGAGTGTTTAGAACAGCTGCGCTGGATAGAAAACGGATTGGCCATTCATACGGCCATAACCGATGCCGAAACACTAGCCATAGATACGCCCGAAGATCTGGAAAAGATAGTGCAGCTGATTAGTGCCTCTTAAACTATCAGTATCAGCACCAAAATAATAATGATAATGGCCGCTGCCGAAAGATAAACCCCGCCGGAGGTAAATCCTTTCATTTCACTCTTTATCCGATACAGTTCTTTGCGGAGTGCCCTGCGTTCAGCATAGGTTAAATGCGACTTATCCATCGCTTTAATTTCCATGATACGGGCTTTATATTGCTGAAATTGGGCCTGCTGCTGTTCTGCTGTTAAATTATTTTCTATTCCTGTTGCTTTAGGCTTAGCTACTTTATTATGTGCATAGGATGCCGGAGCCA
This sequence comes from Sphingobacteriaceae bacterium, assembly GCA_046074105.1. Classification (GTDB taxonomy): domain Bacteria; phylum Bacteroidota; class Bacteroidia; order Sphingobacteriales; family Sphingobacteriaceae; genus JAIPAN01. Next base: position 19,310 of record JBJTNQ010000123.1, on the reverse strand, counting down.
GAAACAGGAACAATAAAAGAATGCGGAAATAAAAATGCTTTTTCATAATGCGTATATTGAGGTTTTAATACCTTAATAACGCCTTAAAAACATCGCATATTTTAGCGACTAAAAAATTTATTGAGTATTTATTATTTAGATTGGGTCTTCTTGTTTTTCCAGTTACGGTTGCCCCTCTTCCGGTCATCGTGCCTTTTTAATTCGGGCTGATAAAGTGGACTGTCGCCCATCCCTTCGGGTAAATTCAATTTAGGAATATCTTTGCCTATTAAACTTTCTATACTAAAAAACTTACGCTGATCGCGTTCGTTCACAAATGTAATGGCCGTACCGGTAGTGGCGGCACGGGCAGTACGGCCAATTCGGTGAATATAATCTTCCGGATCTGGCGGGACGTCGAAATTAATAACCAGCTCTATACCTTCTACATCAATTCCCCGAGATAGTACATCGGTTCCGATAAGAAATGGCAATTGGCGTGCACGGAAAGCGCTTAAAAGCGTTTCTCTTTCTTTCTGATCCAGATCGGAATGGAAGGCTTTCGCCTGAATACCGGTTCGGCGCAGGGCTTTATCAAGCTCTTTTACTTTATCTTTTGTAGATGAAAAAATAATGCCGCTCTGGTAAGCCTTATCCTTTAGTATTGATTCGATTAAAGGCAGTTTCTGATGGTCGAACGTTAAATAAGCCTGCTGGGTAATGCCTTCTGCCGGCTTAGATATGGCAATATTAATTTGTTCGGGCTCGTGTAATATCGCGTTAGCTAAAGTCCGGATTTTAGGCGGCATGGTAGCCGAAAACAATAAGGTTTGCCGTTTTTTAGGCAAATAAGAGATAATACGCATAATATCATCGCTAAAACCCATATCTAACATTCTGTCGGCCTCATCTAAAATTAAATGCTGCAAATGATCTAGGTTTACCCCTCCGGAAGTTAGATGGGCAATTAAACGACCCGGAGTGGCAATAACGATATCTACACCTTCTCGAAGTGCTCGCTTTTGCACTTCATAAATGGCGCCGTCGCCGCCCCCGTAAACAGGAACCGAGCTTACGCCAGTAAAGTAGGCCAGACCCTCTACCTGCTGATCTATTTGCTGAGCCAGTTCGCGGGTTGGGGCCAATATCAGGGTATTAATGTATTTCTTATCGGTTTGGGTAATCTGATTAATGATAGGCAATAAATAGGCAGCCGTTTTACCGGTTCCGGTTTGTGCACAGGCAATCAGATCTTTTTTTTGCAGAACCAGCGGAATGGCTTGTTCTTGTATTGGTGTAGGGGTTTTGTATCCCATACTTTGCAGACCTTCCTGCAGATCGGGATCAAAATTAAAATCGTTAAAAGTCAAAATGTATAATGTATTATGTTAAATTTTTTCAAAGATACGGCTTAAATGTGAGTAATGAGTATGGAGTAATGAGTAGTGAGTATGAAGTAATTAGATTAAAATAGAATTACGGGTTAATTATTGATGATTACGAGTTGAAGTGCGAATCTAATAAGTGCATGGCGAGACAAACCCATAACCCGTAATAAAATATAGTAAACTCGTAACCGCTTACTCGCGACTATTCTTCTTTATCCACAAAGCCAAATTTCTCCACAAGCTATGACGATGCAGAAAATTTGCCTAGCTTTGAATCCCGTACAAAAGGAATCATTTTATCCCCCGAAAGGGATAAAAATCAAGAAACCCATCATCATGACCAAATACATTTTTGTTACGGGAGGCGTTACTTCGTCTTTAGGAAAAGGAATTATTTCCGCTTCATTAGCTAAACTCTTGCAGGCCCGTGGCTACCGGGTAACCATCCAGAAATTCGACCCTTATATCAACATTGATCCGGGAACGTTAAACCCTTATGAACATGGCGAATGCTATGTAACGGAAGATGGTGCCGAAACCGATTTGGATTTAGGTCATTATGAGCGTTTTTTAAATGTGCCTACTTCTCAGGCTAATAACATCACTACCGGCCGTATTTATCAGAATGTTATTAATAAAGAACGTGAAGGTGCTTATTTAGGCAAAACCGTTCAGGTAATACCGCATATTACCGACGAGATTAAACGGAATATGCAGATTTTGGGCGAGAGCGGAGAATACGACCTCGTAATTACTGAATTGGGCGGCACAGTGGGCGATATTGAGTCTTTGCCTTATGTAGAGGCAGTTAGACAGTTACGTTGGGAACTGGGGCATCAGAATGCCTTAGTTATTCACCTTACACTGATTCCTTTCTTAGCTGCTGCCGGCGAATTGAAAACCAAACCTACGCAGCATTCGGTTAAGACTTTATTAGAATACGGTGTGCAACCTGATATTTTGGTTTGCCGTACCGAACACCACATTTCATCGGAGATTAGAAAAAAGATTGCTTTGTTCTGCAACGTAGATTCGAACGCGGTAATTGAGTCTATTGATGCAAGCACCATTTACGATGTGCCTTTATTGATGCTGAAAGAGCAGTTAGACAAAATTGTACTTAAAAAACTAAAATTATCTGCAAAGGCAGAACCCGATATGGAAAGCTGGAAAGACTTTCTGGGCCGTTTAAAAAACCCAACTGCCGAAGTGAAAATTGGCTTGGTGGGTAAATATGTTGAATTACCTGATGCTTATAAATCGATAACCGAAGCCTTTATTCATGCGGGTGCAAAGAATGAATGCAAGGTGAGGGTAAAATGTATTCATTCGGAAAGCCTCACACCTGAAAACGTTTCAACCAAACTGGCCGGGCTAGATGGTGTTTTGGTGGCGCCGGGTTTCGGCAGTCGTGGTATTGAAGGTAAAATTCATGCCATTCAATATATCCGCGAAAAGCAAATTCCATTTTTCGGTATTTGTTTGGGTATGCAGTGTGCGGTTATTGAATTTGGCCGAAATGTATTGGGATTAAAGGATGCGCATAGTACCGAAATGAACGAGCATACCAAAAACGCGGTGATCTCGATGATGGAAGAACAGAAAAAGATCAAAAACAAGGGCGGAACCATGCGTTTGGGTGCCTATGCCTGTGAATTGAAAAAGGGCAGCAAAGCGGCAGCCATTTATGGCAAAACCAAAATATCTGAACGCCACCGCCATCGTTACGAATTCAACAATGCCTTTCTTGCCAAATATGAAAAAGCAGGCTTAATGGCTTCAGGCATTAATCCGGATAACCAATTGGTAGAGATTGTAGAATTGAAAGATCACCCATATTTTGTGGCCGTTCAGTTCCACCCGGAATTAAAATCAACAGTTGCTAATCCGCATCCGCTTTTTGTTAACTTTGTCGCCGCCTCATTGGCCAACAGCCAAAAGAAATAAGGCTTTTTTATATTTTAAATATGGATAGAAATACATTTTGGGGTCTTTTTTTGATCCTGGTTATCTTGGTAGGCTCCACCTACCTGATGAAACCTTCTGAGGAAGAAATTAAGAGAGAAAAACAAGTTCAAGACTCTATAGCGCATGTAGGGCAAAAACCTGTACAAAATAAAGCTAAAACCGATACCAACAGCCTAGCTAAACCAATCACAGCAGCAGTAGATACCACTCTAGCTAAAGGTCCGTTTGGCCGTGCCCAGGCCGGTACCAATCAGTCTATTATTTTAGAAAATGAACTGATTAAAGTAAATATCAGCACTAAAGGCGGCCGGGTAGCATCGGTAGAGCTTAAAAACACCCAAACTTTTGATGGTAAGCCCTTAATAATGTTCTCGGGCGATGAGAATCAGTTTGGATTAACTTTCAATACCGAGGGCAAAAAGATCAATACCAATGATCTTTATTTTGTACCTTCCGGCGATGGTGGTAAAAGTGTTACGTTACGTTTAAATTATGATGCTAACCGCTATATAGACTATATCTACGCCTTAAAAGACAATAGCTATAAACTTGATCTGACCATTAAAACCGAAGGCTTAGAAGGGCTAATTGCCTCTAATCAGCAAATTTTAAGCCTAAACTGGCAAACAGAGCTGAATCAAAAAGAGAAAGATCTGGCCAGCGAACAACGTTATTCTACGGCTTACTTTAAGCCGGTGGATGAAAGCGTTGACCACTTGAGTGTAAGCAAAGACGAGAAAAAAGAACTCAATGAAAGCAAAATCCAATGGGTTTCTTTTAAACAGCATTTCTTTTCTAATGTTTTAATTGCTAAAAACGGATTCAACAAAGGAACACTTGCTGTAACCACACAAACTAAGGTTGGTATCGTTAAATCTTATCATGCTCAAATGGAATTGCCCTTTACGCACAACGGGGCAAATGTTTATCCGTTAGAATTCTATTTCGGTCCCAATAAATTTAAAACCTTACAAGCTCAGGGTTATGACCTGGAGCGCCAGATCGATCTGGGTTGGGGTCCGCTGAAATATATTAACCGCTATGTGGTTATTCCGGTATTCGATTTCCTGGCAGGTTTTAACTGGAGCTATGGATTAATTATCCTGATCTTAACCATCCTGTTAAAAGTGGTTTTATTCCCGCTTACCTATAAGTCATACCTATCTATGGCTAAAATGCGGGTATTAAAGCCAGAAATGGACGAAATTAAAGCCAAAGTTGGCGAAGATAACCCTACCCTGCTACAGCAAGAGTACCTGAAATTATACAAAAAAGCCGGGGTTAATCCTTTGGGCGGATGTTTACCTATGCTGATGCAATTGCCCATCATCATGGCTTTCTTCTTCTTCTTCCCTAATTTATTCGATTTGCGTCAGCAAAGTTTCTTATGGATGAGCGATCTCTCTACTTACGATGCCTTCTTTAAATTCGGGTTTAATTTACCGTTCCTAGGTAACCACATCAGTTTAATGTGTATCCTGATGACTATTTCCACCCTCATCTATACTTATTTCAATAATCAGGTGAGCGGTGCAACCGGCCAAATGAAATATATCGGTTACATTACCCCTATTATTTTCTTTGGGGTGTTAAACAGCTACCCTTCGGGATTAAATTATTACTATTTCCTGGCTAACATGCTTACTTTTGGGCAGCAATACATGATTCGCCAGTTTGTAGATGATGCTAAAATTCATGCGCAAATACAGGAAAACAAAAAGAAACCTGAAGGCGAAAAAAAGAAATCGAAGTTCCAGCAGCGTATGGACGAGTACATGCGTCAGCAGCAACAGAAAGCTAAATCGACAAAAAAATAATTGATCCTTATTGGAGGCACGACTAAAGTCGTGCCTCCAATTTCACAAAAGCTCCGTATTTACCGGGGCTTTTTGTATTTTAGAACTGCAACAACCTACAATTATGGCCCTTAATTACGTTTGGATATCTTTTTTCATTATCGCTTTCGCGATAGCGCTTATTAAACTTGTTTTTTTTGGCGACACGGAGATATTTCAATTACTGGTAGAGGGTCTATTTGATTCTACCAAAACATCGGTAATGGATATTGCCCTTCCCTTGGTAGGTACCATGGCTTTTTGGCTGGGCATTATGAACATTGGCGAGAAGGCAGGTGCCATTAATTTTCTTTCCCGAATTGTAGGTCCGTTCTTTAACCGCTTATTTCCCGAAGTGCCTAAAAATCATCCGGCAAGCGGCCAGATGATGATGAATTTTTCGGCTAATATGCTGGGCTTAGACAATGCTGCCACTCCGCTGGGTTTAAAGGCCATGGGCACTTTGCAGGAAATCAATCCCGAAAAGGAAACGGCCTCTAATGCCCAAATCATGTTCCTGGTGCTGCATACTTCGGGCTTAACCTTATTGCCCATTTCTATTATCGCCCAAAGGGCTATTATGGGTGCCCAAGACCCTACTGATATTTTCATACCCTGCATCATAGCTACCTACGTGGCAACCGTAGCCGGCATGCTCATTGTGGCCTTTTGGCAAAAAATTAATCTTTGGGATCGGGTTATTCTTTCCTGGTTATTGGGCGTTACCGCTTTTATCAGTTTAGTGGTTTGGTATTTTACGGCTTATTTAAGTAAAGATCAAATTTCAGAAGTATCTAAAGTGGTAAGCAATGTGTTGCTTTTCGCAATTCCTGTAAGTTTTATTTTAGGCGCACTGCGTAAAAAGGTAAATGTATTTGAAACCTTTATTGAAGGTGCAAAAGGCGGTTTTGAAACCTCTGTTAAAATTATTCCTTACCTGGTAGCCATGCTGGCGGCTATTAGCGTACTTAGAACATCTGGAGCTTTAAATTATGTGGTTGATGGGTTTAAATGGGCATTTTCATTCTTTAATATGGATACCCGATTTACAGATTCTCTGCCGGTAGCCTTAATGAAACCGCTTAGCGGTTCGGGCTCCAGAGCCATGATGCTGGATGCTATGAAAACTTTTGGCCCAGATTCTTTTGTTGGCCGACTATCTTCTGTATTTCAGGGTTCTGCAGATACTACATTCTATATTGTAGCGTTATACTTTGGTTCAGTTGGCATTAAAAAAAGCAGATATGCCATTACCGCTGGCCTGTTAGCCGATCTATTCGGGGTAATAGCCGCTATTTTAATTTCCTATTTGTTTTTTGGCTAAATTACCGGTTGTTTTATTTTGATATTAAATTTCTTTATAATTAATAAAAACAATTTTATGGTAAATGTTATTTAGATAGAAAATCTAATGACATTAATTAACCATGAAAAACAAATACCTTTTAAGCCTGGCCTTATTTTTTTGTTCTTTATTAAATTCTTCTTTCAGCTTTGCGCAAACCATAAACTTATGGAATGGAGAAACACCTAATGTGATTTCATGCCAGTATGGTAACGGTGCTGCAGATAATATAAATCCGCATTCAGGATCATGGGCATTTAAAGCGAATTTAGACCAATGGAACTCTTCTGTTATTTATTTGAGCTGCCAGGACCAATGGCGGATTGATTTATCGAATTACAGCGAAATTCAGTTCTATATAAAAACCACTAAACCAGATGCGATTGTAAAATTTGGATTAACCGGCTGGCCCTATACCAGTAATATGGTTGATATTACTCCCTACGTTCAGAACGGACCGCTGAATGCTCAATACAAACTGGTTAAAATTCCAATTGAGGTTCTAAAAACTGTCGATTATAAATTATTCTCAGTTGAAAAACTACGTTTTGAAGCACAAACAAATGCTCCATTTGAGATTTACGTAGATGATTTTGCTGCTATAGATAACCAACCAACCCAGGTAGATTCTATACATTTCATCTCAGACCAAACCATTAAGCTTAATATTAGAGATAAATACGATATGCTCGATGTTAAAAACATTAGCAATTATCAAATTTCCAGTTTAGATGATCCAAACTACTCCTCAGAACAAAATCCGGATAAAGTTGGCAGACATTTTTATGTTAAGAATTTCCCGGAATACAGCACTAACCCTGTGGTTAAAAATGAAGCTTTTCTAATTTTAAGTGCTCCATTAAAAAACGGCAAAAGCTATACTTTAACGGTTAACAACGTTAAAGACCTTTCAGGAAATAATTTCAGTATTCCGCAGCAATTCAATTTCACGTTTAATGATACCAAACTCATCAATCATTCTGTAAAAGTTAATCAAGTAGGGTATTTTACCAACGGACCTAAATATGCTTATATAGGCAATTATTTGGGCGATGCCGGCGTAATGGATTGCAATCCCTCGGGTTTTGAAATAAAAAACGCTCAAACCGGGCTGACCGTGTTTTCGGGCTATCCCGAAATCAGAGGAAATGATTTAAACCTTAGTGGAGAAAAAGTATATCAATGTAATTTCAGCGGATTTAATATTCCGGGCAAATATTATGTATATGTTCCGGGTATAGGCCGTTCTTATGATTTTAAGATAAACGACCAAGTGATGGACTCTGTTTATTATCATACGGCAAGGTCTTTATTTTATCAGCGTTGCGGAGTAGCGCTAAACAGTCCGTATGCAGACCCACGCTGGTCACATGCGGCCTGTCATTTAAATGATGGGGTATCACATACCTCATGGTCTAATTCTTTGCTTTATAATAGTGAAAGCATTAACACCTCATATACTATGCCTTTAGGCTGGCACGATGCCGGAGATTACGGAAAATACACCATGACAGGTACAACTGCTTTATATTACCTGTTCACTATTTACCAGCTCTATCCAGAAAAATTCGCAGATAACGAACTAAACATTCCAGAAAGTGGAAATGATGTACCTGATATTCTGGATGAAGCAAAACACGAGATTCTTTGGTTACTGAACATGCAGGCTACCGATGGCGGCGTATTTGAAAGAGTAACCACCCTGGCCTGGCCAACTAGCATGCCTGAAAACGATTTGGCAACCCGCTACATTTCTGAAAAAACCACCCATACTACCGGGCAGTTTGCGGCTATTATGGCAATGGCCTATCGTAATTTTCTTCCTTTTTGGCCCGATTTAGCTAAAAATTGTCTGGAAAAATCTAAACTAGCCATGAATTTCCTGAATACACATTTGAACGTTATACCTGCAAACGGGTACAATCCGGGAATTACGGGCATGGGTGGTGGAGATTATCCTGACCCTGAAGGAGATGATGATGAAAGGGCTTGGGCTGCTGCCGAATTATATAAATCGACGGGAGATATTAATTACCGCAATTTATTTGATACGTATTGGACGAAACATCAAGCGATGTGGGGCTGGAACCCCTTTCAGCACCATCAGGTTAATGCCTCTATTGCCTATGCTACGACCAGTTTTCCTGTTGATCAAACGAAAGTGAATAAAATTAAGACCGATTGTATTAATAATGCCGAATTGGAATTAATACCTCGTACCGATAATAATTTTTACTTTTCTGCCTGCAGAACCGATGTGATAGGATACATTGGCTGGGGAGCCTATGGGCAATCGAGCAAATATTCCTGGGATTTTATTATGGCTTATTATTTTTCCGGAAATGAGAAGTATAAAAAATACGCTACGCTAAACCTGGATGTGCAATTGGGAAATAATCCTCAAAATAAAACCTATATAACCGGAATAGGAAGCAATTATCCGATGAATCCATTACATCACCCCTCTTTATCAGATCAGGTTATGGAACCCGTTCCGGGGATTCCGGTATTTGGCCCTAATTCTCATTTAGACTTACAGAATCCTTATAATATTGCGGTGCAGGACAAAAACAATCTTTATCCACTTGGTGAAAATGAAAATGACCCCTACCCTATTTTAAGACGCTATTATGATATATCATCTAATGTAGCCATGAGTGAGTTCAACATTATAGATGAAGCCATTGTATCTAGTGTTTACAGCTTTTTTAAGCCGGCCCCTTTATCAAAACCAAGCCAAGCTATTGAGTCTAAGATAAACTATTTTAAAGCCGCTGTTGAATTAGGAAAAGTTAAACTTATTTGGGAAACCGCTGCAGAAAAAGACATCAGCCATTTTGAGGTTTTTAGAAGTAAAACCGGCTTTGATTTTGAAAACATTGCTAATGTTAATTCATGGGGAAACAGTCTAGTTGATCAGCAATATCAACTGTTAGATACCAGTCCATTTTCTCCAGAATGCTATTATAAATTAAAAAGCGTAAATCTAGATGGAACCTCTGATTTTAGCCAGATCCTGATGGTTAGCCTCCCGGCAAGTGTAAGCGAAGGGAAGAAATATCTTGAACTTTACCCTAATCCTGTAACAGATAAAATAAACCTGAGCATTAAACCGGCAGATAACTCTGCTATGCCATGGGATTTATTGATTACAGATTTCGATCAGAAATTAATTTTCAATGAAAGCGGCGATTTAATTTCTCTGAATGAACAGTTAAATAATCTTTTAGATAGATTGTCGCCTGGAGTATATGTTCTGCAGCTCAAGAATAAAGAAGAGTCATACAAAGCCAAATTCATTAAAAAATAAAAAATCCCGGAAGAAATTCCTTCCGGGATTAAGTACCCTCAACAGGATTCGAACCTGTGACCCACGGTTTAGAAAACCGTTGCTCTATCCAGCTGAGCTATGAGGGCATTTGCTTACAAAAGTATAAAAATCAAACTCATTTAAAAAAGAAGTTGATTTTAAAAACGAAGCCTTTCAGATAATTTCTGAAAGGCTTTGTTTGTGTCGGGGTGGCAGGATTCGAACCTACGACCTCCTGGTCCCAAACCAGGCGCGATACCGGGCTACGCTACACCCCGAGTCTTCTTTCGAAGGTCTGCAAAGATAGAATTTTTGCAGGGTATGACAAATAAAATAGAGATTTATTTTGTCTTAGTGGCGGAGAGGGCGGGATTCGAACCCGCGGTACCGTTACCAGTACGACAGTTTAGCAAACTGTTCCTTTCGGCCACTCAGGCACCTCTCCAATTATTTTTCCCTTGTTTTAGGGATTGCAAATATAGCAATTAGGTGATGCCTTCAAAAAATATTTTTACTTCTCGAAAACGTAAGGGATTCGAACATGAAAAATACCCATTAACATGGTTTTGAAAATCTGTTTAATTGCTTGTATGTCTTTTAGGGTAATGTCGCTGTCTATCAGCTGGTTTTGATCGAGTTTGTAGTTAATAATTCGCTCAACTAAGTCGTTAATATTGTTAGCATCGGGTTCTTTGAGACTTCTTGATGCTGCTTCAACAGAATCTGCTAACATGAGCACGGCTGTTTCTTTTGAAAAGGGTATTGGCCCTGGATAACGGAATATTTTCTCATCAACTAATTTTTCCGGGAAATTTTTTAGAAATGAGTTATAGAAGTAATCTACTCTTGTATTGCCGTGATGCGTTTTTATAAAATCGATTAAAAGTTCTGGAATATTATTCTTCCTGGCGATCTCGATTCCTTTGTTTACGTGCTGAATAATAATTTGGGCACTTTTTTCATAGGGAAGTTGGTCGTGTGGATTGGCTCCGCTATTTTGATTCTCGATAAAATATTGCGGGTTTTCCATTTTTCCAATATCATGGTATAGTGCACCGGCTCTTACTAATAGTGCGTTTCCTCCTATTTTGTATATGGCTGACTCTGCTAGATTGGCTACTTGCAGGGAGTGCTGAAATGTACCAGGCGCCTTAAATGCCAGGTCTCTTAATAGTGTAGAATTGGTATTACTCAATTCCATCAGGGTTATTTCTGATGTAATGTTAAAGAGTTTTTCGAATCCATAAATTAATGGATAGGCTAACAAATTGAGTATTACGCTTATACCAAAAGGCATAAAATTATACCAATTGATGTTATTGAGGGAGGCGTCTTTTATTAGAAGTATTCCGAAATAGGCTATGGAATAGGTGGCAAATATGAGAACTGCTGATATTAGGAATTGTTCTCTTCTAACTAATCGTTTTACACTATAAATGGCTGTCATTCCGGCTGTTATTTGAAGGAATGCGAACTCGAAACTATTAGGCACCAGAAATGAGGCAATTAATACTACTAATAGATGGATATTGAGTGCTAAGCGGGTATCGAAGAGAATTCGGATGATAAGCGGTACGATGCAGTATGGGATGTAATACAGACTGGGTATATTTAGCTTGATTGCCCAGGATAGGGTAGCCAGCATGCTACTTATGATTAGCAAGATCAGAGCTAGTTTTCGAATATCCTGAAATATGTCTTTTCTGAAAAGTTTGATAAAAATCATCAGTAAAGAAATAACTAAACTGACTAACAAGAATTGACCAATGAATAACCAGCGTCTGTTTGCTTTTAGTAGCGGATCTCCCTCGAAAGCAATTCGGAGTGACTGTAGTTTTTGATAAATTTCAGCATTGATAACGTCTCCTTGCGAGATGATCAGTTCGCCTTTCTGGACCATCCCTTGTGTTGGGGGGATTTGCTGATTGGTTTCTTTTTCAATTTTTTTGGTCAGGGTTTCGTTAAAAGAATAGTTGGGTTCGAGATTTAGACTTAAAAAATCGAATACTAAGTCTTTGTTCTCAATTTCCGGGTGTTTATTAAGTTCTTCTTTAATGAATTTTCTTGCAGCGTATTTATCATATACTTCAACGGTATTCAGTTCTCGGGCTACTTTGCCGTCTAATAAAACGAAATTGTAATTGGGTTCGAATCTTTGAAACTTTCTAACTATTTGCACCAATCCTCTTTCATAGATCTTTACTAAGATGGCTGATCCTGTTTTAAGGCAATCTGCTTTTTCTGCCGGACTGATGTTTAATTGATCTAACTTGATACTTAGAGCCGAGCTGAAATTAGTAAGCGACTGATCTGCAACTTCAGGGTGATAATCATAAACTGGCTTAAATAATTTTAACAGCTGATTCCGTTCAGACTCGAGTTGTTCAGCGCTTTTCTGTATGGGAAAATCGAATGGGGAGATGAGGTCATTCTGCGACCAAATTTTTCCTTTGTCGTATTCGAACTTAAAACGTGCCTGTTTAGGTAAAACAAGGCAAATAAACAATATACAGGTTAGCATCATTGCATATTGTGCCATATTTGCGGAGCCACTGGAGAGTAGCTTTTTATATGTTTTTTTATGTGTTGTCAAAAAGTGGGCTTTAATGAAATCAAATTTAATCAAATATGTTTAATGCTTTAATATGCAAGATTATATTGTACTTGTTACGTTGGGTTTAACAAACTTTGACTTTTATGACCTTCCACGATTAAACCTAATTCTGTAAATTGCGGTCTACAAAAACTATCAAAACCTATGAAAGAAGTTGTCATTGTATCTGCTAGTAGAACCCCTATTGGCAGTTTTGGAGGAAGTTTGTCGTCTTTTTCTGCCACTCAGCTGGGTGCTATTGCTATCCAATCGGCTGTTAAGAAAGCCGGTATTAACCCTTCACAAGTTCAGGAAGTGTATATGGGTAATGTTTTATCGGCCAATTTAGGCCAGGCACCAGCCACGCAAGCGGCAAAATTTGCCGGACTTCCTGATTTACCTTCCACCACTATTAATAAAGTTTGTGCTTCGGGCACTAAAGCCATTATGTTGGCTGCCCAAAGTATTGCCCTTGGCGAAAATGATATTGTTGTAGCCGGCGGTATGGAAAGCATGAGTAATGTACCTTATTACCTGGATAAAGCCAGAAATGGATATCGTTTGGGCAATGGTGAGCTGACTGATGGTTTGGTTAAGGATGGCCTTTGGGATGTTTATAACAATTATCATATGGGCTCTGCTGCCGAACTATGTGCCAGCGAATGTCATATTAGCCGTGAAGATCAGGATGCTTATGCCATTCAATCGTATAGTAGAGCACAAAAAGCTCAAAATGAAGGGAAATTTAGAGAAGAAATCGTACCTGTTGAAATAAAAGACCGAAAGGGTGAGGTTACACTTTTTAGTGAAGATGAGGAGGCAGGGGCTGTAAAGTTTGACAAAATACCAACTCTTAAACCGGTATTTAAAAAAGAAGGTACCGTAACAGCCGCCAATGCTTCTACCTTAAATGATGGTGCTGCAGCTTTGGTATTAATGAGCAGAGCAAAAGCAGACGAATTGGGCCTAAAACCGCTGGCTAAAATTCTGGCTTACGCCGATGCCCAGCAGGCACCCGAATGGTTTACCACAGCCCCATCGCAGGCTATTCCGAGGGCGCTAGATAAAGCAGGGATAGGCTTAGCAGATGTCGATTTTTTTGAAATAAATGAAGCTTTTTCGGTGGTGGCCATCGCTAACAATCAGGCGATGAAAATTAATTCTGACAAAGTAAATGTAAATGGTGGTGCGGTAGCATTGGGTCATCCGCTAGGTGCTTCTGGCGCAAGAATTGTGGTTACCCTTATCCATGTTCTGGCACAAAACCATGGTAAAATTGGCGTGGCGGGCATTTGTAATGGTGGCGGTGGTGCCAGTGCATTGGTCATCGAAAAATTGAATTAAGGTGAAGATCAGACTTAGCTGCATTTTATTATTAAGCACTTTGGGCTGCTATGCACAACATAGCGACGAAGCGAGTAAACCTTCCCTGTTAAACACTTATCAGGATAGTCTTATCTCGCTGAGCAAGGATATCGTAAATAAGCAGCTTGAACCCGAACGCTATAATGCCAATTACCTTTTTATTAAAACCTTAGTTAGTGCTTTAAAGGAGCCTAAATCTTTTCATTATGGCTTCGATTCGTTAAAATCAGTTTCGATACAAACATCGCCCGACCAAAAATTCAGGGTTTTCAGCTGGCATATTATGAATAAGGATGGCAGCTACCGCTATTATGGCAGCATACAAATGAATACACCCGACGGCAAATTGAAACTATTCCCTTTGGTGGATTCGGGACCATTCATAAAAAATGCTGCAGATACAACTACCAGCCCAAATAAATGGTATGGTGCGCAATATTATAAGATCATACCGGTGGCACAACCGGGCGAACAGTCGTATTATGTTTTATTGGGATGGAAGGGCAATACCGTAAAATCGACTAAGAAAGTAATTGAAGTACTGTATTTTAAAGATGGGCAGGCCTATTTCGGGCTCCCGGTTTTTGATGCCAACCCGGACTGGACAGGAAAGAAACGGATCATTTTTGAATATGGGCGTGACGTTTCGATGCTGTTAAATTACCAGCCTGCGGAACAACGTATTGTTTTTGACCACCTGGCACCCATAAACGCTGAAATGAAGGCCGATTTTTCTAAATATGGGCCCGACATGACCTACGATGCACTTCAATTGTTTAAAGGCCGGTGGAAATATCAGCAAAATCTGATGCTAAAGAATAAACCTTCGGAGAAAGATGAACAATTTAACGATCCGAAGAAATTAAAAGGCGCAACCCAGCCTATCCGTAAATATTAATATTAAATTCGCTTTCTAAAATCATTTATATCCATCAATAAAATGAAAAAAATTCTTTTACTCTTACTGATCAGCACATCCGTTTTTGCCCAGCAAAAAAAAGAAATTACGCTGGAAGATTTATTCAAAAAAGGAACCTTTAGTACCAAGGGAATTCGTGGTTTACGTTCTATGAACGACGGAAAAACTTATGTTTCTATAGAAACTGATGAGAAAAGCAAGATTAAGTATGTGGCTAAAAATAATTTTAGCGATGGTAAACTGAATACCATACTTTTTAAAGAAACTGATCTGATATTTAAGGGTGACACCCTGCCACTTAGTACCGACTTTAGTGCAGACGAGAGCAAGGTACTCATCCCGGTAGGTGAAGAACAGATTTACCGCCGTTCTTTTAAGGCCAATTATTTTGTTTTTGATCTAAAGACTAAAAAGATCACCGAAGTATCTTCTAAAGGCAAGCAATTGTTTGCCAGCTTCTCTCCCGATGGCAGCAAGGTGGCTTTTGTTAGAGAGAACAACCTTTTTGTTAAAGATCTGGTTTCTGGCGATGAGAAGCAGTTGACTCTAGACGGCAAAAACAATGAAATTATTAATGGTATGTGCGATTGGGTTTATGAAGAGGAATTTTCATTTGCCCAGGCTTTTTACTGGAGCCCTGACGGGAAACGTATTGCTTATTACCGTTTTAATGAAACTGCGGTTCCGGAGTATTCGATGACGATGTTCGAAGGGTTATACCCTAGCGAGTACCGCTATAAATACCCTAAAGCGGGCGAAAAGAACTCTACGGTAAGCATTCATGTTTACGATCTGGCCAGCCATTCCAGCAAAACGGTTCAGATTGGCAATGAAACTGATCAGTATATTCCTCGTATACGCTGGACACAGGATCCGAACACCTTGTGTGTTTTACGCCTAAACCGCCATCAGAATCAGTTAAATTATTTATTAGCCGATGTAGCATCCGGCGAAAGCCGTGTGTTAATGACCGAGACCGATAAGTATTATGTTGATATAGAGAAAGAGCAATTAACTTTTTTGGCTAATGGCAAGCAATTTATTAATGTAAGCGAACGCGACGGCTATAATCATCTCTATTTATACGATTTGAAGGGAAAACTGGTAAAACAGATCACTACCGGTAAATGGGAAGTGACCGATGTTTACGGTTTTGATCAGAAAAAAGGGTTGATCTATTATCAATCTACCGAAAGTTCTCCGCTGCAGCGTGATGTATTTGTAATTAACCTGTCGGGTAAAAATAAACGCAAAATAAGCACACTGCCGGGCACCAACAATGCCTCTTTTAGCACCGATTTCAGCTTTTATATTATGGCTAATCAAAGTGCTAAAACACCAAATTATGTTACCCTGCACAGCAATGACGGAAAATTGATCCGCACTTTAGAAGACAATTCGAAAGCGAAGAATACCATTGCTTCTTATCAGGTGAGCCCTACTGAATTTTTTAGTTTCACTACTTCTGAAGGAGTAAGCCTGAACGGCTATATGATTAAGCCGGCCAATTTCGACCCGAACAAAAAATATCCTGTTTTTATGTACGTATATGGCGGCCCCGGAAGCCAGAATGTATTGGATTCATGGGGAGGCAGCCGAACCATGTGGTTTAACTACCTGGCTCAAAAAGGCTATGTTGTAGCTTGTGTAGATAATAGAGGAACCGGGGCCCGCGGTGCCGAGTTTAAAAAAATGACTTATTTAAACTTGGGTAAATATGAAACTATAGATCAGATAGAGGCTGCTAAATGGTTTGCTAAGCAGCCTTTTGTAGATGGCAAGCGAATTGGTATTTGGGGCTGGAGTTATGGCGGGTATATGTCATCGCTTTGTATTACCAAAGGTGCCGATGTATTTAGCATGGCTATTGCTGTAGCACCGGTAACCACCTGGAGATTTTATGACAGCATTTATACCGAACGTTATTTAAGAACCCCGCAAGAGAACCCTGCTGGATACGACGACAATTCTCCAATTAATTTTGCCGATCGGCTGAAAGGCAAATTCCTGTTAATTCATGGTACGGGCGATGATAATGTTCATTTCCAAAACAGTGTAATGTTCTCGGAAGCCTTAATACAAGCAGATAAAGCGTTTGAACAAGCTTATTATCCGAATAAAAATCATGGTATTTATGGTGGCAATACTACCATTCAGCTGTACCGCAAAATGACCGATTTTATCTTAACCAATTTATAATCTAAAACAACCTAAACCTTAAACATGAGCGCTCAATCGACAGCCCAAAAAGGGCATCCAAAAGGACTTTATGTACTTTTCGCCACCGAAATGTGGGAACGTTTCAGCTATTATGGCATGCGTGCCATTTTGGTACTTTTCATGACCAAAGCTTTGCTTTACGATAAAGTATTAGCATCAAACCTTTATGGCAGCTATACCGGCCTGGTTTATTTAACTCCGCTGGTAGGCGGTTATATTGCCGACAGGTACTGGGGTAATCAGCGTTCTATTATTACCGGCGGCTTACTAATGGCTTTGGGTCAGTTTCTGTTATTCTTTTGCGGAACTACTTACCAATCTTCGCCAGAGCTGTCTACTGCCCTGTTCTTTGCCGGATTAGGATTTTTAATTGCCGGCAATGGTTTCTTTAAACCCAATATTTCTTCTATGGTGGGGCAGCTTTACCCTGCCGGCGATAGAAGAATTGATGCGGCTTACACCATATTTTATATGGGAATTAACGTTGGTGGTGCTATTGGCCCGTTTGTTTGCGGTTTTTTTGGAGACACCGGCAATCCGGGCGATTTTCGTTGGGGCTTTTTAGCTGCCGGCATAGGTATGCTTTTAAGCGTATTGATCTTTAATCGTTTAAAAGACAAATACGTAGTAGATCCGGAAGGGAAAACTTTAGGCCTGGCACCAAATGCAGAAGGTAAAAAAGCCATCAAAACTTCGCAGGTTTTGGTTTATGGTGGTCTTTTAGCTTTCTCTTTAGCGGTAATTGGCTTATTGTATACCGATGCCCGTATTTTCGGCATTCTCTCTTATCTGCTTATTGCGGCTGTTTTAGGTATCGGTTTCATGATCATTTCCGATAAAACGCTTTCGCTGATGGAGAAACAAAGAATCAGTGTCATTTTTATCGTTTCTTTCTTTGTGATATTCTTTTGGAGTGCCTTTGAACAAGCCGGGGCCTCATTAACTTTCTTTGCCGAAGAGCAAACCCAGCGTGATCTGGGCTTTTTCACCGTTCCGGCCAGCTTCTTCCAGTCGCTAAACTCCATTTTCGTAATCGTGTTTGCGCCAGTTTTTGCCTGGATATGGGTAAAATTGGGTAACCGTGGAGCCGAACCTGCATCGCCAACCAAAATGGCTTTGGGTTTATTCTTATTAGCCATAGGTTATTTAATTATTGCTTATGGGGTAAAAGGAGTGCAACCAGGTGTTAAAGTGAGCATGATGTGGCTTACCAGTATGTATGCTTTCCATACTTTTGGCGAGCTGTGCTTATCTCCTATTGGTTTATCGCTGGTAAATAAATTAGCTCCCTTCCGTTTTGCTTCTTTATTGATGGCAGTTTGGTTCCTGGCCAATGCGGCGGCTAATAAATTTGCCGGTGTATTAAGTGCTTTATATCCTGAACCCGGACGTACACCTAATTTCTTAGGTTATCAGATCAGCGGTTTATATGAGTTCTTTATGCTCTTTGTGGGCATGGCCGGTTTATCATCATTCATTTTATTTGCGGTAACCAAATACCTGCAAAAAATGATGCATGAAGGAAAATAAATCCTGCTCAAAAAATTTAAAAACCCCTTCGAAATTCGGAGGGGTTTTTCTTTGTGTTCCATTTCCTTTTTGCTTCATCAAAGCCCTATATTTATTTAATTCGCCTATCTTTGGCACCAAATAAAGTAATTACGTGCAAGCAGACAGTCTGGTTATTATACCTACCTATAATGAAAAAGAGAACATTGAAAAGATTATTCGAAAGGTTTTCTCTTTGTCCCCATTGTTCCATATTCTGATTGTAGATGACGGTTCGCCCGATGGCACAGCCGATATTGTAAAATCGCTCCAAAAAGAATTTTCCGCACAATTACATATGGAAGAACGGAAGGGGAAACTGGGCTTAGGCACCGCTTATATACACGGTTTTAAATGGGCTTTAAAGCATGCCTACGAGTTTATTTTTGAAATGGATGCCGACTTTTCGCATAATCCGGAAGATTTACCCCGCTTACGCGAAGCTTGTGTTCAGGGTGCTGATATGGCCATTGGTTCGCGATATATTAAAGGTGTAAATGTAGTGAACTGGCCCATGGGCCGGGTGCTGATGTCGTACTTTGCTTCGGTATATGTGCGTATTATTACCGGCATTGATATACAAGATGCCACGGCAGGTTTTAAATGCTATCGCAGCATCGTGTTAAAAACCATTAAACTGAATAAGATCCGGTTTGTAGGTTATGCTTTTCAAATTGAGATGAAATTCACCGCCATTCAACATGGTTTTAATGTAGTAGAAATTCCCATCATTTTTACCGACCGCACCGAGGGAACCTCTAAAATGAGTCCTCGCATTTTCCGCGAAGCTTTTTTAGGCGTTATTCAAATGAAGATTTGGTCATGGTTTAGGAAATATCC
>JBJTNQ010000122.1:0-6302 GCA_046074105.1 Sphingobacteriaceae bacterium | reverse complement strand
TTGGGAGGCGGAACTCCTACTTTTTTCAGTCCCGAAAATCTGAAATACCTTATTGAAGGAATCATGCAAAAGGCCCTGCGCCATCCGGAGGCCGAATTCAGCTTTGAAGCCCATCCGGGTAATACCACCGAGGCTCATTTGCGCACTTTATACGGTTTGGGCTTTAAACGTTTAAGCTTGGGTATTCAGGATTTCGATCCACGAGTTCAATTAGTTATTAATCGTATACAATCGGTAGAAGAGGTAGAAAAAGTAACCCGATTAGCTCGGGAGATCGGCTATGTATCCGTTAATTACGACCTGATATATGGTTTGCCCTTACAGACAACTGAAGGGCTAAAAGAAACCGTCGAATCGGTTTTAACCTTACGCCCCGATCGGATTGCTTTCTACAGCTATGCCCATGTGCCCTGGATAAAACCCGGGCAACGTCGATATACGGAGGCCGATCTGCCTTCCGTTGCTTTAAAACAGCACTTATACGAGATTGGCCGATCGCTTCTAAAATCGGGAGCTTATGAGGAGATTGGGATGGATCATTTTACGCTCATCTCCGATAGTTTATACGAAGCCAAAGAATCAGGTAAACTACACCGAAATTTTATGGGCTATACCCATCAATATAGTCAGCTCATGATCGGTTTGGGCGTTTCCTCTATCTCTGATACCTGGTATGCTTTTGCGCAAAATGTAAAAAAGGTAGAGGATTACATCTGTTTGGTAAATGACGGGCATTTCCCGGTTTTTAAATTCCATGAACTAACCGAAGACGATCTCTTGATCAGGAAACATATCCTGAACCTGATGTGTAAAGAATATACTAGCTGGGATACAGCCACAGAAAATAATCAGGCTTTCTTAGCCGGATTAGCCCGCATGCCTGCTTTGGAAGCAGATGGATTGCTGGAAATACAGCCCGGCAAACTGAAAGTAACTCCTTTAGGAAATCGGTTTTTGCGAAACATCTGCATGATGCTGGACGCCCGTTTATGGGCCGAAAAGCCAGAAAACCAGCTGTTCAGCATGGCCGGCTAATTTTTACACCCAACGGTTTCGGCCGCTTTCGCGGGACTTAAATAGGGGATATCTAATTCTAATCCTCTTAAAATAAACCAAATGCCCAGCAATAACATAAACCAGGGAATGATTCGGTTTATTCGCTGGCGAACTAATTTGCCGGCGAAAGCCACACTCACAGAGGTGATAAACATCAGCGGAAGCGTACCTAAACCAAACCAGAACATATACATAGCCGATAAATTGATAGTACCCCGGTTCAGGGCATCGGTAAGGGCAAGATAAACCAACCCGCAAGGCAAAAAACCATTCAGAATGCCAATAATTAAATGATTAGCCCGGTGTTTAATGGCGTAATTAAAAACCTGATAATACGGTTTAAGCAAAAGAGATGACGAAGTTTTTAGCGTAGCTATACCCAATAGTCTGATGAGCGCCGCAGCAATAATTAAAGTACCCGTAATGATGCTTAGCCATTGCTGCAGTCCGGAAAGCCATAGCTGCCGCCCAATTAACCCGATTAAAATGCCCAGTAAAACATAAGAAACAATACGGCCGGCCTGATACAAAAATTTATCCAGTACCACCTTCCATCGGCCCTGGCCTACACTAGGCACAGCAAAAGCCAGAGGCCCGCACATACCTACACAGTGCAGGCTGCCAAATAAACCGATAACAAAAGCCAGGTAATTGGGGTTCATGGCAAGTTTATTTCTTGCTCAAACAGGTATTTTTTGCCCGCATTTTCCCAATTCAGAATGAGATGCCAGCGACCACTTTTTATGGCCGCAGCCGCAATAGTCACTAAATGGTTGGAATCAGCTTCCAGATCCAGTTTAAAGTCCTGCTTTTTATTATCGGGCCGTAAGAATTGCAGGGTGCCTTTCGGCTGATGGATAAACTGAATGCTCAGGGTTTTGCCAACCTGTATAGTGGGTGCCGCATGATCATTAATTACCTGCTGTTTTTTAGCAAAGTCGGTATCGTAATTAATCCCCTTTTCGTAATAATCGGTCTCTACCAGGGCATCTGTTTTACTATTCACCATAATAATTCCTAAGGTGATGATGAAGCCTATAAAAAGCCCCATAGCAATAATCAGTTTAGTTCCCCAGTTCATAATTTAGAAATTTGGCGGTGCAATAAAGGTAGTGGTTAAATGGTCTACCTCTTTTTGGCCCGATACTAATTTAAGACCAATATCTGATTTATACTTACTATTTTTTCCCTTCGGAAGAATAATAAAGAAAGTGATTTTGGCACTGCCTCCTCCAGATAGCTCATCTACTTGTTGAATGAGCTGAATTTTTACTTCCGGATCATCGGGTATTAGTTTAAACTTAACGGCCTTGTTGGTCTTATTCACCAATTCAGCATTATATAAGTTACTGATGGTATGATCGTCACGCATTTGGTACAAAGTGCCGCCGGCACGCAAAATGGTGGTTTGCACATCGCTTCGGGTAAAGAGCAGAAAAGACAACACACTTACCAATATGGCTAATACAGCAGCGTAAGCATATACCCGCGGGTTGATCTTGAATTGAC
Organism: Sphingobacteriaceae bacterium; assembly: GCA_046074105.1. Taxonomy (GTDB): domain Bacteria; phylum Bacteroidota; class Bacteroidia; order Sphingobacteriales; family Sphingobacteriaceae; genus JAIPAN01. The sequence goes on along the minus strand of JBJTNQ010000122.1, from coordinate 3,737 downwards.
CACGATGTTTGATTTCGTCTTCAGATTTATAACCAATTAAACGGCGTGGACGATCAATTTTATCCATTACCATGTCGCAGGCATCAATACAGGCAGTACAATTGGTACATTCCATCTGCGTACCATTTCTAATATCTATCCCGGTAGGGCAAACCTGCACACAAATATTACAGTCAATACAGTCGCCCGTATTTGCTTTTCCGTTTTTGATATGTTTGCCACGAGGTTCGCCCCGTTCGTAATCGTATGCCACAATAATACTCTGATTGTCGAGCAAAACGCCTTGTAAGCGACCGTAAGGACAGGCCAGAATACAAACCAGCTCACGCATTTTAGAGAAAACCAGGTAAAATACTGTTGTAAATAAGCAGATGGCCACAAAGCCTACTAGATGCTCGCCAACGGGATCGCTAATGATTTTAAGCAGGGTAGTGGTACCAATGATATAGGCCAGGAAAGTATTGGAAATGATAAAAGATATAGAGATGAAAATGAGATGTTTGGTCCCTTTCTTAAAGATCTTTTCTCCGGTAAGTGGACCTTCATCTAGTTTACGTTGTTTAATATAATCGCCCTCTATAAAGTTCTCTATTTTACGGAAAACCATTTCCAGAAAAATGGTTTGCGGGCATACCCATCCGCAGAAAATGCGGCCAAAAACTACTGTAAATAATACCACACCCACCATAAAGGTGAGTAAGGCCAATACGAAGAGATAAAAATCTTGCGGCCAGAAGATGATACCAAAAAACACAAATTTGCGCTCCAGTACGTTCAATAAAATGAGTTGTTCTCCGTTTACCTGGATAATAGGAGCAGCAAATAGCAGCGTGAGAAAGAAATAGCTAACCAGCGAGCGGTATTGATAGAGTTTGCCCTTTACAATACGAGGATAAAGCCACTTACGGTTTCCTTTAACATCCTGACCATTGGGCAAATTGGCCGGAACGAAACTTGATTTATCGGTCATTACAATGATCTCCTTCTACGAATTTTTCCCGCCTTTAAAAATAGCATAAGAGTATGCCGGAAGCACACTCTTAGCTATCAATTAACCAAACTAAATTTCTTCTGTACCCTGGGGCGCCTTAGGGTTTGGCGGGTTGGTTCCCTGCAGAGATAGAATGTAATTCGAAACATCGGCAATCTGCTTAGGTGTTAAGGTTTTCTCCCAGCTAATCATCCCTTTTTCGGGTACACCATATTTAATGGTTTTAAATACGTTGTTTATTTTTCCGCCATGAATCCAGAATTTGTCGGTCAGGTTTGGCCCAACAATACCCTGGCCTTTATCGCCATGGCAAGCCACACAATTTTGTTTAAATAAGGCTGCGCCGGATGATAGTGATCCGCCATCAGTTTTTAACTTCACCGTATTCTCATCAACCGCATTTGCAGATTTAGCCAAGAAAGCTTTTTTAGCAATTTCTGCCTGCTTCATTTCAATGGTATATTCTTCTTCCTGCATTTTGCCCCAATCCATTACATGGTAGCTGAAAATATAAACTACCCCAAATACAATGGTGGCATAGAATAAACCCATAAACCATCCTGGCGTAGGGTTGTTTAGTTCGGCAATACCGTCGAACTGATGCTCCATTATCATGTCTTTTTCTTCAGAGATAGGACGTAACTCCAGCCATTTATCAAAGAGTTGTTTCCAGGTTTTCTTAGCAGCCAGTTTGGCTTCCTGTTTTAATTTAAACTGTGCCTGTAATTCAGCCAAGGGAACCGGATTGGTTAGTTCGTGACTTAATACCCTGATTACTCTGAGTAAAACGATTGAAACGACTAATAACACCAATAAGGTTAGCGAGAATGCCCCGATAAGCAGATTCATGTTCCAGTCTACTGTACTGACAGTGGTGGTAGTATCTGCAGCTAATACCGGTGCAGGAATGGCTAAAAACAGGAAAGAGTAAATTAAAGGTTTCATGTGTGTAGGTATGTTAATCTATAAAACAAGGAAGCATTAGATGCCCAAGAGGCTATTATCGTCTTGCTCATTGGTATTTTCATTCAAAGGAAGATCGCTTAGGTATTTTTCTTCTTCCTTTTTAATCCGGGCAACCAAAGTTCCAACCAGGATGAAGAATACCATAAATATTCCAAGAGATACGATCAGGTAAATGTTATACCCGTCTGTGTTGTTTAAAAATTGCTTGAACATAGCCTTTAAGTTTTAATATTGGTTTCGGGTTATGGATCGTGTGTTGTAAGTTTTTATTACTTACAACACACAGCCCCAGACCTACAACTATTTTTATTTTGCTTTGATATCTGTACCCAATCTTTGTAAATAAGCAATGATGGCTACAATTTCTTTATTGCTTTTGATAGTAATATTATCTTGTTTCAGGTTTGCAGCAATGGCATCGGCCTGTTTTTGTAAATCTGCATTTGCCGTGTTTTCATAGCCTTCGGCATAAGGTACACCCAGTTTACGCATCGCATTGATCTTGGCTACGGTAGTAGTGGTGTCTAAATCCTGCTCAATTAACCATTCATAGGCCGGCATAATACTTCCCGGTGACATGGTTCTTGGGTCGAGCATGTGGTTAAAGTGCCAGGCGTTTGAATATTTACCACCTTCACGCTGCAAATCTGGTCCGGTACGCTTAGAGCCCCATAAGAACGGGTGATCATATACGAATTCTCCGGCCTTGCTATACTCACCATAACGTTCTGTTTCTGAACGGAACGGACGGATCATTTGAGAGTGGCAGCTTACACAACCTTCGCGGATGTATAGGTCACGTCCCTGTAATTCCAGCGGGGTGTAAGGTTTAACACTGGCAATGGTTGGAATATTAGAAGAGATGGTAAAAGTTGGCATCATTTCTACGATACCGCCAATTAATATAACCACTAAAGACATTACGAGGAAACGCATGGGCTTACGCTCTAAAGCACGATGCCAGGCTTTCTCGGCATTTTGAGGTTCAAAGTTAGGCGCCAGCGGAAGGGCTTCTGCCGCTTCGTCGGCTACCAGTTTGCCCTTAGCCATGGTTTTAGCCAGGTTGTAAATCATTACAATAAACCCGATGAGGTATAAGGTTCCGCCAATAGCTCTGAAAATATACATCGGAACGATCTGTAATACTGTTTCCAGGAAATTTGGATATTTCAGCATTCCCTCTTCGGTAAACTCCTTCCACATCAATCCTTGGGTAAAACCAGCAAAATACATTGGAACAGCGTAAAATATAATCCCCAGGGTGCCTATCCAGAAGTGGAAAGAGATTAATTTTTTTGAGAATATCTCGGTTTTGTAAATTCTCGGAATTAACCAGTACAACATGGCAAAGGTTAAGAAACCGTTCCAGCCCAAGGCGCCTACGTGTACGTGAGCTACAATCCAGTCGGTAAAGTGGGCAATGGCATTTACTTGCTTTAAGGAAAGCATGGGGCCTTCAAAGGTGGCCATACCATAGGCTCTGGCATTGTGACAATTGTTCCGGTTGAAGATGCAACGGCAGCAGGAGCTGCCACAACTGGGGCTGGCGGTGGAGTTACCGGAGCTGCAACAACTGGGGCTGGCGGTGGAGTAACTGGAGCAGCAACAACTGGCGCAGCAGGAGCAGAAGTTGCGGCAGCACCATCAGCAATAACTGCTAACTCGGCACCTACTGCAACTGTTGAATCAACTGCAACGATAATTTTCTGTAAAACTCCAGCAACTGGTGAAGGAATTTCAGTATCAACTTTGTCCGTGGAAACTTCAAGGAGTGGCTCGT
>JBJTNQ010000121.1:0-8447 GCA_046074105.1 Sphingobacteriaceae bacterium | reverse complement strand
CGTGCGCCTAATTTATATTCAACTGCCTTAGTAACCATAAAGTCTAAAACATCATTATCAATGGTTAATTGAATCCCTTCCAATTCAAAAAGTTTCATATACTGTTTAACCAATGAATTTTTCGGCTCTGTAAGAATCGCTCTTAAAGTATCTATATCCAGTGGGCTTAGGTATGTAACGACAGGAAGTCTTCCCAATAATTCAGGTATCAAACCAAAAGATTTCAGATCCTGCGGGGTAATGTATTTATACAGGTTATGCAAATCGATGATGGTTTCTTCTTTGTTTACTTTATAACCTACTGTTTGGGTACGCAAACGATTAGCAATCTTCTTTTCGATACCATCAAATGCACCACCGCAAATAAAGAGGATATTGTGTGTATTTACCGGGATCATTTTCTGATCGGGGTGTTTACGGCCGCCTTGTGGAGGTACGTTTACAATAGTTCCTTCTAATATTTTTAACAGCGCTTGCTGTACACCTTCGCCCGAAACATCGCGGGTAATAGACGGATTATCGCTCTTGCGGGCAATCTTATCTACTTCATCTATATAAACTATGCCTCGTTCGGCAGCTGCTACATCGTAATCGGCAGCTTGCAACAAGCGGGTTAATATGCTTTCTACGTCTTCTCCTACATAACCAGCCTCGGTTAATACCGTGGCGTCGCAAATGCAGAAAGGAACATGTAAGGTTTTGGCAATGGTTTTAGCCAGGAGGGTTTTGCCGGTACCGGTCTCTCCTACCATGATGATGTTAGATTTTTCAATCTCTACCTCATCTTTATCTACCTTTTGATTTAAACGCTTGTAGTGGTTATAAACCGCTACAGATAATACTTTCTTAGCCTGATCCTGCCCAATAACATACTGATCCAGGTGCTCTTTGATCTCTACGGGCTTCAATAAATTGATGTCCGACGGTGCGTTTTTACTTTTACGCACATTCAGCTCTTCAGCTAATATTTGATTAGCTTGAGAAACACATTTGTCGCAGATATGGGCATCCAGACCGGCAATAAGCATGAGTGTATCTTGCTTACCCGATCCGCAGAAAGAGCATTTAATATCTTTGGTGTTCTTTGCCATTATTTTTTGATAGGAGATCCTGATAAGACCTCATCAATCATTCCAAAATCTTTTGCTTCTTGTGCAATCATCCAATAATCACGGTCGGAAGCAGTATGTACTTTCTCATAATCGGCACCAGAGTGCTTGGCTATGATCTCGTATAATTCTTTTTTCAATTTTAAGATCTCTCTTGCGGTGATCTCGATATCAGAGGCCTGACCCTGCACCCCGCCCAGCGGCTGGTGGATCATGACCCTTGAATGCTGTAAGGCAGCACGTTTTCCATCAGCACCGGCACATAACAATACCGCAGCCATTGAGGCCGCCATACCGGTACAAATGGTAGCTACATCGGGAGCAATGTATTGCATGGTATCGTAAATACCTAAACCGGCATAAACTGAACCACCTGGCGAATTGATGTAAATTTGGATATCACGCTTGGCATCGGCCGACTGCAAGAACAGCAATTGCGCCTGAATAATATTGGCAATATTATCGTAAATAGCATCGCCCAAGAAAATGATACGGTCCATCATTAAACGGGAGAAAACATCCATCTGAGCTACATTTAACTGGCGCTCTTCAATAATATAAGGCGTCATAGACATCGGGATGGCACTTTGTTCTACCCGACCAATGAAGCTATCTACATGCTGACTGCCAATGCGATGGTGCTTCACGGCATATTTACGGAATTCGTTTTTATCGATGCTCATACTTTGCGGTTGTGGGGTTGGCGGTAAGCGTTTTTTATTTGGTTAGCGGGTAGCGCTAGGCGCACAGCGAAATTTTTCAATTACTACAATGCTTTCCGCTTACCACTTCTAATCTTTCCTATTTGCTACTTAAATATTTTTGAAAACTAGTTATTTTCCTCGCTAATTTATCTAAATCTTCGAGAAGTAATGCTAAATCTGTGTCAGAAATATATCCACTTTGATTAAAGAACATCACCATATTTGCATTCTCAAAGACTGATCGATGTGCAAAGTTCAAGAAATTGATAAAATCTTTAGTCGACTTTGATCCGGATCCTTCTGCAATATTATTCGAAATACTGAGTGCAGCCCCATTTAATTGCTCTGCAAAACGATATTTCTTTTTAGCTTCTAAGTCATCTGCAATAACAGACAGTTTTCTCGCTAGCTCAATAGCCAATTGCCAAATTTCTAAATCCTGAAATCTAAAATTGGCCATATTTTTTTATTTTGTGATTATCGGGTAGCGCTAAGCGCACAGCGGAGTTTTTCAATTATCGCAACCGCTTGCCGCTTTCCTCTTGGCGCACTCCGCTAAGCTAGTTCCAGGAACTTATTGTAAGCAATTTCCTTACTCTCTAAGGTAACCACTGATTTTAAATAATCAAATACTTTTAGTGCCTTTACTTCTTCAAATATACGATTCGCATTCTCCTTGTTTTGTAAAAACTGCACGGTGTATTGTGCCAATTGTTCTTCGGGTAAAGCTTGCGGGCTGTACATGCGGAACTGGCCATCTAAACGGGTTTTGGCCGTTTGGAAAACTTCTTCGTATTTAATTTCGATGTTATTGTCTTTGATAATTTTATTTTCGATCAGAGTCCATTTCAGGTTTTGAGCGAAATTATTGTAATCTTTTTCAATTTCTTCGGCAGAAAGATTTTCATTAGTTGCTTTTAACCAGCGTTTTAAGAAAGCATCGGGTAGTTTAAAATCAACTTTTTTCAGGCCGAAGTTATACAGATCATTTTGTAAGCGCTGCTCTGCATTTTGCTGCATCATGCTTTCTAATTCTTCGGTAATTTTAGCTTCGAATTCTTTTTCGGTTTTAATCACATCATTACCAAATAATTTATCGAAGAATTCCTGATTTAAATCGCCTTCTTCTAAACGGTTGATATTTTTTACCGTGAACTGGAAAGTTGATTTTAATCCCTGAGCACCTTCTTCTTCAATATTCAATAATTTAGCAATAACGGTAGCATTACCCTCGAAAGCCTTGTTTAGATCTAGCTTAACTACATCTTCTTTCTTTAAGCCGATAAGCGATTTTTTGATCTTAGCATCGGTTACCAGGTCTAAACGAAGCGAAGCTTTATCGTTTGCAAAACCACCTTCGAAAACGGTACCGTCATTTGCCAATTGTTTTAAATCGCCAAACAATACGTCATCATCGGCAGAAACTTCAGGGTTGCTCATTTTACCATAGCTTTTACGCAGGTTTTTGATGCGTGAAGCCAAAGTTTCTTTGTCTACCTTAATTTGGTAAGAGGTGAGTTTATCTTTTGAAGAAAAGCTCAGATCGAACTCAGGCGCCAGGCCTAATTCATATTTAAATTCAAACTCATCGGTAAAATCCCAGTTGAATTCTTTTTCATCATCCATTTTAGGTAATGGCTGACCCAATACTTCAATTTTTTGTTCGGTAATGTAATTGTTTACCGTATCGTTTAACAGGTTATTGATTTCATCGACCAGGATGCTTTTGCCATACATTTTTTTAATGTGTGCAGGCGGCACCATACCTGGTCTGAAACCAGGGATTTTCACTTTCTTAGCCTGGTCTTTAATGGCTTTTTCTACCCTTGCCTCATAGTCGGCGGGAGTAATTTGCACTTTAATAACGGCGTTTAGCTGATCAATTTTTTCCTGAGTGATATTCATTATATCGATTTTTTAATTTTAAAAAAATTCCCCCCGTTTAAACGAGGGGAATGTGGTGCGGATGAAGGGACTCGAACCCCCACGCCGTGAAGCGCCAGATCCTAAGTCTGGTGCGGCTACCAATTACGCCACATCCGCATCTAGGATTATTAGGAGTGCAAAACTAAGCTTTTATCTGTTGATAACAAAATCTTAATTACGATAATCTGATCTGCTTGATACGAATTATTTATAAGCTTGTTCGTGAACACTTTTTACGGCCCTTCCAGAGGGGTCGTTCATTTGCTTAAAAGCTTCGTCCCACTCTAATGCAATAGCTGTACTGCAAGCTACCGAAGGTTCGGAAGGCACGCAGCGGGCAGCTTCATCGCCCGGAAATACTTCGCTGAATATGGAACGGTAGTAATACTCTTCCTTAGATCTTGGGGTATTTACCGGAAAACGGAAAACGGCATTGGCCAGCTGCTCGTCGCTTACCTGCTCACTGGTTATTTTTTTCAGGGTATCTATCCAGCCATAGCCTACCCCATCAGAAAATTGTTCTTTTTGGCGCCAGGCAATTTCTTCCGGAAGGTAATCTTCAAAAGCTTTGCGCAATACGTATTTCTCTATCTTGCCATTTCCGCTCATTTTATCGGCCGGATTAATGGTCATGGCTACATCCATAAATTCTTTATCCAGAAAAGGCACACGCCCCTCTACTCCCCAGGCAGCCAAAGATTTATTGGCACGCAAACAATCGTACAGATGTAATTTACCCAATTTACGGACGGTTTCATCGTGAAAAGCCTCTGCACTTGGCGCTTTATGGAAATATAGATAACCTCCAAAAAGTTCATCGGCTCCTTCGCCGCTCAAAACCATTTTTACACCCATAGATTTAATTACACGGGCTAATAAATACATGGGTGTTGAGGCCCGAATGGTGGTTACATCGTAGGTTTCTACATGGTAAATCACATCGCGTAAAGCATCTAAACCTTCCTGAATAGTAAAATTAACTTCGTGGTGTACGGTACCAATATGATCGGCTACTTTTTTAGAGGCCACCAGATCTGGAGAACCTTTTAAGCCTACTGCAAAAGAGTGCAGCTGAGGCCACCAAGCCTCATTCTGACCTTCGGTCTCTATTCTTCGGGCAGCATATTTTTTCGCAATGGCAGATATAATAGAAGAATCTAATCCTCCTGACAATAGCACACCGTAAGGCACATCTGACATGAGTTGACGCTGCACAGCATCTTCTAAAGCTTGTTTAATGGTCTGAATATCGGTAGTGTTATCTTTTACCTTCTCGTAAGAAGTCCAGTTGCGGTTGTACCATTTTTTTAATTCGGGGCCTTCTTTACTGTATAAATAATGCCCTGGCAAAAATTCCTGAATTTTAGTGCAAACGCCCACCAGGGTTTTTAATTCGGAAGCAACATAAAAGCTGCCAAATTCGTCCCAGCCCATATACAAGGGAATAATGCCCATGTGATCGCGACCAATTAAATAGGCATCGTTTTCAGCATCGTATAAAGCAAAGGCGAAAATACCATTCAGATCTTCTAGAAAGTTGGTGCCTTTTTGGCGATATAAGGCCAATATGACCTCACAGTCTGATTCGGTTTGAAATTCATAAGGCTCTTTTAAGCCTTTACGCAGTTCGCGATGGTTATAAATTTCGCCATTTACGGCTAAAGATAATTTTCCATCCATACTTACCAGCGGCTGTCCGCCCGATTGCGGATCGACAATGGCCAGACGTTCGTGTACCAGGATAGATTTTTCGGACATAAATATTCCCGACCAGTCCGGACCACGGTGTCTTTGCTTACGCGACATTTTTAAGGCCTGCGGCCTAATCTCTTCTGCTGTTTTTTTTAGGTCGAATACACCAACAATTCCACACATATTTTTAGTTTATTATTTTAAATTCATAAAAAAGCCCCGCTGCAAAGCGAGGCCGGTCATATCTACAGTTGAACCCCTCGCCACTTAAGGCATGGTATAATTATTATTAAAGTAATTGTATTCAACAGGTATCATTTTACTAATATAGATAAGATTATGAATAAAACAATAAAATGGCCAATTTATTGCAAAATTTATTGCGGATGATAGATATTTTTTGACTGTTTTAATACTTCAGCCTTATTTAATGTCATTTTCTTAGTTTGCTGTTTTACGTATAAAGGCATTTGATCGGTATAATGAGGGCTTTTAGGATTGGCAGAAGCACCATAGCAATTAATCGATTCTATTTCGGGTCCATCTTTAGTAAAACGTACCAATTCTATGTACGCTTCGCCTTGTTTGCCTTTTATTTGACCATTTTTATAAGGTTCGGCATGCATGGCTGCCAAAACATCGGGCATTCCCTGCAGGGCCATACTTTTATCGCCACGCACTAAACGCTGATAATAACCAAACGGCACATTTACCGAACTAAAATATTTGTTGAAGTAGTTTTTGGTTTCGAGCAGGGCCGCTCTGCATTCGGCGGCAGTTAATATACCAAAGGTTCTTCCTTCTGCTTTTAACTTATTTTCGATGTTATAATAAGTTTGGGTAAAAATACTAGCTCCTATGCTGGTGGTGTCTGCTCTTCTATCCCATTGTTTTAAAATCCGGATCACATCGACTATATCGGCATTCTTTTGTTCATCTAGCAAGAACAAGCTATCTGCATTCATATAGAAAGCTAATTTTTGAGGCAGCTGAATATCGAATTTCATTTTCTTAAAATCGGTGAAACTTACTTTATCTAAAGCAGATATTTGCTCCATAAAGCGCACACTCCGGTTATTTTTCCAGGTTTCGTAACCCATAGTTGGGTCGTAGTTTTTTTCCTGAATATTATCGGCCATCGCGGTAGCCAGATAAGGAGAATGATTGGTATTGTACAGATAACCTGAAGCTGGATTTAACACTTGCGGCAATTCGCTAAGCGGATGATAGCTTGTCCACAGGGTTTTAGAAGTGTTTCCGGGAAGGGTTCCTTTCCAGTTGTAAGCCGGATTACGAACTGGTATTTTTCCATTACTGATATAAAAAATGGTATCCCGCTTATCGGCATACATAATATTATAACCAGAGATGGCTGTCATTTCTAAAGCAGATTTAAACTCGCTGAAGTTTCTGGCTTTATTCATCCGGTACCATTGCTCGAGGCCGCGAATTTCATCTAAAGCGCCCAAACGGATACTGAAAGTGCCATTTTTAGTAATCACCGTAGGTCCATATTTACTCCAGTAGGCCTCTTTCTGCACTTTTATCGGAATAAGACCTCCCAATTTTAGCTTTAAAGTTACGCTGCGCTCTTCCAGATTTACCCATTCTCCATCAAAGCGGTACTGCTTAGGATTGCTCGGATTGATTTCTAACTGGTAAGTATCCAGCTTATCGGGATAGTTTACGGTATGTGCCCAACCCAAATTTTCGTTTACACCGTGCAAAATGGTGGGAGCCCCCGGAAAAAGGGCACCTAATATATTCCATCCTTCTTCGCTGCATAGGTGCGCTTCGTAAAAAGCTACCGGCCCTTCCAGAGGCTGATGGGCATTAATATCTAAAAATACGCTACCATCGGCTGTTTTAGAAGAATTGATGGCAATGGCATTTGACCCCCCCGGCTTTAAAAAATCAACAGTGGCCATTTTGCCATCAAAAATAGATTTAAGTGCCTGGTCTGCTCCCGAGCTGATGGCTAATTGCAATACAGAAAAAGCCAGCATATCTTTAGGCGTTACCGGAAAAAGTTCGGGCACCAACACTTCTTTCTTATGGGTTTGGGCGTATTTATTTAAGCCTTGGCAGTAACCTAGTAATAAGGCTTTATAATCGGGGGAAATGTCTTTAACATAACGGGCTTCTACCAATTCGCGGGTGCGCAATAAATTTACTATGTAATCTATTTGTGCCCCTTCTTTTCCTTTAAGCAGGCCCAGCATGGCCTTACCTGCCAAATAAGAGGTTTGGATGGTTGCAAAATCGTCTTCGGCATGTGCCCAGGCCAGACCATAGGCTACTTCGGGATCGGTTTTGCCAAAGATATGTGGCACTCCCCATTCATCGCGGGCAATTTGAATATTTACCGGATTAATGACTTGAGCAGCAAGCGTAAAACTGAATAGAACCGCTAATGCGGAAAGGGTATATTTTTTCATAAAATACGTGTGTGTTTCAATGGGCAATTTAGTTATTTATTTGAATGCTTTTTAAAAAGACAGACAGACCTTACCGTAAGCTTGTCTTTACTGATACTGTCAATATCGTAAACAAAAAAAACTCCCGGCTAAAAGACCGGGAGTTCCACTCATCAAACCTATTATTAACCTTAAATCGTTTCTACAAAATCGGCTTTAGCACGACGTACTTTCTTCGCGTTAGCTAAATAATCGTTCTCTACATCGCGGTTGCCTAATGCCAATACCACTACACTTTTTAAACCTTTGGCACCTAAACCAAGTGCCTCATCTAAAGCTGTAGGATTAAAGCCTTCCATTGGAGTACTGTCTACGCCTTCGAAAGCTGCAGCGGCCAAACCAAATCCTAAACCAATGTATGCTTGTTTGGCAAACCAAACTTGCAATTCTTCTGGAGTTTTACCTTCTACTGCACCAGCTACCATTCCTTTAAAATCGGCCAGGGCTTCTACCGGAACATTACGTTCTTCGGCAATCTGATTGATATAAGCATCTACCTCCGCAATACCTGCATTTTCCCAAACGGCAAATACCAATAC
>JBJTNQ010000120.1:0-11380 GCA_046074105.1 Sphingobacteriaceae bacterium | reverse complement strand
CCCAATACCAGACCATAGAACACGCTGCTTCCCTTTTTAGCCGTTTCATTGGTTTTTGGCGGTTTATTCCTACTTACCCAGGTTATGGTACCCATTACCACAAACATCAGGATCATAAATCCATCGGTTAAGGTGCCTAGCCGCACATGGTTAATAGACGCATCTAAACTTACATCGCTAGAGATCCAGCGGGCAAGGCGCATCATCCCAAAAGTAAAAAAGACCTCTACACAAGAAAAAGAAAGGATAAAATACCAGGCCTGGCGCATGCCCCGGTTCACTGTTAATTGGGCAACGCTCAAATTGATATTTCCCGGCGGGATATAACCAATGGCATTAATTAGTAAACCTACCAGGAAGGTGAAAAGCAACATCATTTCGGGTTAGTACGCGGTTTTGCTTGCCAAAGATGCTAAAATTAACATAGCTGCCAAAATACGCTGAACTTACTGCCGGTTTGCCGCTTATTTATTAATGTTAATGGAATAAGTGATGTTCACTCCGCCGGCATCGAGCATATTGTGTACAGAGCAATACTTTTTAACGGCCAACTCTGCTGCCTTTTCTGCTTTCGCAGGATCTATATCGCCCGAAAGGGCAAAATTAAGATGAATGGAAGTAAAAACCTGTGGAATGGCATCGGTACGCTGGCCTTCGGCCGATACCGAATAATTGATGATGGTTTGACGCTGTTTACGCAGTATGCTTACTAAATCAAAAGAACTGCAGGATGCAAGAGCCATGAGTACCAATTCCATTGGGCGAACGCCTAAACCCTGACCGCCCATTTGCGGCGAGCCATCAATCTGCACTTTAACATTCGAAGTATCGGCACTGGCTTCGAAATGAACGGCATCATTTACCAGTTTTAAATCAATTTTCATGGTTAAGCATTTTACAAAAACAAAGAAAGGAAATAATTACTAATCATTCCCTTCTCTGGCTTAATGGTTTAGCAAATTTGGTCTTTAAATATTAAAAATCATCGGCTGCGGCCCTAAACATGAGGGCAGCAACGGTTAAATTGGTTCTGCTGTCTATTAAAATAGCACCACCATTGGCTTTATTTTCCTGATACAGATCGAAAGTTAAATTTTCGGCTGTTTTTAACACTACACGTCCAATTTCATTCAGGTTAAATACTTCGGGAGGTAATTTTTCTAGTGTATTGATATTTACCTGATATAGAATTTCCTGAATACGGCACTTGGTGATTTTACTGTTGTGCTGAATTAAATAAGTAAGGCTGGTATCTAAAGGGCGGGTGTCCATCCAGCAGATATCGGCCGCAATCTGATTGGTATTTTTAGGCAAATTGGCCTCGCCCACGATCAGGTCTCCACGGCTAATGTCCACTTGATCTTTCAGGTGAATGGTGGCAGACATTCCGGTTTTAGCTTCCTCCAAATCCTGCTCAAAATTCTCCATCCGGCTAATAGATGTTTTAATGCCGCTGGGCATAATATACACCTGATCATTTACCTTGAAACCGCCACTGAGTACACGCCCGGCATACCCGCGGTAATCATGCAGTTCATCTGTTTGCGGCCTAATGACCCATTGCACCGGCATACGAGACTGATGCTGATTTTCATCTTCCCCAAGTTCAGTGGTTTCCAAATGGTCTAGCAGGCTTTTGCCATCGTACCAGGCCATGTAGCTGGATCTATTGACCACATTATCGCCTTTTAAGGCACTCACCGGTATGTAGGTAACTTCTTTTAGTTCTAACTGGGCGGCAATGGCTGAGTAGTCTTGTTTAATATTTTCGAATACGGCTTCATCAAAATCAACCATGTCCATTTTATTGATACAAACCACTACATGTTTTAATCCGAGCAGCGAAACCAGGAACGAGTGTCTTCTGGTTTGCTCTACTACCCCTTTTCGGGCATCGACCAAAATAATGGCCAGATTAGAGTTAGAAGCTCCGGTAACCATATTACGGGTATACTGAATGTGACCCGGTGTATCGGCAATAATAAATTTCCGTTTTGTGGTCTGGAAATATTTATAGGCTACATCAATAGTAATACCTTGTTCGCGTTCGGCCTTTAGCCCGTCGGTTAAAATGGCCAGGTCGATGGTGCCGTCGTCATTTTTACGGTTAGAACTTTGCAAAGCCTCCAGCTGATCGGCCAGAATAGACTCGCTATCGTATAACAAACGACCTATGAGGGTACTTTTACCATCATCTACACTACCTGCAGTAAAAAATTTAAGTAAATCCATATTAAAAATATCCTCCTTTTTTGCGTTCTTCCATTGCTGCTTCCGAAACCTTGTCGTCCATTCGGGCGCCTCTTTCTGAAATTTTAGAAGAACGTATCTCTTCAATGATATCATCTATCTGGTCCGCATCAGATGCTACTGCCGCAGTACAGGTCATATCGCCAACGGTTCTAAATCTTACCTTTCGGGTAGTAATTACGTCCTGTTCATCCATATTCAGGAACTCTGCCGCAGCCATTAACTGGCCGTTTCTGGTAATCACTTCGCGTTCGTGTGCAAAGTAAATAGAAGGCAAGGCTATTTTTTCTCTCCGTATATAGTTCCAAACATCTAATTCTGTCCAGTTGCTGATGGGAAATACCCGTACATTTTCGCCCTTATGAATTTTACCGTTGTAAATATCCCATAGTTCCGGACGCTGACGTTTCGGGTCCCACTGTCCAAATTCATCGCGTACAGAGAAAATACGTTCTTTAGCCCGGGCCTTTTCTTCATCACGTCTGGCACCGCCTATGCAGGCATCAAAATCATGAGCGGCAATGGTATCGAGCAAGGTAACCGTTTGCAAGGCATTACGGCTAGCATTTTTGCCGGTTTGTTCTATCACTTTTCCCTGATCTATGGCCTCCTGCACATAACCCACAATCAGTTTCTCATTTAAGCGGGCAATCATGTCATCGCGGTAGCTAATGGTTTCGGGGAAATTGTGTCCGGTATCTATATGCACCAGCGGAAAGGGAAATTTGCCCGGCCTGAATGCTTTTTCAGCTAATCGGACCAGCGTAATGGAGTCTTTACCTCCCGAAAAAAGCAGGGCAGGTTTTTCGAACTGCCCGGCCACTTCACGCAAAATGTGAATGGCTTCGGCTTCCAGCTGATCTAAGTAATCGGTATCCTGTTTATTCATATTTGTACTATCTGTTTTTAATTTCCTTTATCAGGAAGTATGTAAGCCGCATTCTTTTTTATTTTGATCTTCCCACCACCAACGGCCTGCCCTAAAATCTTCGCCTGCTGCAACTGCCCGGGTGCAGGGTGCACAGCCAATGCTGGGAAATCCTTTATCGTGCAGCGGATTATAAGGTATGCCTTTTTCGCGGATGTAGTTTTTTACCTCATCGAGGCTCCAGTTAAACAGGGGATGGAACTTAACGATCTGATTGGCCGCATCCCACTCCAGGTTTTGCATGCTTTCCCGATTAACAGATTGCTCTGCCCTGATACCGGTTATCCAGAGCTCGTTTCCGGCTATTGCCCGTTTTAAAGGTTCTATTTTACGAATGGCGCAACACTCTTTACGGTTCTCTACCGATTCGTAAAAACTATTAGGGCCTTTTAAATTCACCATGTTTTCCAAGGCTTCCGTTTCCGGATAATAAGCATGAATAGGCTGCCCGTATTTCAGCAGGGTTCGGTTCCATACCGAATAGGTTTCGGGGAACAAGCGGCCGGTTTCGAGAGTAAATACCTTAATGGGGAGTTTTTTAGAAAAAATAAAATGGCTTATCAGCTGATCTTCCCATCCAAAGCTGGTAGAAAAGATAATTTTACCTGCAAAGCGTTGGGCCAAAAGGCTCAGCGTTTCTTGTATGTCGAGTCCCTTAATTTCTTCGTATAGCTCCTGAACTTTATTCATATTATATAATTCCTATTGATTATGTAGATTACTTGGCCTGAGTTCTGCGTTCTTCCTTTTTTTTAACCAGTAATTACTATTTGGAATTTTCTAAGGCCTGTGTCAGATCGTGCAGAATATCATCTACATCTTCTAAGCCGACAGAAACCCGTACCGTTCCGGGATAAATACCAATTTGTGCCCGCTCTTCGTCTGTTAATTTAGAGTGGGTAGTAGAAGCCGAGTGGGTGGCAATGGTACGTGAATCGCCCAAATTAGGGGTCAACAAGATCATTTTAAGCGCATCCATAAAACGTTTGCCCCGCTCAAATCCGCCTTTAACGGTAAAAGTGATGATACCGCCGCCCTGTTTCATCTGGCGTTTGGCCAGTTCGTATTGCGGATGCGAAGGTAAATGCGGATAGCGCAATTCTTCTATTTCCGGATTTTTCTCTAGGATTTCGGCAATTTTTAAGGCGCTGCTGCAATGTCTGTCCATTCGCAGGGTTAAGGTCTCGAGGCTTTTGGAAATGGTCCAGGCATTAAATGCCGACATGGCTGGACCGGTATGACGAATAAAGAACATGAGTTCTTTCATCAGATCGGCCCGACCTACCACTACTCCTCCTAATACACGTCCCTGGCCATCCATGTATTTGGTTGCCGAATGGCTTACCAGATCGGCTCCAAACTCAATGGGTTTTTGAAGATAGGGCGTAGCGAAACAATTATCTACGTTAAGTATAAAATTATATTTTTCTTTCAGTTTGCCTAACCAGGCCAGATCTACCAGTTCTAATCCCGGGTTAGATGGCGTTTCCAGGAAAACCATTTTAGTTTCGGGGCGAAGTGCTTTTTCAAACTCTTCGGGTTTCGAGGCATCTACATAGGTAGTGGTAATGCCCCATCGCGGCAGCAATTGGGTAAACAACTGGTGGGTAGAGCCAAAAACAGAACGGAAAGCCACAATGTGATCACCACTGCGGAGCAAACCGGCTAAAGAAGCAAAAACGCCTGCCATACCCGAAGAAAATGCCAGGCCCGCTTCTGCACCTTCCATCTCTACAATCTTATTAATAAATTCGGTGGTATTGGGGTTAGAATACCTGGAATACAGGTTCCCTTCTATTTCTTCAGCAAACATGGCCCGCCCGTGTTCTGCATTATCAAATACAAAACTGGAGGTAAGGTATAAGGGCACGGAATGCTCCCGATAATTGGACCGCTTAGTTTGGCTTCGTATTAATTTAGATTGTTCTTTCATTAAAATTACTTTGAGAATGAGTTAACGTGTTCACTCCCTACTCCTGGTTTTTTGGCTGGTGTTCTTAGAATTGCTAAAATACCCATTTAAATCATATTCAGGATGGTACTTACTATATTTTTAAGGCTGGCCAGTATAACAATTATTCCCACTGCAACCATAATGACTTTTACAGAGATGCGGTTAGACACCCGGGCAGCTATGGGCGAAGCAATGGCACTGCCAATAACCAAGCCCAGTATGGCCTCCCAATAAATACCATTAAGCATGGTTAAAAAGGTAAGTGAACTTAGCAGAGCGATAAAGAAACGGGATAATTTTACGGTTCCTAATGCATAACGAGCATTTCTGCCTCCGGCAATTAAGGAAGAAAGTACAATGGAGCCCCAGCCTCCGCCACCTACGGCATCTATAAATCCGCCGCCAAAACCCAAAGGCATGATATTGCGAATTTTACTGCCTGTTTTTTTCTTATTGGCCTGATAAGATTTTCGCAAAATAACTATGCCTAATATGAGGGTGTAAATAGATACGACCGGCTTGGTGTATTTACTATAATGTTCTAAAGAAGAGAGAATATAGGCTCCCAATACGGCACCTATAATTCCGGGGATGAGCAGTTTGTAGAACAAACGCATGTTCACATTCTTCATTTTAAAGTGCATCCATCCGGCTATGCCATTGCTCAGAATTTCGGACACATGCACTGCGGTACTGGCCGATGCGGGCGGAATGCCCATAGAAAGTGCAAAGGTGGTAGAGGTTACCCCGTACGACATGCCTATGGCACCATCGATCATGGCGAAGATAAAACCGGCAGTCAGAAAGTAATAGAAAGTTGGCGGAAGGTTCAGCAGATAGCTTCTAAACGCCTCATCATTATTCCAGAATAAGGCGATAATGATGCTGAGCGAAATAAACAGAGAACTCCAAATGAGCCAGCGCAATTTTTTTGTAGCCGATTGCTCTGCCTGGGGCTCAACCAGTATGGCGGTAGCTTTATTCAATTCTTTTACCTTATTGGCAAAATCTCCTTTTAATGTCATTCTTAGCTTATTAATGTGTTGTAAAGTATCGTTCAATTCATCGGGTAAGTTTAGCTGCAATACCTCTTTTAATCTTTTGGCCACCGTTGGCGATTTTCCATTGGTTGATATGGCCAGTTTTAAATCTCCTTTTTGCACAATAGACCCGAGGTAAAAATCGCAGAGTTCGGGTTTATCGGCCACGTTTATTAAGCGATGCTGCCGCCGGGCCAGCTGCCTGATCTCTTCGTTTAAAGTGGGCTGATCTGTAGCCACCAAAACCAGGTCCTTTTCATTCAGATCGCTTTCTTCAAATGGCCTGTTCAATAATTTTATGTTGGCCGATTGCACAGCCAGTTCCTTTACTCCGGCCGATATTTGCGGAGCTACAATGGTAATTTGTGCTTCCGGACTATTGTTCAGTATGGCGCTTAATTTTTCATAACCCACATAACCTGCCCCAACGAGCAAAATATGCAGCTGGTTTAATTTTAGAAATACCGGGAAGAGCTGATTCCCGACATTTTCTTCTTTTTCTGATGCTGCCTTATTATTCGGCAATTTCATAAAATGCCTTTATGGGTTGGAATAAAGGATGTAAGCCTACCACCTCGCCAAAAACCAGAATTGCCGGCGACGTAATTTTCTTATCGCTTACTGTTTCTACAATGGTATCGACCGTAGCCACAGCAATTTTTTCATTTTCCATTGATCCGTTCTGAATTACCGCAACAGGTAAGCGGTGTTTGCCCTCTGCCTGAAAAACTGCTGCAATTTCTTCGAGCTTTTTTAAACCCATCAGTACTACCACGGTAGCCTTAGACTTAGCTGCGGCGTAAACATCGTTAGATAGCTTACCCGAAGCGGTAGTACCGGTTACCACCCAGAAACTTTCGCTTAAGCCGCGATGGGTTACCGGTATGCCCTGCAAGCCGGGAACTGCAATGGAACTGGAAACTCCGGGAATAACCTGGGCCGCTATGCTGTAGGATGCCGCAAATTCTAATTCTTCGAAACCACGGCCAAACACAAACGGATCGCCGCCTTTTAAACGGACCACATGGCCATAGTTTAAAGCATAATCGATCATCAGTTTATTAACCGCATCCTGAGAGTAAGAATGTTCGCCAGAACGCTTCCCCACAAATACACGGGTAGCCTGTTCGGGTGCAAATCCCAACAATTCTTCATTTACCAGAGCATCGTACAAAACCACATCAGCCCTCTTTAACGCCTTTATGGCTTTTAAGGTGATCAGATCGGCATCGCCCGGACCCGCACCCACCAGGGTAATCTGGGGTTCTTTAATTTTTGTTTTTGTAATAGGATTGATCATGATAAAACGAGCGACTCCCTTTCCGCTTTAATTTTGGTCATAAATTCGGTTACTTCTTCCAGGTAAGCAGCGGCAAAGGCTTCGCCGGGCTCCTGCTTATTGATCTGTAAAACCAATTCGCTAAAAGTTTGGTGTTTGCCTAAGCATAGGTACTGGGCATAATGCTCATCAAAATCGCGGATAATTGCGGCATGGGTACTGCTATTAATTCCTTTATCCAGCAGCAGGGCTTTAGCGGCTCCTACCAATACACTGTAGCTATGGTAAATTGCATCGGCGTAAGCGCCCTCCTGAAAAGCCTGGGTTGCCCACTCCCATTTCTCTTCCGATTCTAGCAATAAGGTGGCTACCAGATCGATCATTACACCGGCACACTCGCCAACACCAATAGCCGTGTTAAATTCTTCTTCATGGCCCCAATCCACATAATCGGACTCTTGTAAAGAGGCCGTATCTGCCAGCGGTTTTAATAATTGGTAGAAATAGTCCTTTCCCTTACGATCGTAATAGGTATTAAAAAGCTCATCAGTCAGGCTATTTTCCTGATAATCATTTAACAGTAGGCGCAACAAATGCGTAGCTCTTTTAGATGGGATCTTAATCACTCTTTCTGCTGCTCTTCCGGTACCATCTCCTAAAATACCGCCGCCCAATAAAACCTGTACTGCAGGTACCACTTTATCGTTAGCTTTTATAGAACTTCCGTGAAAACCAATATGTGCCAGACCGTGCTGCCCGCACGAATTCATACAGCCGCTAATTTTGATCTTGATATCCCGGTTATAAACGAGCTCTTGGTATTCATCCATCAGCAGGGTTTCGAGTACCCGCGAAAGTTCGGTACTGTTAGAAATTCCAAGGTTGCAGGTATCTGTTCCGGGGCAAGTAGTAATATCGGCTACGCTATCAAATCCGCTTGCGGCTAAACCTAAGCTTAAGAGGCCGGCATATAATTGCGGCAAAGCCGCTTTTCTTACAAATTTTAAAAGTAAGCCCTGGTTTTGAGTAATCCGTATTTCATCGGCTACCAAATCTTTAATTACAGCAATAAATTTCCGTGCTTTTTCGGTAGAAATATCACCGGTTGTTACTTTTACATAAACCCCATAGTAGCCCGTTTGCTTTTGTTCAAAAACATTGGTGGATAACCATTCATCATAAGCAGCCAAATCATGATGTACAATTTCTTGAAATACGACTTCAGACGGCAGCTCTGGTAAGGCTACAGCATCGCGGTTTATCCAAAATGTTTGTGTTTTATTGGCCGGTCTCTCTTCCGCTATTAAACGCAGCATTTCGGCTAAACCTAGCTTCTGAACCAAAAATTTCAGACGGGCTTTATTCCGGTTATTGCGTTCGCCATAACGATCGAATACCCGCAAAACCGTTTCGATGTATGGAATTAATTCTTCTTCGGCCAGAAATTCATGAACTGCATGCGCCATATAGGGCTGTGCACCCAAGCCGCCGCCCAGCAACACTTTAAAGCCCCGGACTTGCTGCCCATTCTCTGTTTTTATTTTAGGGATAAAACCCAGATCGTGGATAAAGCTAAAAGCGGTATCTGCTTCGCTGGAAGAGAAGGCCATTTTAATTTTACGGCCCATTTCCTGACAAATGGGATTGCGTAAAAAATACTCGAATACGGCTTGCGCATAAGGAGAGACATCAAAAGGTTCGGTGGGGTCTATTCCGGCAGTAGCCGAAGCCGTTACATTCCGAACGGTATTACCGCATGCTTCGCGAATAGTGATATCGTCTTGTTCCAGTTTTTGCCAAAGTTCGGGTGTTCTGTCCAGGCTTACGTAATGAATCTGGATATCCTGACGGGTAGTAAGGTGCAGATTTCCGCTGGCATATTCATCAGAAATATCTACTATGCTTAATAATTGTTTAAAATTAACTTTACCAAAAGGGAGTTTTATCCGGATCATCTGAACACCCGGCTGGCGCTGGCCATAAATACCGCGGGCTAGGCGAAGGCTTCTGAATTTATCGTCGTGGATCTTCCCTTCGCGATAAAGCCTGATCTTTTGCTCCAGATCGATGATATCTTTTTGAACAATGGGGTTTTCTAATTCAGTTCTAAAACTCTGCATGGTGTGTATATATGATAAAGCCTCTTCTGCTTTTCTTGCTGAAGAGGCTTAGCTATTATTCGCTTATAAACTATGAATCTTCAAAACAACGATCTATCTACCCTTGTGGTAACACATAGGCATCATGGTACAAATCGTATTTATTTTGTTTGGGTTCACATTTCAAATATATATAAAGTATATAGAAATAGTAGACTTTATTTTTAAAAAAATATTAAAGTCCTATTTTGGCCTTAATAAGCCCGTTTTCGCGATCAATAACATCGGCAATACTGGTTTCTGTTAATATTTTTAAGGAAGCATTTCTAACCTCAACAAATACATCGCGAACGCCGCAGGTGCCTTCGTCTATACATTCTTCGCATCGCTGATAAAAATTAAGACTTACGCAAGGCAGTAAAGCAATGGGCCCGCCGGTAATGCGCAACACCTGCGCCAGCACAATTTCTTTTGGATCTTTAATTAAGCTGTAACCACCACCGGCTCCTTTTTTACTGTATAATAAACCGGCATTGCGGAGGTCGAGTAAGATCTGCTCTAAAAATTTTTTGGGTATGTGTTCTTCAGAGGCAATTTTAGAGATCTGTATAGGCTCCTGCCCAAAGTTCTTTCCAAGTACCACCAAAGCTTTTATTGCGTACCGAGTTTTTTTAGACAGCATGTTCTTTAATTTATTAAAATAGCGTTTAGGCGTTCTTGGTTAATTGCTTACGTAAATATTGGGCTGTGTACGAGTCATTTTCTTTCACCAGGTCTTCGGGTGTTCCTTCAAAAACCAGGTTCCCTCCTGCCTCGCCACCTTCCGGACCAATATCTATTACCCAATCGGCACATTTAATCACATCCATATTGTGTTCTATCACTAATATAGAATTTCCCTGATTCAATAAAGCATCGAAAGATTTTAATAATTTTTTAATATCGTGGAAATGCAGGCCGGTAGTGGGTTCATCGAAAATGAACATGGTTTGCTTGGCCTGATGGCCTTTCACCAAAAAGGAGGCTAATTTTATACGTTGGGCTTCGCCCCCGGATAAGGTATTGGATGACTGGCCCAAATGTACATAACCCAGACCCACATCAGCTAAGGGCTGCAGTCTGGCTAAAATTTTAGGTTCATCACTAAAAAAATTAAGGGCTTCTTCTACCGTAAGCTCCAAAATATCGGCTACGTTTTTATCTCGATAGGTGATATCTAATACATGCTGTTTAAAGCGTTTCCCTTCGCAGGCTTCGCAAGTCAGAAAAATATCGGCCATGAACTGCATCTCTACTTTCACTTCTCCATCGCCCTGGCAAACATCGCAGCGGCCGCCTTCAACGTTAAAAGAAAAGGCCGATGGTTTCAGTCCGGCGGCTTTCGCTGCCGGCTGCGATGCCAGTAAGGTTCTGATCTCGTCCCAGGCTTTTACATAGGTTACAGGGTTAGATCTGGATGAACGGCCAATGGGATTTTGATCCACCATTTCTACTTGTTCTATTTTCTCAAAATCGCCTTCCAGGCTATCGTAAACTCCAGTTTGCTCGCCCGAATAATTACCAATGGCCTTTTGCAAGGCAGGTTGTAAAATACGCTTAACCAAAGAAGTTTTTCCCGAACCCGAAACTCCGGTAACTACCGTTAGGGTGTGTAAGGGGAATTTAACATCTATATTTTTCAGGTTATTCTCGCGGGCGCCTTTAATTTCCAGATAATCGCTCCACTTGCGGCGCTGTTTAGGAATTTCGATGGCTTCTTCGCCACTTAAATATTTTCCGGTAAGGCTTTTCTCATCTTTAATGATCTGCTTAAAGGTTCCGGTAAATACC
>JBJTNQ010000119.1:0-6905 GCA_046074105.1 Sphingobacteriaceae bacterium | reverse complement strand
GGAATGCACGAAGCAGTTGAACTTCGCGACAACGATAAAAGCAAATACCTGGGTAAAGGTGTTTTAAATGCGGTTAAAAATGTAAACGACATTTTAGCTAAAGAGTTAGTTGGTGTAGATGTTTTTGAGCAAAATGCCATTGATGCCCTGATGCTAAAGTTAGACGGCACGGAAAATAAAGGTAAAATTGGCGCCAACGCCATTTTAGGGGTTTCTTTAGCTGTTGCAAAAGCAGCCGCACAGGAAAGTCGCCAGCCGCTTTACCGCTATATTGGCGGAGTAAATGCCAACACCCTGCCCATCCCGATGATGAACATCATTAACGGAGGTTCGCACTCTGATGCTCCTATTGCTTTCCAAGAGTTCATGATCATGCCGGCAGGTGCTCCTTCATTCTCTGAAGCTTTGCGTTGGGGAACCGAAGTATTTCATAACCTGAAGAAAATTTTACACGACAGAGGCCTTTCTACTGCAGTTGGCGACGAAGGCGGTTTCGCCCCCAATTTTGACGGAACCGAAGATGCTGCCGAAACCATTTTAAAAGCCATTGAAAAAGCAGGCTACAAGCCAGGAGTAGATATCTTTTTAGCTTTAGATTGTGCTTCGTCTGAGTTTTACAAAGACGGTAAATACGATTATACCAAATTTGAAGGCCCTAAAGGTGCTATCCGAACCAGTGCAGAACAAGCAGAATACCTGGCCCAATTAGCTCAAAAGTACCCGATCATTTCTATTGAAGATGGCATGGATGAGAACGATTGGGAGGGCTGGAAATTGCTGACCGATAAAATTGGCAATAAAGTACAATTAGTAGGCGACGATTTATTCGTAACCAATGTAACTCGCTTACAAAGAGGAATTGACACCCAAACTGCTAACTCCATATTGGTAAAAGTAAATCAGATCGGATCACTTACAGAGACCATCAATGCAGTTTCATTAGCTCAAAACAGCGGGTATACCTCGGTAATGAGCCACCGTTCGGGCGAAACAGAAGACACTACCATTGCCGATCTGGCTGTTGCGCTTAATTGCGGACAGATCAAAACCGGTTCTGCTTCACGTTCAGATAGGATTGCGAAATACAATCAGCTATTACGTATAGAAGAAGAACTAGGCGATGCAGCCCGCTTTATTGGCAAAGATTTTAAGTTTTTGAAATAAGGCACTTGTGGATAAGTTCAAAAGTCTGATTTGTTTCGGGCCTTGAATTATCCGATCTTAGTTTAAAGAAAGAGCAAATAAATGAATCAATTCATTCAAATAATCAAAAACAAATACTTCCTCGGAAGCCTCGCTTTTGTTATTTGGATGTTATTTTTCGATCGTAATGATCTGTTCTCTCAATATGAATATCGCCAGCAGGTAAATAAGCTAAAAGCCGAAAAAGACTTTTACGCCAAAGAGACCAAGCAGGTAGAAAAAGATATTCTGGAACTAAGCACACAGCCGGCTACACTCGAAAAATTTGCCAGAGAGAAGTATCTGATGAAAAAGCCAAACGAAGACATTTTCGTCATCATACCCGAAGAAAAAGGAAAAGAGAAATCCTTTTTCTCCTTTTAAAAAACTAAAGCCCCCTGACAGCTGTCAGGGGGCTTTAGTTTTTTATGTCATACTGAATAAAATCACCTTGAGCCTGTCGAAAAGTGACGGCCTCTTATAACATGCCGCCACAAACCGACAATACCTGTCCGGTAACATAAGCGCTCATATCTGAAGCTAAAAACACACAAGCATTAGCCACATCCTCTGTCTCGCCCGCACGTTTCAAAGGAATGGCCTGAGCCCATCCTTCAACCACCTTCGGATCCAATACATCGGTCATCTCGGTACGAATAAATCCGGGGGCAACCACGTTGGCACGAATATTTCTTGACCCTAACTCTTTAGCTACCGATTTAGAAAACCCAATAATACCTGCTTTAGATGCCGCATAATTAGCCTGACCGGCATTACCCTGCACACCCACTACTGAACTCATGTTAATAAACACCCCGCTACGGTTCTTCATCATTACTTTAGAAGCCGCTTTAGTTACATTGAATACCGATTTCAGGTTCACATCCATCACCTCATCCCAATTCTCCTCGGTCATACGCATCAACAAACCATCTTTAGTAATACCTGCATTGTTCACCACAATATCCAGGGTACCAAAATCGGCTACAATAGATTCAATTAACTTTTCTGCCTCATCAAATTTAGAAGCATCAGAACGATATCCCTTTACTTTTGTGTCGCCGGCCGATAACTCTTTCTCTAAAGCCTCGCCCTTTTCAACAGACGATAAATAAGTAAAAGCCACCTGGGCCCCCTGTTCAACAAAT
The DNA here is from genome assembly GCA_046074105.1 of Sphingobacteriaceae bacterium. Lineage (GTDB taxonomy): Bacteria > Bacteroidota > Bacteroidia > Sphingobacteriales > Sphingobacteriaceae > JAIPAN01. The sequence continues at coordinate 4,575 of JBJTNQ010000119.1, read as the reverse complement.
TTCTCAGCTATTTTACGGCCAATACCTTTAGAAGCACCAGTAATGAGGGCTACTTTTCCTGTTAATAATTTCATTTTTGTTTAGTTGGATTTAAAAATTAATTGAAAATAGTTATTTCTTCTGAGCAGGAATAAAGCTCATAGAAAGAGAGTTAACACAGTGACGGGTATTTTTACCGGTAAGGCCTTCTCCTAAAAACACATGGCCTAAGTGACCGCCGCATTTGGCACAAGTGATCTCGGTACGGTAGCCATCGGCATCAACGGTACGCTTTACTGCACCTTTAATTTCATCGTCGAAACTGGGCCAGCCGCAATGCGAATCAAACTTATCTTCAGAACGGTAAAGCGGAGCGTTACAGCGCTTACAAATATATGTTCCGGTTTCTTTATTGCTGAGCAATTTACCCGTATAAGGCCTTTCGGTACCCTTATTAACGATAATATATTCTTCCTCGGGTGTTAATTTATTGTATTCCATTTTTTTAGTCGATTTATTGACCTGGTTTTGAGCACAAGCACTAAGCTGGGCCAGCAGGAAAATACCGAATAGCATGAAAATCTTTTTCATAAATCGTTTATACAAACTTAATAAAAATAAAAAACCTATGCAGGAATTCCTGCATAGGTTTGCTATCCCGTAAGGATTATTTTGCTTATAATTTACCTGCTTTTTTCAATTCTTCGGCCATGGCTACCCCAATTTCTGCCGGAGATTCTACCACACGAATACCACACTCACGCATGATCTTCATTTTAGCAGCAGCAGTATCGTCTGCACCACCTACAATGGCACCTGCGTGGCCCATACGGCGTCCCGGAGGCGCAGTTTGGCCAGCTATAAAGCCAACTACCGGCTTGGTGCCATTAGTTTTGATCCAGCGGGCAGCTTCAGCTTCCATTCCACCGCCAATCTCACCAATCATGATGATACCTTCGGTTTCCGGATCGTTCATTAATAACTCTACCGCTTCTTTAGTTGGAGTACCAATAATCGGGTCGCCGCCAATACCAATGGCAGTAGTAATACCCATACCGGCTTTCACTACCTGGTCTACTGCTTCATAAGTTAAGGTACCCGATTTAGACACCACCCCTACTTTACCCTTTTTGAAAATAAAGCCTGGCATGATACCAATTTTAGCTTCATCGGCAGTAATAATACCTGGGCAGTTCGGACCAATTAAACGGCAATCGCGGTCGGAAATATATTCTTTTACCTGAATCATATCCTTGGTAGGGATACCTTCGGTAATACATACAATCACTTTAATTCCTGCTTCTGCAGCTTCCATAATAGCATCTGCAGCAAAAGCCGGTGGCACAAAAATGATTGAAACATTTGCACCTACCTGGTCTACCGCTTCTTTTACGGTATTAAAAACAGGTTTATCTAAATGTTTCTGACCACCTTTACCCGGAGTAACCCCACCTACTAGCTGGGTTCCGTACTCAATCATTTGAGTAGCATGGTAAGTTCCTTCGTTTCCGGTAAAGCCTTGTACAATGACTTTAGAGTTTTTATTAACTAATACGCTCATCTTTATTTATTGTAGCGCAAAGCTAAAAGAAAGCCACAGACTATCAAAACAGAATTGCCAAATAGATCTATTTTTGATGATTATTTTAGATTATACCCTATAGAGAATTTTACATTATTCCTCAACACAAAGCGGTTAGCGGTTGGAATAATATATCCCAGATCGAAATTAAAATCGCGGTATTGCAGTCCTGTTCCTATTGTAAAATGCTGACGGTTGCCTTTTTTAGGATTTTCGTAAAAATATCCCGTCCTAACGGCAAAAGTCTCATTAAATAAACATTCTATTCCGGTTCCAATACTCAGCTCGCTCAATTCTTCAGAAAAACCACCGGGAGCATCGGCAAACGACGTAAACAGAGCAGAAACCACAGATCGATCTGGATCTTTACCATCCACTATTTGGCCGTTGTTATCATACTCCGGCGGTGTAGGAACTAATAATTTATTAAAATCTGTAGAGAAGGTTAGCTTTTGATCGCCATTGGGCAGCATAAAACTGTAAGCAGCTCCAAACTTAAGATTGGTGGGTAAGAATTCCGATCGGTCGCTATGGTAATGCACTTTGGTTCCAATATTAGAGATCATTAATCCGAAACCCCACTCGCCTTCGTTGGTACTGCCAATTAAGGGTAGTTTATAAAACATAGAAACATCTGTAGCAAATGCACTTGCCGGATCGGCCACCAAGTTATTATCAGATTTCTCAAAACGGGTATTACTGTGCAGATAGCGGGCCGTTAAGCCCATGGAGAAATTATTGCTCATTTTACGCGAAAAAGTAAAATCCAGCGTATACTCAACCGGATAATAATTCTGTATAAACTGGCCATTGGCATCGGTTAAATCCACTTGTCCATAGGATAAGTAATAAATAGATCCTCCCAAGGCATTTTGGTCATTTAACTTTTTAAACCCTGAAAAATTAACCAGGCTTACGTCTTTTGCCAGGTTACGCATTAAGGGAACATACGAAAGACCTGCCTGAATCTGATGTTTTGCAAACACTATTTTAGAAGGATTAGCGTACATGGAATAAGCATCGGCTGTTGTAGCCACCCCCACATCGCCCATGGCAGAAGAACGGGCATCGGGCCGGGTTAACAGGAACGACATGGCTGTAGAAATTGCTCTATCAGAAGTTTGCGAAAACCCTTCTACACTTACTAAAAGTAGATTTAAGGCCAGTAAAAAACATTTTTTTGGTTTCATAATTTAGTTTTTATTGCACAATTACCTTGGATGAAATGATCTTACCATCAAAACGGAGGGTTAACAGGTATATTCCTGGTGCTACTCTGAAATTAAAAGGGATTTCCTGAATACCGGCGGCTACTTGTTGTTCTGACTGATGTACCAGCTGCCCGGCATTATTGATTAATGCGAAATTAATCCATGCAGGTACATTTAAATTAAGTCTGATTTTCACTGCTTCTGCAGCCGGATTGGGATAAATCAATAAATCTGACGGGCTACCTCCATTGGGAATATCTATGATCTGTTCAGTTTGCTGAAAACCTTGAGTTAGCATTAATGATGCACTTTGGATGGTTTGGGTAGCTACCTCCCCAACTGTGGTTTGAAAATTAAGATCTGCCGAATACGACACATAATTTCCACCCGCTGCTATGGTGGGCCGATCGGCTAGCTGTGCCTGTAAATCAATAGTTAAGAATACAAGAAGGGCAAAAACAAGTAGAACTGATCTCATAATTTTCTAATTTATCGGGTAAAACGCTAAAACAATGGTTCATATATTATGCCAAATTCAATTTAAATTCAGGGAATATGCTCCACATTACCGACCAATAAACATAAACGATGGACCAAAGGCATAAATTATAGGATGAATAGTTTTAATTATAAGGATAGACTAAGAACCATAGAATTAAACTGAAATAATAGTGGCCAAAAAAGCCGGGGTAAGTTCCCGGCTTTTAATTCATCTAAAAAAAATTAGGGGATAAACTATTCTACAGATATCCAATCTACAGCACTTACTAAAGTGTTAAACAAAAATTGTTTAGCTGTTTTGTCATTCATTTGAATGGGATTTCCATATCCATTAGTGATGGTTAATTGCGCCCCCGTATTATTAATCACCCAAATGGTCATTCCATCAATAACTCCATCTAATCCAATGGTAACCGGTAAGGTTAAACTTGGGCCTGTAGTTACAATTAATACGCCATCGTCAATAGTAGCCCCCGAATAATTATCATGAGCTGAAATAGCCAAAGTACCATTATAAATATTCAATGCATTACCGCCCTTTTCTGCTAAAGTTTCAATAATAAGCCCTTTAGGATCGGTGTTATTGCTATTGCTCAAATAGGCTGCATAACCCGTACCATTAGTTAATGCTTCCAGGGTATTATTACTGTTGGCGGAATTACTATTTTGAATCCTGGCCGAAACCCCTTGTTCACTCTTGGCAAAAAGCGCCTGACCTCCTCCTGCAGTGGTGGTAACCAAGGCATGGGAATTATTAGAAGCCTGCGTAATTTCTATAAAAGCACCGAAACCGCTCTCACTTCTTCCATAAAGTGCGGTTCCCGATCCGAAATTAACCGCTTCTATAGTATTATTGGTATTCGATAGGTCATTAGAAAGTACCTGCATACCAATTCCTGTGCCTGTTTGAGCTTGTATAGCAGGCCCCGAAACACTTTCGGCCAATAAGGCTACCCCGGTACCTGCCGTAATTGCACCTAAGGCATTAGAAGGATTTGCCGGATTGGTAATAATGAAATTACCAGCGGCACCTCCATCACTTACCGATACAATACCATTTCCACTTTGGGTGTTTACACTAATTCCTGAACCTGTTCCGCTTTGTGTAAGTCCAAAAAGTGGACCATTATCACTAAATGTGCCAGCAAAAGGGAGTGCAATTCCATCGGCACCTGCCGGACCTTGTGGACCTGTTGCACCATCTAAACCATTAGTTCCATCAATCCCATCTGCACCAGCGGGGCCTTGTACACCCTGAATACCCTGAGGACCTACCGCCGAACCTGCATTGAGTGTGCTGTT
>JBJTNQ010000118.1:0-67770 GCA_046074105.1 Sphingobacteriaceae bacterium | reverse complement strand
TGGCCGACCCTCGCTGGGAAGCCTTAAAGAATATTAAAAACAAACAATAACAAATAGGAAGCTATGGCACATCCAAAACGGAAAATCTCGAAATCAAGAAGAGATAAAAGAAGAACTCACTACAAAGCTGAGGCTCCAACTTTATTTACCTGCAAAACTACAGGTGCAGTTCACTTACCTCACCGTGCCTATAACGTTGATGGCGTGTTGTATTACAGAGGTAAAGTAGTTATCGAGAGTACCACTATTGCCTAAGTTTAATTTTCAGCAATGAAAATAGGCTTAGATTTTATGGGTGGAGATTATGCTCCCAAAGCAGCTGTTTTGGGGGCAATTGCAGCCCAGCAAGTCTTATCCACGGATCAGAAAATAGTTCTGTTTGGCGATAAGGAGCAAGCGCTCCCGTTTCTGGCCGAACAAGGAATAGATTCGGCGTGCTTTGAATTTGTTCATGCCCCCGAAGTGATCGGTATGGGCGAACATCCTACCAAGGCCATTGTTCAAAAACCAAATTCCAGTATCAGTTTAGGGTTTCAGTACCTGAAAGAAGGAAAGATAGATTCTTTTGCTTCTGCAGGAAATACCGGAGCCATGTTGGTAGGTTCTATGTTTAGCGTAAAACCTATTGAGGGCGTTATGCGCCCGGCAATTGCCACCAACGTACCTAAAATGAAGAGCGGATTCGGCATTCTGCTGGATGTAGGTGCCAATGCCGATTGCAAACCCGAAATGCTGGTTCAGTTTGGGGTACTGGGAAGCATATTTGCCGAAAGCGTATACGGCATAGCCGATCCAAAAGTAGCCTTAATGAATATTGGCGAAGAAGAGGAAAAAGGAAACATGCTCAGTATGGCTGCATACACCTTAATGAAAGATCAGCAGCAATTCCAATTTGCAGGCAACGTAGAAGGTCGTGATCTGTTCAACGAAAAGGCCGATGTAATTGTTTGCGATGGCTTTACCGGCAATGTAATGCTCAAATTAGCCGAAACCTTCTATATCCTAACCCTTAAAAAAGGCTTTAAAGACGAATTCTTCGACCGCTTCAACTACGAACAATATGGAGGCAGCCCAATCTTAGGAGTAAATGCTCCTGTAATTATAGGGCATGGTATTTCCAGTCCGGAAGCGATCAAAAACATGATTTTGCTTTCTAAAACCATGATAGAAACCAAATTGGTTGATAAAATCAAGGCGGCTTTTAAATCTTAAACCAAACCTAATCATGCAAAAAATACGTGCCGCCATTACCGCGGTAAATGCCTATACGCCCGATTATATTCTCACTAATCAGGAACTGGAAACCATGGTAGACACCAACGATGAGTGGATTACCAGCCGCACCGGCATTAAAGAGCGCCGTATTTTAAAGGGCGAAGGCCTGGGCACTTCAGACATGGCCGTTCCTGCCGTTCAGGGTTTATTAAAAAAGAGAGGCATTACAGCCGAAGAACTAGACCTGATCATCTTCTGTACCACTACGCCCGATATGCCTTTTCCGGCATCAGCCAATTTATTAGCTGATAAAATTGGTGCAAAAAATGCCTGGGGGTTCGATCTAAATGCCGCTTGCTCGGGATTTATTTACGGCCTCACCACCGGCACACAATTCATAGAATCAGGAAAACATAAAAAAGTTTTAGTAATTGGCGGCGATAAAATGTCGTCCATTATCAATTACGAAGACCGTGCCACCTGTATTATTTTTGGCGATGGTTGCGGTGCCGTTTTACTAGAACCCACCACCGAAGAGCTGGGAGTGATGGATGCCATTTTAAAAAGCGATGGCTCGGGGAGTCCCTTCCTACATCAAAAAGCGGGAGGATCAGCCAAACCCGCCAGCCACGAAACCGTAGATGCCAAAGAACATTTCGCTTATCAGGAAGGGCAGGCGGTATTTAAATTTGCCGTAACCAATATGGCCGATGTAGCCGCCGAGATCATGGAACGCAACCAATTGACCGCCGATGACGTAACTTGGCTGGTACCACATCAGGCCAACAAAAGAATAATCGATGCTACGGCCAACCGAATGGGCGTAGGACCGGAAAAAGTAATGGTAAACATTCAGAAATACGGAAACACCACCAACGGAACCATTCCTTTATGTTTAAACGAATGGGAAAGCCAGCTAAAAAAAGGCGACACCCTGATTTTAGCCGCATTTGGTGGAGGATTTACCTGGGGATCGGTTTATTTAAAATGGGCTTATTAAAAAAATCGAAAGTTAAAATTCAAAAGCTCAATATTGAATGTTACTTTTGAACTTAATTTTTAAACAAAATAAAAAATAAATTCGCCTAAATAGAATTGAATTATGCTTTCATCTTCAGTGCTTTAAGATTACAGCAAAGTCCGGGCGTATTGAAAGATAGATTTTAACTTTTAGCTTTTGAATTAAAACTATGGATATCAAAGAAATTCAGGAACTCATTAAATTCGTACACAAATCTGGTGTAAACGAAGTTTCTATTGAGGAAAAAGACTTTAAAATTACCATCAAGACCAATCAGTCGCCAACTATCGTTCAGGCCAGTATACCTGCAGCAGCTCCGGTACAGGCAGCGGCTCCGGTTGCAGCACCTACACCAGCAGCGCCAGCCCCTGCAGCAGCAGCTTCTGCTCCAGCTGCCGATAACAGCAATTACATTACCGTAAAATCGCCAATGATCGGTACTTTTTACCGCTCAGCAAGTCCCGATAAACCTGCATTTGTAAATGTTGGCGATGAAATTAAAGCCGGACAGGTTTTATGTGTAGTAGAAGCCATGAAATTATTCAACGAGATCGAATCTGAAGTTTCCGGACGTATTGTAAAGGTATTGGTAGATAATGCCAGTCCTATCGAGTACGATCAGCCATTATTCCTGGTAGAACCAGCTTAATTTAATTTGCTGATTTGTCAATGTGCTGATTTGTCAATTGTTTTTTGACGGATTAAGTGATTGACAAATTGGCTAATCGACAAATCGATTAATCGGATATCATGTTCAAGAAAATATTAATAGCCAACCGTGGCGAGATCGCTTTGCGAATTATCCGTACCTGTAAAGAGATGGGTATTAAAACCGTTGCGGTTTATTCTACTGCCGACCGCGAAAGTTTACACGTTCGCTTTGCCGACGAAGCCGTATGTATCGGCCCACCGGCCAGTAAAGATTCTTACTTAAGCATACCCAATATTATTTCGGCAGCCGAGCTGACCAATGCCGACGCCATTCATCCCGGTTACGGATTTTTATCAGAGAATGCTAAATTCTCTGCCATTTGCCAGGAGTACGGTATCAAATTTATTGGCGCCACCCCAGAGCAGATCAATGGCATGGGCGATAAAGCTTCTGCAAAAGAAACCATGAAAAAGGCCGGTGTACCAACCATTCCAGGCTCAGAAGGTTTACTAAGCGATGTAAAAGAAGGCATTAAAGTAGCCAATAAAATTGGCTACCCCATTATACTAAAAGCAACCGCCGGTGGTGGTGGCCGTGGTATGCGCATAGTTTGGAAAGATGAGGAATTTGAACCAGCCTGGGATTCTGCCCGCCAGGAAGCCGGTGCTGCCTTTGGCAACGATGGTATCTATCTGGAAAAATTTGTAGAAGATCCACGCCATATCGAAATACAGGTTATTGGCGACCAGTTTGGTAAAGCCTGCCACCTTTCCGAACGCGATTGCTCTATTCAGCGTCGCCATCAAAAACTGGTAGAAGAATCTCCTTCACCTTTCATGACCCCCGAATTGCGCAAAAAAATGGGCGAAGCAGCAATTAAAGGCGCTCAGGCTGTAAATTACGAAGGTGCCGGAACCATCGAGTTCCTGGTAGATAAACATCGTAATTTCTATTTCATGGAAATGAATACCCGTATCCAGGTAGAGCACCCGGTCACCGAAGAAGTGATCAATTTCGACCTGATAAAAGAACAAATTAAGGTTGCAGCGGGTATACCTATTAGCGGAAAAAATTACGAGCCAACCATGGTTGCCATCGAATGCCGCATTAATGCCGAAGATCCGTTCAATAATTTCCGTCCTGCTCCGGGAATCATCAAGAATTTCCACTCACCGGGTGGGCACGGTGTGCGGGTAGATACCCACGTATATGCAGGTTATCAAATTCCGCCGAATTACGATTCTATGATCGCTAAGCTAATTTGCGTGGCACAAACCCGCGAAGAAGCCATTTGCACCATGGAACGGGCCTTAAGCGAATTCGTGATAGAAGGCATTAAGACCACCATCCCTTTCCACTTACAATTAATGAAAGACGAGAACTTCCGTAAAGGCAACTTTACCACCAAGTTCATGGAAACATTTGAAATAAAGGGCTCGTAACACATGAGTACAACGGTACCAGAAAAAACAAAAGCCGATCAGGGTCCAGCTACCCTCGAAGAGGAAATGTCTTTTTTTGGCCACTTGGCAGCACTCCGCGGTCATTTGCTTCGGGCAGCTCTGGGCATTGTATTTTTCACCTCAGTGGCCTTTGTTTATTACGATGTGATATTCGATCAGGTTATTATGGGGCCCAAAAACCCTAACTTTTGGACCTACCGCATGATGTGCATCATCGGCGAGAAATTTAACCTCGGCCCCGATTTTTGCATCAAAGAGATCCCCTTCAACATCATCAATACCGAAATGGCCGGGCAGTTTACCCTGCAGTTAAACTCCTCGCTCATTATTGGCATTGTGCTGGGCTTTCCCTACCTGCTTTGGGAACTTTGGCGATTCATTAAACCCGCCCTGCACCTAAAAGAACGCAAATCGGCCAGCGGCTTTGTTCTTTATGCTACCTTTTTGTTCCTTTTGGGAGTGTCATTCGGTTATTTCATTATTGCACCGCTTTCTGTGAATTTTCTGGCAAACTATACCGTCAGTAAGATCATCGTTAATAACATCAGTATCGATTCTTACCTCTCCACCGTAGCTACCCTAGCCCTCGGTACCGGCGTGGTATTCGAATTACCCATTGTTATTTTCATCCTTTCCAAATTAGGGATCATGACCCCTAAATTTATGCGTCAAAGTCGCCGTTATGCAACGGTTATTATACTCATCATTGCCGCGGTGGTTACCCCAACCCCAGATATGTTCACCATGTTAACCGTAAGTTTCCCACTATTCTTACTCTATGAGATCAGTATCATCGTATCGGGCAAAGTAGAACGGAAACGCAAGCAGAAAGAGCTGGAATTTTACCGCAATTAATAACAAAATATCATCAAAATATTACGTTTAGGTATGGATGAAAATCATACATTTGATTTATGTCTGAACAAAAATTACGCATTGCCATTGGGGCAGACCACGCCGGGTTTGAGTATAAGCAATTAGTTATTCAGCACCTGAGTAATTTCGACATCAAAGACTTTGGCACCCATAGTGCCGAATCGGTAGATTACCCCGACTTTGCCCATCCGGTAGCTTCGGCGGTAGAATCTGGCGAGTTCCAGCTGGGCATACTGATTTGCGGAAGTGCCAATGGCGTAGCCATTACAGCCAATAAACATGCAGGCATACGTGCAGCCATCTGCTGGACCGTAGAATTAGCCCAACTAGCCAGAATGCACAACAATGCCAATATTCTTTGCCTGCCGGCACGATTCATATCAAGCGAAACGGCCTTTCAGATCACCGATCAGTTTTTAAACACCCCTTTTGAAGGTGGCCGGCATGCCAATCGGGTAAATAAAATATCTTGCTAAATAATCAATAACCATAAACATGAAACACAGAAGTTCCATTTTATTCCTCTCAGCCTCACTGCTTTTGAGCAGCAGCGTATGGGCTCAGGATAAAACAGCCGTAAAATACGGCAGTACCATTACCAAAGAAGATGCCTACAAACACCTGTCTGTTTTAGCTTCCGATGAATACGAAGGACGTGAAACCGGCAAACCCGGTGCCTGGAAAGCTGCAGATTATATTGCTGCCCATTTTAAAAATTTAGGCCTTAAAGCTCCTGTTAATGGCAGCTACTTCCAAAAAGTGCCCCTCATTGAAATGGGCCGTGGCAACTCTACTTTAAAAGTTGGGAAAACCACTTTCGAAAACTTTAAAGATTTTTACTGCTCTACCACCAAAACAGCGCTAAGCACCAGCATTAAAGAAGTGGTTTTTGTAGGTTACGGCATAGAAGATGAAAAATTCAACGAACTGGCCGGTTTAAACCTGGCAGGCAAAGTAGTTATTTTCAGTTCAGAGAAAGAACCTTTTGTGAATGGAAAATCCATCATCAGCGAAACAGAAAAAACCTCATCATGGAATAGCAACAAACGCTTAAGTAACTTACAAAGCAAAAAGCCGGCATTGATCCTGGTGTTTAACCCAGATATGGAAAACCTGATGAAACGCATGGGCAATAGCTTAAAAAATACCCGCTTAATGCTCGATAATCCGAAGAGTGCCAGCCAGGCGCCTGTTATTACCGTTTCGGCTGCAGTAGCTAATGCCATGTTAGCAAAATCTAAAACCAGCATTACCGACTGGACCGCAAAAATTGCCGCCACTGCTAAGCCAAAGTCTAAAACCGTGAAGACCAATGCACAAGCTCAGGTTATTACTACCATTACCCCTACCAGAGCAGAGAATGTGTTAGGATTTTTGGAAGGAAGCGACCTTAAAGACGAAATCGTGGTAATTAGCGGTCACTACGACCACATTGGTTTAACTACTTCTGGCGAAGACAAGGTAAACAATGGTGCCGACGACGACGGCTCCGGAACCACCGGTGTATTAGAAATTGCCGAAGCATTTGCTAAAGCTAAAGCCGAAGGTAATGGCCCACGTCGCAGCATGCTGTTCTTAACCGTTTGCGGCGAAGAAAAAGGATTATTAGGATCAGAATGGTATTCAGAAAGCCCGGTTTTTCCGCTAAACAAAACCGTGACGGATCTGAATATTGACATGATTGGCCGTGTAGACCCTGCACACAAAGACAATCCGGATTATATTTATGTAATTGGTTCAGACAAATTAAGTACCGATCTGCATAAAATAAGCGAATACACCAACGCCACTTATTCTCGTTTAACTTTCGATTATAAGTACAACGACCCCAACGATCCGGAGCGCATTTACTACCGTTCAGATCATTATAATTTTGCCAAGCACGGCATTCCGATCATCTTCTATTTTAATGGCGTACACGAAGATTATCATAAACCAAGTGATGAGATTGGTAAGATCAATTTCGAAGTATTGGCCAAACGTGCCCGCCTCGTATTCTATACCGGATGGGATTTAGCTAACCGCGATAAAGCACCGGTAGTAGATGTGAAGAACGACTTCCCTGCAGATCGTTAATCAGTCATCTAATATTCAAAAAGAAAGCCCCGCTCCGAGATTCGGAACGAGGCTTTCTTTTTTACACCTATTTACAAATGCTTTTTCCTAAATTCGTTTCATGACAATTCCGGCTGCTGCATTTCTAGAAAAAAGTGCTCAAAAAGCATTCGATCTCAACCATCGGCGTATTATCAATTATAATATTGGTAAATACGATGCCGCAGTTTCGCGGGGTATTTCAAGGCTGGCCAACCTGGAAAACTCCAAAAAGAAAGCCCATGTTATTAAATGGAAAGTGATGGAGAACCTGGACAAGCTATTGCCCGAGTTCGAAGCTAACTTTCAGCGTAAAGGAGGAAAAGTGATCTGGGCCAATACCGCCGAAGAAGCCCAGAAAGAGATCCTGCAGATCGTAAAAAGATCAAAGGCCAAATCGGTTATCAAGTCAAAATCAATGACTACCGAAGAAATTCACCTTAACGAATTTCTGGAAAAAAATCAGGTAGAGACCCTCGAAAGCGACTTGGGCGAATACATTGTCCAGCTGCTGGGCCAAAAACCTTATCATATTGTAACGCCGGCCATGCACCTGAGCAAAGAAGACATTGCCAGGCTCTTTAATGAAAAATTTGGCACTTCCATTGATGCCACTCCTGAACAGTTAACACAAAAAGCTCGCGAACTGCTTCGCGAAAAATATACCCAAGCCGATATCGGCATAACCGGAGGAAATTTCCTCATTGCCGATACCGGAAGCGTTGCCATTACCGAAAATGAAGGCAATGCCCGCCTGACCACCACTTTTCCAAAGATCCAGATTAGCATAGTAGGGATAGAGAAACTCATTCCTTCCCTAAGCGATCTGGACCTGTTCTGGCCACTGCTGGCCACCCACGGTACCGGACAAAACCTAACCGTTTACAATACCATTTTAAGCGGCCCACGGCAGCCCAACGAAACAGACGGCCCCGAGGAGATGTATGTTATTTTACTCGATAATGGCCGTACAAACCTGCTGGCTCAAAAAGATCAGCGGCAGGGACTGTACTGCATTCGCTGCGGAGCCTGTTTAAATGCCTGCCCCATCTATAAGAATATTGGCGGCCATACTTACGAAACCACTTACAGCGGACCCATCGGTTCGGTCATCACCCCGCACCTGGCCGGCATGGAAGAATTCAAACACCTCAGCTATGCTTCCAGCCTTTGCGGTAAATGCACCGAAGTATGTCCCGTAAAAATAGATATCCATAAAATGCTACTCTTAAACCGGAGAGATGCCGTGAAGAACGGGTTAGGCACTAAGATGGAAGGCTTAGGATGGTTTGCCTGGAAAAAAGGTATGCTAAGCCGTAAAATGATGGATATGCTTGGGGGCAAATGGAAAAACTTCCTGCTCAGCCGGTTTTTCTCCAAAACCTGGGGTAAACACCGCAGCCTACCCGAAGTAGCTCCGCAGTCTTTCAGTAAGAGCTGGCTTAACGAACACCAGGAGCCCAAGGCATAAATCTTTAGCTGCTGGTTATTTAAAGGAAAATAAAGCATTGCCTATGCATTTTAAGCGTAACGATCTGGACGACCAAACCCTGCTCAGGCTTTACAGATACCTCTTGAAACCCCGAATGATAGAGGAGAAAATGCTCATTCTGCTGCGTCAGGGGCGTATTGGTAAATGGTTTTCGGGCATAGGGCAAGAAGCCATAGCCGTAGGCAGCACCCTGGCCCTGGAGTCCGAAGAGTACATCCTGCCCATGCACCGTAACCTCGGCGTATTCACCTCACGTGATATTCCGCTTACGCGATTGATGGCCCAATGGCAGGGCAAAGCCGCGGGTTTTACCAAAGGACGCGACCGCTCTTTCCATTTTGGTACACAAGAATACCATATTATCGGCATGATATCCCATCTCGGGCCCCAGATGGCCCTCGCGGATGGAATTGCCCTGGCCCACAAACTCCGTAAAGAAGAAAAGGTAACGCTGGTTTATACCGGCGAAGGTGCCACCAGCGAGGGCGATTTTCACGAAGCTCTGAATGTAGCCGCCGTATGGGATTTGCCCGTTATTTTCTTGATCGAGAATAATGGCTACGGCTTATCTACCCCCACCAACGAGCAATACCGCTGCGAAAACCTGGCAGACCGGGCCAAAGGCTACGGCATGGAGGGCCGCATCATTGACGGCAACAATATCCTCGAAGTATACCATACCATTCAGGAGCTGGCCAACGACCTTCGTAAAAACCCGCGGCCGGTATTGGTAGAATGTAAGACCTTCCGCATGCGGGGCCACGAAGAAGCCTCGGGCACCAAATACGTGCCGCAGGCATTATTTGAGGAATGGGAGCAAAAAGATCCGCTGCAAAATTTCGAAGCATTCTTATTGGAGGAAGGCATCTTAAACGAGGATCAGATTGCCCAAATTAAGGCGAAATTTAAAGAAGAAATAGAGCACGATATTGAACAGGTATTCGCCCTGCCTGATTTGGATGCCGATATCCAGCAGGAATTGGGGGATGTGTATGCCCCGGGTTCTAGCCCCATCATCCACCCGCAGGGTGCCCAAACAGAAAAAAGATACCTCGATGCCATTAGCGATGGCTTGCGGGCCGGGCTACAAAAATTTCCGAACCTGGTGATTATGGGGCAGGATATTGCCGAGTATGGCGGAGCCTTCAAAATTACGCAGGAATTTGTAGAAGAATTCGGCAAAGAACGCATCCGCAATACGCCCATTTGCGAATCGGCCATAGTAGGTGCTGCTTTGGGCCTGTCTATTAATGGTTATAAAGCCGTGGTAGAAATGCAGTTTGCCGATTTTGTAAGCTGCGGCTTTAACCAGATCGTGAATAATTTGGCCAAAACGCATTACCGCTGGGGCGAAAAAGCCGATGTGGTGGTACGCATGCCCACCGGAGCAGGCACCGGTGCCGGGCCTTTTCATTCGCAAAGCAATGAGGCCTGGTTTACCAAAACACCCGGTCTCAAAGTAGTTTATCCGGCCTTTCCGGCCGATGCCAAAGGTTTATTGCTTTCGGCTATCGAAGATCCGAACCCGGTACTCTATTTCGAACACAAATACCTGTACCGCGGCATTTCTGAACCTGTTTTTGATGATTATTATACTACCGAGATCGGCAAGGCACACCTCATCCGCAGTGGCGAACAGCTGAGTATCATCACCTACGGTTTAGGGGTACACTGGGCGCTGGAATACCTGGAGGCCCATCCAGGTATCTCTGCCGATCTGCTGGATCTACGAAGCCTGCAACCCTGGGACACCGAGGCCGTGATGCAAAGCGTTAGAAAAACGGGCCGGGTCTTAATTTTACATGAAGATACCCTGAGCAGCGGTTTTGGTGCCGAACTGAGCGCCTATATCGGCGAACATGGTTTTCAATATTTAGATGCACCCATTAGGCGCTGCGCCAGCCTGGATACGCCTATCCCGATGAACAAGGCAATAGAAGATAATTTTCTGGCCAAATCCCGACTGGTAGACACTATCACGAAGCTGCTGGCTTACTAATATTATCGTCATTTCGAATTCCCGCTTTGCGGGATGAGAAATCTCTCGTTTATTTCGTGTCATCCTGAGCCTGTTGAAGGATGATGCACTCCCCCTTTCGACAAGCTCAAGGTGATGAGAGATTTCTCGCCCTGCATAAATGATTGGCAGCGGAATATTATCGAAATGACGAAATTAAATCATCAATTCCACTTCAGCCAAGGGGCTGAATAAATAGATTTTTTGGGTAGCGATCTCGGTACAGCGGAAGCGTTTGCGGATCTTAGCGTCTTTTTTAAATACCCGCCCATCTTTTAGCTTAAAGCAGCTACCCAAAGGCACGGCCTCTACTAAAACCAGGTGTTCGGGTGTGGCATCGTATTTTTTTAAAGCCTTAAATAATTGATGATCGGTACAGCTGGAAGCCGCCGGATTTTCCAGGTAGCGGGTAATGGCCAGCCTGATATCGGGTGGAAAAACATCCTGCTCAAAGAATGGGCGCATCATTCGTTTAAAATTGGCTTTCCACTCCGCTCCGTGGGGCTTAGCCTTGCGTTTATGCTCGTTCCAGGTTAAGAGATGCGCAAATTCATGCACCGTAGTCACCAGAAAAGCATAAGTATTCAAATCGTAATTGATAGAGATGCGGTGACCCTGCCCGCCAAAGGGTGCCCTGTAGTCACCAAATTTGGTACTCCGTGTACGCGAAACTTTAAATTCGCACTGAAAATGATCTATCCATCGGGCAATAAGGGGTGCCGATTGAGGCGGAAGATATTGTTCGAGTACTTTTATTTTATCCACGACCTAATATCGCGATTATTTTAAAAATTGATAGACCAGCAAACTGGCCACATAAGCCAGCGAGGTCATATATATAAATTGAGTGATGGGCCATTTCCAGCTCTTGGTTTCACGATAAACTACGGCCATGGTGCTCATACACTGCATCGCGTAAGCATAAAATATCATGAGCGAGAATGCAACCGGAAGGGTAAATACCAGGTTCCCGGTTTCGGGGTTGCGGGCCTGCGCCATTTTCTCCTTTACCGACTCTATTCGGGAGGCATCACCATCTACACTGTATAGCGTAGCCATGGTACCCACAAAAACTTCGCGGGCTGCAAAAGAGGTGATTAAGGCAATACCAATTTTCCAGTCGAAACCCAGAGGCTTGATAGCTGGTTCAATACTTTTGCCCAATATACCGGCAAAAGAGTGCTCTAGTTTGGATGAAGCCTCCATCCTTTTAAGTTGTTCGGGCTGATAGCGGCCGGTATAAGCGGCAGACTGGTATTGCTTTTCTATGGCTTTAAATTTAGCCGGGGGGCCATAAGAGGCCAAGACCCAGAGAATAACCGAAATAGCAATAATGACTTTACCCGCTTCCATGACAAAGGCTTTCACTTTTTCGTACATGGTAAGGGCCACATTGTTCCAGCGGGGCATGCGGTAAACCGGCAGCTCCATAATGAAGTAACCACGCTCACGGGCCTTAATGAGGTTTTTCATTACCCAGGCCACCAACACGGCAGTAAGCATACTTAACAGGTACATGGCCATGAGTGCCAGACCCTGCAAATTAAAAAGCCCCCATACCCGATGATCGGGCACCACCAGTGCAATTAACAAGGTATAAATAGGCAAACGTGCCGAACAGCTTACCAATGGCGTAACCATAATGGTAATGATGCGATCTTTCCAGTTCTCGATGTTGCGGGCACTCATAATAGAAGGCACCGCACATGCCAGACCACCGATCATGGGTACCACCGATTTGCCATTTAAACCCACTTTGCGCATTAAACGGTCCATCATAAAGGTAACCCTTGCCATATAACCGGTATCTTCCAGAATGGCTATAAAGGCAAACAGGATGGCTATCTGCGGTATAAATATTAATACGCCACTGAGGCCGGCTAAGACCCCATCGACCAATAAATTAGTGAGTACCCCAGCAGGTAAATAGCTGTGTGCTGCGTTACCGAGCCAGATAAACAGGTTCTCTATTAAGGACATGGGATATTCGGACCAGGAGAATATGGATTGAAATACAATGAATAGTATCGTCATGAAAATGACAAAACCCCATACCCGATGGGTGAGGATGTGGTCAATGCGGTTACTATAGGTTTCCTGGCTTGGATTATCTGGAGTACTTAGGGTATCGAAAAGGGCTTCGTTTATGAAATTATAGCGGGCAATAGTTTCTTGCGCCTGTAATTTTTGTGATTCGAACTGGTGCTCTTGTACCCACTCTACCAAACGTGCGGTTTGTTCGGCCTGAATGAATGCCAGGTGTTTATGATGGTGAGCATGCTGTAAGGCCTGGTAAGAATGTTTTACTTTAAATTCCTGCTGAATTTGATCGAGCAAGCCTTTAGGTACAAATTCGTTAAAATCGACCGTGTCTACCTGTAAGGGAATGGTACTGGCTTCGGTAATAGCTTGCTTAAGCTCCGCAATACCTTCTGCCTGACGTGCAGCTATGGGTACTATTCTTACGCCCAGCTTTGCCGATAATTCATCTATCTTAATTTTTATGCCCAAACGTTTGGCCTGATCCATCATATTGAGGGCAATGATGACCGGAACTTTCAGATCGGCTACCTGCGTATATAAGAGCAGGTTACGTTTTAGGTTCGTGGCATCGGCAATGAAGATCACGAGGTCGGGATATAATTCGTGAGCCGGATTGGCCAGAATATCGAGCACTACGCCTTCGTCTTTGCTTTTGGGATATAGGCTATAAGCGCCGGGAAGATCGATAATTAAGGCTTCTTGCTGGGCGTTGAGTTTACACTGACCGGTCTTTTTATCGACGGTTACACCCGGGAAATTGCCTATTTTTTGATTTAAACCGGTTAAAAGATTGAAAAGTGTAGATTTTCCGGTGTTGGGGTTACCAACAAGCGCCACTTTCAATTGCTTTTTCACAGAGTTTTTATTGTAAGATAATGGTGGATGCTTCCTGTTTGCGGAGGCTTAACTGATATCCCGAAACCGTTACAGCAATCGGATCTCCTAAAGGCGCTACACGCTCTACCTGAATAGATTCTCCCGGCAGGCATCCCATCTCCATCAATTTTACCGACATTTCCAGGTCGGTAAACTCTTTGATTATTCCGGATTCTCCTGGTTCTAATTGCGAAAGTTTCGTTTTCAATTCTTCAGGGTTTAGGATTCAAAAATAAGGCTTATTTAAATTAAATCCAAATAAGAATGGTACTCAGGATCTTCCGGCCGCAGGTGCCTGGTATCGGAAATGCGGGCAATCGCATTTTTTTTTTAGCAGGCTGCAGCTGCTTAAGCCCGTTATCAGGAATAAAATAAGGACGAAATAGTTTAGCTTACTTTTCATTGAACTGTATTCTATGTAAAAAGACATAACTGAAAGTTCCCATGGCCACTCCCAGCAGATCGCAGAAAAAATCAAGCCAGTCTGCCGAGCGGTAGGTAAACCATTTCCACTGCATCAGTTCTATAGCTGCGCCTAAGGCAGCACTGATCAAAAATATTTTGATGATGGTAAGGAACCGATACTGATAACTTTGCTGCTGCCTTATTTTACCATAAAAAAGCAAAACCGACAAAACAAAGAAAAAGCCGGTATGGACCAGTTTATCGAACCCTTCGAAAAAAAGTGGTGAATTTTGGGGCAGATCTTCTGCCGGTAAATTACAGAGCACCAATATAATGGCTGACCAAGCAATGGCCAGTATTTGATGGCGAAGGGTTCGCAGCATTAAGCGCCTATTAGTGCCTGGTAAGCTGCCGCAGAAAGCAGGGCTTCTGCCTGAGCAGCATCGCTCATCTCTATTTTAACCATCCATCCGTCTCCGTAAGGATCTGAGTTCACTAATTCCGGATTGGTATCGAGTTTTTTATTGAATTCTAATACTTTGCCTGTAATAGGCATAAATAGATCGGAAACGGTTTTAACGGCCTCTACTGTACCAAAAACGTCTTCTTTATTCACCGTTTTGCCCACAGAATTGATATCGATGTAAACAATATCGCCTAATTCTCTTTGTGCAAAATCGGTAATGCCAACATAAGCATTATTACCTTCTACGCGGATCCACTCGTGGTCGCTGGTGTATTTAAGTTCGGATGGGAAGTTCATGTTTTTTATATGTTTTGCTCAAAAATAGCTTAATCTGCCTGAATTAACAATGGGTTTATTGTATGGTAAAACGTAAGGTTACCCCAAAGTTGCTGAACGAAGTATTGAAACTTTGTGAGGTATAGGGCTTGGTGATATTGCCATCGTAGAATATCCTTAAATTAAATCGTTGATTTAGAACATAATCTACCGAAGGGCGGTAAGTAATATTTTTTGCACCAGAAGAAACCTCCGGATCGATCACATCCGCACGATAAATTATGGTCTTGCGGTCGTTAATGGCAAAATCTAATTTAAAGTTCATGTCGTTATTCATCTTTAAGCTTTTAAACAAACCAAAAGGGAACCTGAACTGGGCCGTACGATAACCTAATCCAAAAACTAAGGCCTCATCGGTTTGTAAGGCCAGCTGGCTGTTGGCTAAGCTTAGACTAACGGTTCTCGATTTACGGTATTCGAAATTGGTGGTCATGTTATTTTTCAAACGTACATCTATACCCAATAGCGGCACAAATTGCTCGAATAGTGTGACCTGGTTAAACTGATACTGGGGCAGGAAATTATCATTCGCATCGCGAACATTTACCGCACCATTGCTTATTTCGTATCGGGCCAAAGAACTGAATCCGTTTACGCTGTAAGTAGAGCGGTAAGAATGGGTCAGGTCTATAGAATTAAAGATTTCGCTCAGGAAAGGTATCCTGGATAAGCCGTTATAATTAATCCGCCAGTTTGGAACCGGAATCTTAGGAAAATTATTTAGTTTAATATTTGTGGCATCTTTTCCGGAGTAAGCGGCCAGGAAAGAAGCCACTACCACATCCTGCGAGTTTTTGCCGTAACCATCGGCATAGCCATTAGACTGGCCCAACGAGTTAGGGTTCTGTATTCCCAAACGTTGAGAAATAATAGCCCGGTTAGCTTCGAACTGGCGGAACAGGTTGGTGCTGCTACCTGGTCTGGCTTTATTGAATGCGGTACGTAAACTAAAGAACGAAATACTGTAATCGCCGGTGGTAATAGGGTTTAAATTCTCGAAACTGCTAGATGCATCAACATATTTAAAGGTGGTAGAATAATTAAAATTTCTGCTCCGCATGGCGGTTAATTCTATTCGCAGATCTTTTATCGGTTCAACCGTTCCTCTTAAATTCAGATCTTCTTTTAAGCCGGTAACATATAATTGGTTAAGCAACGGGTCATTACTTATCCAGCCATTACTTATGGCCCGGCCACGTATATCGCCCTGGCTGCCGAATAAGAAATCCCAGCCTGGTGCACCGTAATCAAAATCTTGTCCGAAGGCATTGGTACGTGGCAAATATCCCGGTAGGAAGGTACCCTCGGTGCGGGTATAGGCACCCCCCACATTTTTCACGCTGGTTAGGGCAGACATGAGTGCCTTGCTCCATTTACTGGCCTCCTGGTTATTGTTTATTCTTCTAATAAACCCAAACTTATTATAGAACGAGTTGAGGTTTAAAGATGGATTTACCTGAATGACCCGGGTGTTCTGAATGCTATTGCCCAAGTTAATGCTCGGATCGTTTAGGGTTGCCAAAGGCTCGCTCTTCCAGTTAAAAGTAGTTCCGTAACGGGTGGTTACATTTAACCAGTCTAAACCCGGAATTTTATTAACAGGTACATTATAGGTTAAGTTTAGGTTATGCCCATAATCTGTTGTACGGCCTAATTTTTTGAGGTTTTGCCAAATAATTTCCTTTTTATCGGGGGTAATTGCCCCATCGGGCTCATCGATAACCGAATAATTGGTGGCATTAAAATCCATTTGCAGAGAACGGGTGAGGTTCCAGCTAATGCCATACAAGCGGCTCATGAGGAAGTTCTTGTTAAAGCTGGTGCTTACCGGAATAAAATTATTAGGATCGTTGTTCCGGAGGGTATTTTCGGAGTACATACGGTCTACATCGATTCGGAAATTTAATACCGATGGCAACAGGCTGTAATTGAAATCTCTGAACAGGGCCAAGGTGTTTTTCTTAATAATTTTGGCGAATGGCGTGTAGCTTTTAGCTTGCCGCGAATAATTATAGGCCAAGGCTGCCTTATAGGTTTTTTGAATACTTTTTTCGTTGATAAAATCGCGGTGATTGTATTCGGTATAGGCGTAGGTTGCGCTCCAGTTCTCAATATCCCATAGCTGCGATTTGCTCTGCAGATCGGTTTTAATTTTACGCACATTGGTAAAATTGATACTCTTACGGGTAGTAAAATCCTGAACGGTATTTAAAATATCTTTTTGTACCGATTTTGGCGAATTATCTAGTGCGGTCTGCAATTCCAGATCCGGCGAACGTGGATCGAACATCGGCGTATTAACCTGCTGCGAAAAATTTACGAACATGGGTATTTTAATGCCGCTTCGCTGAGAGAAAAACTTACCAGCCTCTATGCTCGATGAAACATCGAATAAGGTATTATTGCTCCGGTTACGTTCGCTAACCCGTTTATCTAAAGATCCAAAACCATCGGTACTGCGGCTTCCGGAAACAGAAACATCGGCAAAGTCGGCCAGTTTAGCATTCATACGGGCAGTTGCGGCCCATCCGCCACGTTCATCAAAATCGGTTAAGCGCAATTCGTTGAACCATACTTCGGCTGCTTTATCTAAGCCATCATCCCCGGAAGGGTTAGCCATATTCTTTAAAGGATTGCGAACCCCTACCATATAAACCCTCACCTTACTCATATCAGGCTGACCCATTACGGTAATGGTATTTTGACCATCAGAATACTGGAAAGGTTTATTTACCGGCCAGGGCGCCCCATTATACAAGGCATTGTTACGGGCAGTTTTAGCTAGCTGAAAAGCATTTAATGCTACATCCAGCTTGTTCTCTTCTGGCCATATGGCCGAAGGATCGGTAGTGCCTGCCTGGCTTACCTTTAAAGGAATGCTGTATTCGTAATAGTTATCCTGATTGTCGCTGCCTATTCTGATAAAAGCACTCACATCTTTATCGTTCAGGGTATTTACCTGGTCGGCACTTTCGGCATGGATAAACATTTCCATACGGCGATAAGAACGGAAATCGTTGAACGAGGTACGGAAGGCAGCACGGCCAAAACCATCTTTTAAGCTTTTTACTTTTACCGAAAGCGATTGCTCGTTCTGTCGGGTATTGGCATTAAAGCCGCTATAATCCAGCTCTCGGGCAATTCCCGGAGGGGTAACATACGGAATAGGGGTACGCTTACCATTCTCCTCAATATTTACCGTACTTACTTCCAGACTGGAATTATCTATCGGATTAATAATACTTGGGTCGGCAATTACCTTGGCGGGATTGTTCTCTGCATTATACCTGCGCCATTCGCCACGTACCAATTGCAGCTTGGCAAAACGCAAAATGGTAGGTTCTGCAAAACCGGTCATAAAAGCCCGGATAAAACGGATGGATTTAAAATCTTGGATATTTCCGTATTTGGCGTTAAACTCGGCCAGTGGTATCTTAAGCTGTATCCAGCGTACGGTTTCCTGATTTCCGTTGGCCAGCTTTACGGTTGCAGGCAAAATATCGGTCACATAATTTGCGCCAACGGTGCTCAGATCATTAACGCTAACAGGTATTTTATATTCGTAATATTCATCAGCTTTAGACGAGTTGTTATCACGATTTACATCTTCGCCATCAGGTAAAGAAGTAGAAGCCGTGTTTTCCAGTCCGGTTTCTGCCAGCGACTGGCTGGGTGTTTTAGAGTTACCATCGCTGCCATTATAATGCTGGTAACGCTCCAAAATACCAATGCTATTATCGTACTGGTTACCTCTAAAGTATTGGTAATCATCAGACGATGGATCTTTACTTAATTCGGCTGCCGCCTGAGGGCTTAACTGATTAAGGAAAGAATTGGCAAAAAACTGCTGCTCTTGGGCGTTGCTCAATCCGTCTAAACCCACATCCTGTAATTTCCGGGAATCCGGATTATTATCAAAAGCCTGTATAACCGGCTGCAATTTAGGCACCTTACCCCAATTGGTGGCATCGGTCTTAGCGGCATCGCCATCACTTGGCAAACCATTTTCTAACGATTTACGCCCGTCTTTCAAAATATCTTCCGAAATATTTCCCAGGTTGAAATATAAATATCCTTTTTCCTGAGAATTAGGTTTATAAATAAAAGGATCGAGCACCCACATCTCAATAAATTCGATATTGAGGGCTTCGAAATCGTTACTTTCCAGTTTGCGGAACATACCACCCCATCTTTCTTTGGGTTTCAATAAATTACCGCTGGCATCAATATCGGTGGTGGTATAGTTATAAGGCCCCCTTAAAGAAGGATAAAAAGCCATGTTCATGGTAGGCAGCAATAAGGGCTGCCCGCTTGGCGAATCTTTAAACGGAAATACTTCCCGCTCTAAAACTTCTCTGGCATAATGATTAGAAAGGGCATTAGGACTTAATTTGATATCGGATGGCGTACCGGTACCGTAGCGATTATAAAATATAGGATCGATATTGTACCAGGCCAATCGGGCTCGATTAAATCCGTAAGAAAGATTGTCGTTTAACTGAGATTCGGGGAAAAGTTGCGGAGTACCCGATATTTGCCAGGCCACCGAACTTTTCAGATCAATAACCGAGCGGCTGGCCTCAAAATCATCTAAATAGCTAGAACCATTTTTACTGCCTGCAAAATTGAGCGAGTTGGGATGCCCCGGAATAAAATTGGCAAATTCGCCGGTAAAGGTAATGGTAGACTTTTCTTTGGTATTAATGAGGGGAATCTTATCTACCATACGGGTTAACCAGCGGGAGTCGGAACTATAATTCAGATCCATTCCCCAAATGGTGTTCGAGATGGGCTCTTCGCCAATATTTACTTTTTGTGTGAGCGGTCTTTCGGTTAAATTAAGGAAAGTGGCACCCAAATTCAGCTTTTTACCGGCACGGTAATCGAAACGAGAACCGAACAGTGATTTTTGCTGTAAGCCAAACAATTCATTATTTTCTAGCTTAATGCGGATAGGCTGCCCGGAATTTAATAGGGCTTGGTTCAAAATCCGGACACGGCCAATATTATAATCGATGGTAAAATCTGCACCTTCCTGCAAAGGCAACGTTCCGGCAATTACCTGTACCGACCCTTCTGGAATATTAATGGCATTTAACTGGAACTCTGAACTAACCTGCGACTGGTAGGTTCCTTTAATGATGTACCTGTTCAGTTCCGGATATAATTGCTGTGCATCGGCCTTGGTTAAGTCATATAATGGCTGATAAACATATTTTTTTGCCAAGTTGGCTTCTGCCAACGTAAACTGTGCGGCCAAGTCGGCACCGAAAGGTTCTATGGTTGGAAAAGTAATACGTCCGTTTAAAGGATCGATAGTAAGACCTTCTAAGAAGTCGAAAAAACCATCGGGCTTACGATCGTTCTGCTGATTCAGGTTATCTACGTTGGTAAGCTGCAGCCAGAGTTTGCCATTGGTATTTACCCCCTCGGTCATTTGAGGTTTTTCTACACCCGATTGTTCATCTAATCGAAAAATATTAAGGCGGAAATCATTTTTGCTGATCTGGTAAGCCCCTAACGAGTAGATATTCTTCATCATTAGGTTCCAAAGCGGAAAAACCTTATAGTTCGGGTTATCTGATTTGGTTTTGAGGGTTTCGTTCTTCAGCAATTTTACATATAGCACTTCGGGCTGGGCATTATTTACTGCTTTATCTGTAGAAAATTCCCCTACTTGGTATTCTTCGCCATTAATGGTATAGCGGTAAGCCACTGCCAGTACCTCATCAGCATTTAATGCACTATTTAAAGAAACATAACCTAACTGTGGGTGAAGTGTATATTCTTTCTCGGTTAGTTTGCGGGCGTAGGTTAGCTTGGCAAAGTTATCTGTTGCGCCACTGGCCTGAAAAAAGGAATTGATATCGTTGGTATTGGTAAACCGGGCGCCCGGAGGGATGGCAGCAAGCAAATTATTAGAGGCTTTGGTAAAGCCAGGGCCATTAAAACCGGCAGGTAAAACGGAGTATCCGGCCCCACCCTGAAATACGGTGGTATTGTACGGATTATTCTCTCCCAGATCAACAAAGGCCAATACATCGCGGGAGTCGGTAGTATTACTGGCCCGGTTGGTTATCCATACTTCAATTTTGGTAATATTGATATTGGTGCTAATGAGCGGCAATTTCTTTAGTGCTTCATTGTAATGATCGTGAAAATACTGTGCTAAGAAATAGTGTTTATTGGCCTCATAGCTATCGGCCAGCACACGGAACTCATTTTGCTGAGAACCATTGGTAATGGTTATTTCTTTAGATTGGGATTTTTGCTGTGAAAAAACAGTAGTTACGTTTAAACGCCCAAACTGTAATTGTGTTTTTAAGCCGAACAAGGCCTGACTTCCGGTAATTAGAGAAGAACTTAAAGGCAGGCTTACGTTACCGGCCTCTATTTTTTTAATGATCTCGTCGTCTTTTCCGGTATAATCCAGCTTAATCTGATTTTCGAAATCGAATTGAGCTTCAGTATTATAGTTGGTGCTAATTCTTAATTTTTCTCCTACCTGGCCTACCAGGTTCATTTGAATACGCTGATTAAAATCGAAATTCCCCTGAGTACGCTGACGTTCGTTAAACAAGGGATTCTCATTCCGGTTAATTCGGCCTGCAAAGGTTAGCTCTGCCGATCCCTGAGGCCTGATCTCGATAGTAGAACCACCAAATAAACGGTTAAAGGACTTGCTGTCAATTTTTACTGCAGGGATAAATCCGGGTTGGCGGGCTTCGGTAATGGCTAGGTCTGATAATTCTCGCCAATAGTTCTTCTTAATCTGCTGATTTTCTAAACGCTGATATTCTTCGATAGAAAGATATTGCGGGCTGCGGTAAAACTGGTTGCCTACCTTTTCTTTAATGATATATTGACGAGAAATGGGATCAAACTCGACCGTACGCTGCACATTTGCCGGGTTGGGTAGGGAAATGCCTGCCGGTTTTTTAAACAAAAGGGTTTTACTATCCCTAAAAGGATAAACAAGTTGGGTACTATCCGGCTTTTGTACCGGCGTTTGGGCAAACAACGTTTGCTGACCGAATACAAAGCTTATCAAGAAAAAAAATAAGAAAACGGGCGAT
Source organism: Sphingobacteriaceae bacterium (assembly GCA_046074105.1). GTDB lineage: Bacteria > Bacteroidota > Bacteroidia > Sphingobacteriales > Sphingobacteriaceae > JAIPAN01. The sequence continues at coordinate 45,738 of JBJTNQ010000118.1, read as the reverse complement.
GTCTTCTTCAAGGTTAGGATCCTAAATTTTAATATAATTATAAGCTTTTTAGGGCAATTTTTATCAAAGCCTCTACAGTTAAACTTTCGTTTTCTTTATTTATTGCCTGATCCAGCACTTTTACGGCGGTATTTTTAGCAAAGCCCAACATCACTAAAGCAGACAGGGCCTCATCTTTTATGGTATGGTTTTGTGGTACTGAAATAAGTGAATCTGGTCCTTCTTTCTTCAATTTATCTTGCAGTTCCAGAATTAATCGCTGGGCAGATTTTGGACCAATCCCTTTAATACGCTGAATTAAAGGCACATCGCCTTTAACAATGGCCGTTTGTATTTCTTGCGGGTTTATAGAAGACAACATCATGCGGCCGGTATTAGGCCCTATACCCGAAACAGAAATAAGATGCAAAAATAAACGGCGTTCTCCTTCATCGGCAAAGCCATATAAAGTATGGGCATCTTCCTTAATATGAAGCCAGGTATAGAGCTTACAGCGCTCCTGAGTACCTATGCTAGCAAAGGTATTTAAAGAAATATTGATATGATAACCTACTCCGCCTGCTTCGATAACTACGTAGGTAGGGCATTTAAAGGCTAATTTACCGTCAATATAATCGTACATTTTATTTCGCAGGTTTTCTGATGCGGTTTAAAATACCTTTTATCTTGCGGTTTACCGGATTTTGCTCAGCCTTAGACTGTGCATCTACCACAGCTATTGAAACCATGTTTACAATTTCTCTTACGGTAGAGCCTAGCTGTAAAATATGCACCGGCTTATTTAAACCTAAAAGAATAGGCCCTATGGCTTCTGCTTCGCCTAACTCTTGGATCAGCTTATAAGCAATATTTCCCGATTCGAGGGTAGGGAACACCAGGGTATTTGCCGGCGTTCCGTTCAGGGTACTGAAAGGATAGTTCTCTTTCAACAGATTGGCATTCATGGCAAAGTTAGCCTGCATTTCTCCATCTACCATTACTTCCGGATGTTTTTGATGTAGTATGGCCACCGCTTCGCGGGTTTTATCTGGCACCTCTCCTTCATTTGAGCCGAAATTAGAGTAAGATAACATCGCAATGCGGGGCTGAATATTAAATTTCTTTACCGAACGGTCTATAAGCACGGTAAGGTCTACTAATTCTTCTACACTTGGATTTACGTTTACCGTGGTATCACCAAAAAATATCGGACCTTTTTTGGTAAGCATCATGTACATTCCGGCAACGCGGTTAACACCAGGTTCGGTACCAATTACTTGTAATGCTGGGCGAATGGTTTGTACATAATTTTTGGTTAAACCCGATATTAAGGCATCGGCTTTGCCAAATTCTATCATAGATGCCCCGAAATAATTTCGGTCACGCATTAATTTTTTAGCCTCGTGTAAGGTAAGGCCTTTGCGTTGGCGCTTTTGGAAAAGGTATTCTGCGTATTGGTTTGATTCTTCTTGTTCTTCTTTTGGATCGATGATAGCCACGCCTTCCAGATCGAGCTCGTTTTCATCAATCAATTCCTGAATACGAAGTTTATCTCCTAATAAGATAGGAATAGCCACGCCATCGTCTTTTACAATTTGTGCGGCTTTCAGAATTTTATAATTATCTGCTTCGGCAAAAACAATTCGTTTAGGATCTGTTTTGGCTTTATTGGTTATGGCACGCATTAAAGCATCATCCATACCCAAACGCAGTTTAAGTTCTTCTTTATAAGCATCCCAATCGCTTATTGGGTATCTGGCCACGCCAGAATCCATGGCGGCTTTGGCAACTGCCGGCGAAACTGCCGTGATCAGTCTGAAATCTAAAGGCTTAGGAATGATATAATCTTTACCAAATTTCAGATTTTTGGTATTATAGGCTAGGTTAACTGCTTCTGGAACCGGCTTTTTAGCCAATTCGGCGATAGCCTTAACCGCGGCAATCTTCATTTCTTCGTTAATGGTGGTTGCCCTTACATCTAAAGCTCCTCTAAAAATATAAGGGAAACCCAGCACGTTATTTACCTGGTTAGGATAATCGGAACGACCGGTGGCCATAATCACATCTTTACGGGTTTTAATAGCCAGATTGTAGGCAATTTCCGGATCGGGATTGGCCATGGCAAACACAATAGGGTTTTTAGCCATGGTTTTTAACATTTCCGGGGTCAATACATCTGCAGATGATAATCCGATGAACACATCGGCATCTTTAATAGCTTCTTCTAGTGTATTGATCTTACGGGAAGTAGCAAATTCTGCTTTGGTAGGATCGAGATTTTTACGGCTTTGGTTAATTACTCCGCTGCGGTCTAACATCACCATGTTTTCTTTCTTAGCCCCCATACTTACGTAAAGGCGAGAACAGGAAATGGCTGCCGCACCGGCACCGTTTATTACAATCTTAATTTTATCTAATTTCTTCTTTTGAATGCCGCAGGCATTGATTAAGGCTGCCGAAGAAATGATGGCTGTACCATGCTGATCGTCGTGCATGATTGGAATGTTCAATTCCTCTTTTAAGCGGCTTTCTATTTCAAAACATTCTGGGGCTTTAATATCTTCTAGGTTTACCCCGCCAAATGTGGGCTCTAAAGCCTTCACGATCTTTACAAAATCGTCTACATTTTTGGTATCTAATTCCAGATCGAAAACATCGATATCGGCAAAAATTTTAAAGAGAATTCCTTTACCTTCCATTACCGGTTTACCGGCTTCGGGACCAATATCACCTAATCCTAAAACTGCTGTTCCGTTACTAATTACGGCAACCAAATTACCCTTAGCGGTATATTTATAAACATCTTCTTTGTTTTCGGCAATACGCAAGCAAGGTTCAGCTACTCCGGGAGAGTAAGCAAGAGCTAAATCGCGTTGTGAATTGGTTGGCTTGGTGGAAACTACTTCTATCTTTCCCGGACGACCTAAAGCGTGGTAGTCGAGTGCATCTTGTTTTCGATTAGTCTTACTCATATCTGTTTTTTTTGAGTGGCCTCAAAATTACAATTCTTTTCGGGAAATTGAGAGTAAGTTGTGTTTAGAACTGCTTGCCTGTGGCAGCAATCCTTAAATTAAGAGTAGACTGGAATATACCTTAGTTTTTATGGATCTTTAAACGCATACCGGGCTTAAGGCCAGATGAGCGCAAACCATTCCAGCGTTTAATTTCTTCGGCAGTAACACCAGTAAACTTTTTTGCGATAAGAGATAAGCTCTCGCCTTTTTTAACCACGTGATAAACAGTCTTTTTTAGGTTAGACTTTGATGTAGTGGCAGACGAAACCGTGGCTTCATCTACAGAGGCGCTATTTAGTACCTTGTATAATGCGGCGTAATCTGGTTGTGCAGCAACAGGTAATACCAAGGGTTTAGGAACTTCTACAGAGCCTTTAATGATCAAATTTTTATAAGACGGGTTAAGGGTGAGCAATTGCTGCAGATCTATACCGGTAGCACGGGCAACAGCAGCTAAAGAGATAGGCTTAATGATGTCGTAAACGTCGGTAAAAGTATTAAAACTGGGTGCCAGTGGATTTATATCATATTGCTTATAATTACTCATAATATAAGCAGTAGCAATAAATTTAGGCACATAATTGCGGGTTTCTGCTGGCAGAAACGGACTTATTTTCCAAAAATCGGCCTGACCGCCGGCTCTGGCAATGGCTCTGCTAACCGCCCCACGGCCGCAATTGTAGGAGGCAATGGCCAATAACCAGTCGTCGAATTCGGCGAAGGCATCTTTTAAATAAGCTGCGGCTGCACGGCTGGCTTTTAATGGATCTTTACGTTCATCAACCTCTTTGTTCATCGCTAAACCATAGGCTTTAGCTGTTGGGGCCATAAATTGCCAGGGGCCGGTTGCGCCACTTCTGGAAACCGCATGAGGGTTTAATGCAGATTCAATAACTGATAAAAATTTAAGTTCTTCCGGGAGCCCAAACTCACTCAGAACTTTTTCATAAACCGGGAAATAATAATCTGACAAACCCAGTAATTTCCCAATCTGTTGCTTGCGCTGAACCAAAAGATCAATAAAGCGCTGAACAGGAGCGGTTTGTGTTAAATTTATTGCTTTAGGGATCGTATCGCGGCGGCTGTAAGTGCTCCCATCATCCAGATTAGAAGGGCTATAGCCGATAAGAGCCGAAGAATCGTTACTCAAATACGTTTTAACAGCACGATTAATCCCATTAACAGGCATGGCCTGTAAAAGGCCAGCTGAGCAAAGGAATAAAATGGTTAAAATTAATTTTCTTTTCATTTGAGAAAGCTTGTTCGCACAAGTGTTCTGGCAATTAAACTATTAATATATTCCATTTGGCCTGTTTTTGAAGCAGAACCAGCTGGAGTAACTATTATAGAACGGAGTTATGGTATAATTATTCTCCGGTAAGCATTATTTATTTTGTTTTTTCTTCGGCTTTAGAAGAATCGGCCTCGCCATCTTTGGCATCTTTAAATTCTTTAACACCTTTACCTAAACCACGCATTAATTCAGGAATTTTTTTACCTCCGAATAATAACAGGATAGCTAATAAAATAAGTATGATTTCTGGTGTACCGAGTCCGGCTAGTAATAGGGTATTTAACATGTTTATGATTTTAAGGATTCTTGATCTTTTTCTTTAGCAGAAGTATCGACTGATGTCGATTCTTCTAGGTTTTGTTGAACTTCATTAATGTTGCGATGAATTTCTCTTTTTACATTCTCAGAAGCATCTTTAAATTCGCGAATCCCTTTGCCTAACCCTCTGGCTAATTCGGGCAGTTTATTACCGCCAAAAAGCAAAAGAGCCGCCAACAGAATTAATAATAATTCGGGGGTTCCAACATTTAAAAACAAAAGGATGTTCATTTGCATAACTCATTAATGATGATGCAAATATACGGCATTTTTTGCAGGAGAAATGTTAAATTTCTTCAGGCAATTGTTAAATTAATTGGCTAACCAACTGGAGGGGTTAAGCGGGCTGGCACCTTTCCATAGTTCAAAGTGTACTTCGGTGCTGTCGTCTGTGGGGTCTGTAGCTACCGTACCAATGGTTTGCTTTAAATTAACTTTCTGTCCGGCCGATACATTAACCGATTTCAGATTGGAATAGGCTGTAAAATATTCTCCATGACGGATCATAACCACATAGGTACTTCCTACGTTGAAAACCTTACGCACTTCGCCAGAGAAAACGGCTCTAACACTTGCACCGGGTGAGGTGCTGATATCTACTCCATTATTTTCGAGGGTAACATTGGCGCCATAACTATGGCGGCCAAACCCTTCAGTAATATTACCATTAGCTACCGGCCAAGGCAATCGGCCGCGGTTATCTAAGAAATCGGCAGAAAGCTTGGCGGCTTCTGGAGTAGCGGCCAAAATGCTCGATCCTTTAGCTATAGGTTTAGCGATAACACCGGTTCTGGTTTCTGTTTTATTAGCTTCATCTGTTGCTTTTCTCCGCTCTGCTTCAATCTCACGTGCAATTGCAGCCTGTAAGGCCCTGTTTAACTGAATAGATTCTTTTTGCTTTTTGCTGAGTTCTTGCTTAAGCTGTTTTTCTTTTTTGGTTAAGCCCGTTAGTACCTGTGTCTGATTCTTCTTTTCTTTACCTAAAGTGAGTTTCTCTTTCTGCTCATCTTTCAGCAGATAGGTTTTTTCCTGCTTATTTTTATCGAGTTTAACGATCTGTATGTTCAGATCCTTTTGGGTATTTTGAATATATCGGGCCTGCTTTTTACGGTACTCGGTAAACTGCTGCAGGTATTTAAGCCGTTTATAGGCCTGGTTAAAATTATCGGCCGCAAAAATGAACATGAGCTTGCTGTAAGCGCTTTGGTTACGGAAAGCAAACCTAACCATACCGGCATATTCTTTTTTGAGGGCATTTAATTGAGCCTGCAATGAATTTACCGTTCGGGTATTCTCTGAAATCTGGTTGTCTAACAAACTGATCTCCGAATTAATAGTCTTTATTTTTTGTTCGCGAAGCCGAATTTTGGTATTTAGTGCCCTGATCTGCTTTAAAGAAAGACTTTTGCTGCTGGAGGTTTTATTAAGGGTACGATTCAGTTCTTCAATTTCTCGGGTAAGGGCTTCTTTACGGCGTTTCAGATCGGCACTACTTTGGCCAAAAGCATTGAGCGTAAGGGTTAAAAAGAAGAAAAAAAGGATATAATTAACCCATTTCATAGCGCAAATGTATCTAAAATTACTTTTTCACCGAAAATCTTTTCGGAACATTAAAAGGATAATCTAAAGACAGATCTTTCTCAATCTTAGTGTATTTCATTTCGGCACTGATGGATTTTTTGCCTGCCGAAGTTTTAAGTTTTATATGATGAGGCAATATTAAGCCTGCTTCTCCATAAAAATCCTGATAAGCAATTAGGAGTTGTTGCGAAGCCAGTGTATCTTCTAAATACGTATCGGTTACTTTAAAGGCTTCATTAAAATTAACCCGGTAAGCGATAGTAGAGAGGTTGCCCTTGGTTTGCAGCTGGTTATTATCAACGATAAAATTAGGCTGCTTTAAAGCCTCTTCGAAGGCATTGCCTACCAGTATGGCTTCTAATACTCCATAATTAATTTGATCATTGGTGAACTGATGGATAAAGGAGAAAGGTTTAACCATGTAACTGCTTTCCAACCTGTTAATGACCTTAATACTATCGGGCGTTATGAGCATGCGGGCTACTTCTAAACCGGCAATAGCGGTAACAGATAGCCAGATCTTCTGGCCTTTCAGAATCCTGAAATTAATGGTTACATCGTTGGCATTGCCATCTAATACCAGATCGGCCTTAGCTTTTACCGAAAGGGTGGTAAAATTGGCCTGTGTTTGCCTAATGGTTTCCAGTTTTTCTGCATTACTTTTCTCCAATGCCAGCTTATCTGTATTTATTGTCTGCTTTTTTGATCGGCAGGCACCCAAAAGCAGCAAAGAAAATAGTAAAATAAATAAGCCGCTGGTATAAATTCTAAATGATCTCATTATTAGGCAAAATTAAGATAAACCCGTATGTCCATATCCTCCGGCTCCCCGAACTGTTTCGCTTAGCACTTCTACTTGCTCCCAATCTATTTGCTCGTGTTTAGCAATAATCATTTGTGCTATACGATCTCCGCTTTGGACCCGAAAATCGGTATCAGAAAAATTGATCAATAAGATCTTGATCTCTCCCCTGTAATCTGAATCAATAGTTCCCGGAGAGTTCAAAACAGTAATTCCGTGTTTTAGGGCCAAACCGCTTCGGGGGCGAATTTGCGCCTCAAAACCCAGGGGCAATTCTATAAACAAGCCGGTGGGGATTAATATCCTTTCAAAGGGTTTTATTTCAATGGCTTGGGGCAGAAAAGCTTTAATATCCATGCCGGCAGAAGCATGAGTTTCATAAGCCGGAAGTGGATGATTGCTTGTATTGATGATGCTGATCTTCATCTTTTAATTTCTCTTAAATAAAATTCGCCATTCTTTTCTTTCTATCAGTATTGCACTGCCCACAAAGAGAATGAATAATATATTTCCTACAATTGGGTTTCGGTTAAAAAGTTTAAACGATAGCCAGACCAAAATCGCGGTAGCAAAAATATATAAACCATTTTTCTTTACCCGATAAGGAATGGGGTAATTTTTTTGCCCCAGTATATAAGAAATGGTCATCATACTAAAATAAGCAATTAAAGTAATCCAGGCAGAGGCCACATAGCCATAAACAGGTATAAGCCAGATATTAAGCGCCACGGTTAGGAAGGCGCCTACACCAGATATGTATAAACCATAACGGGTTTGATCGGATAATTTATACCAGATAGATAAGTTCATGTAAATGCCCAAACAAACATAGGCAAATAGCAAAACCGGAACTACTTGTAAGCCAGACCAGTAAAGGGCCTGCTGACCGGAATTTCCACGAATAAAGTATTTAAGCAGTTCTATATTGGCTACCAGCCCTAAGCAAATGATACATACGGCAATAACAAAGAAATTCATGATCTGGGCATAGGTTTGGCCGGCATTTTTATTTTTAGCATGACTGAAAAAGAACGGCTCGGCACCTAAACGGAAAGCCTGAATAAAAATACTCAGGAATATTGCCAGCTTACAGCAGGCACCATAAATACCTACTTCCTGCTGGCTGATCTCCACGGGAAGCAAACGCCCGAGAAATACTTTATCTAAATTTTCATTAATGATGAATGAGATATTGGCCACCAATACCGGCCAGCTGTAAGATAGCATCTCCTTGATCATTTTTACATCGAAACGGAGTTTCAATTGCAGCAGTTCGGGTAAGAGCAACACCAGCATGGCCGCACTGGCAATGAGGTTAGATATGAAAACATAACCTACCCAACCCGGCCGAAACCAGCTCGCAAAAAAGCCGGCCCCTGTATAATTATGTTTGATGATTATAGGAATTACAAAAATAAAAAGTAGGTTAAATCCTATAAAAATGATGATGTTTAAAAACTTAAGCGTGGCGTAGCGAACAGGCCGGCCGTCTGCCCTTAGTTTTGCAAAAGGTATAACCGTAAGAGCATCTATTACCAGAATGTAAATGAAATACTTTACATAAGAGCCGAAATCGGGATTTGCCAAAGTACCCTCACGCTGCATCCATGCGGCAATATCATCTACAAAAAGAATAGCAAACAGAAAAAATACTGATGCTAGTGCAGCTATAGAAATAAAGGTGTTCTGATATACCTGATCGCGTTTGTTCTCATATTTATTGAGGTAGCGGAAAAAAGTAGTTTCCATACCAAAAGAAAGCAAAGCATTGAGCATTGAGGCCCAGCTATACATGGTGGTAAATATACCATAGGCTTTCGCCGGATAAACTTTTACATAAACCGGGGTAAGAAAAAAGTTGAGCACTCTGGAAACTACAGTGCTAATTCCGTAAATAGCGGTTTGGCCTACAAATTTTTTTGCTGTTGACAAGGGCGTGTTAAAGCTGACTAGTTACGGTTAATTTTTTTAATGATCTCAAAATTACGATAGTTTTTAAATACCCCTTCATCTGTTTCTACTTTTTCTACCCGGGCATTATCTGGCCCCTGGTGGCAAAAGGTAAGAAACTCTTTTAAGGAAAACTCATCGGCTTCGGCCTCTATATATACCGAACCATCGGGTTGGTTCATAACCAGGCCTTTAACGCCTAATGCATCGGCTACGGCTTTGGCGCTTACCCTAAAGAAAACCCTTTGTACTTTACCGTAAACCGTAATTGTTAAATTTCTCATCAGATCTAAAATTCTATTAGGCCGATCCGCTTTTTTTCGGCTAAAAACTCCTGCCAAATTTCCTGCAGAATTTCTTGGGCGGGTTGTGTTTTGGTTAACATGGCTGAAACCTGGCCAATTTCTAATTCTCCGGCGTCTAAATCGCCCTCAAACATGCCTTTTTTAGCTCTTGAACGCCCCAATAACTGAGCTAATTCCTCTTTTCCGGCTCCGGAAGCTTCAGCTTCGGCCACCTGCTGGGCAAATTTATTTTTTAGCAAACGTACCGGTGTTAATGCTTTTAAACTCAGTTTGGTATCGCCCTCCTGGGCATGAATAATAGCCTGCTTAAAATGCTCATGGGCCGACGATTCGTTTGCCACCGCAAAACGGGAACCGATCTGAACGCCATCGGCCCCCAAGGCAAAAGCAGCCAGCATAGATTTGCCGCTGGCAATACCACCGGCCGCAATTAAAGGAATAGTTACCGCTTCCCTAATCATCGGGATAAGGCACAGCGTAGTGGTTTCTTCTCTGCCATTATGCCCGCCGGCTTCAAAACCTTCGGCTACCAGGGCATCAACTCCGCTTTCGACTGCTTTTTTAGCAAACCGGGTATTCGAAACTACATGCACTACTGTGATTCCTTTCTCTTTCAAAAAAGAAGTCCAGGTAGCCGGATTTCCGGCCGAAGTAAACACAATTTCAACTCCTTCGGCCACTACAATATCCATAAGCTGATCAACATCAGGATAAAGTAAGGGGATATTTACACCAAAAGGTTTGTGGGTTGCCTGTTTACATTTTCGGATATGGGTACGCAGCACTTCGGGGTACATAGACCCTGCACCAATTAATCCGAGGCCGCCAGCATTAGAAACTGCAGCAGCCAATTCCCAGCCACTGCACCAAACCATACCGGCCTGTATAATGGGGTAAGATATGCCAAATAGTTTTTGAATAGCATTCATTAAAACAAATTTGGCGCATTAAAGCCGTAAGGCCAAAAATTTAGGCAATTTTCTTAATACCAGAGTTTCGGGTAAGGCTCAGGTTTTCGGTATAAGTTATGAGATTTAAGCCTGGTTTTTTTCCTTTTTCGAGCGTGCCAAAGCGGTCGGCTACTCCCAAATACTTTGCGCCATTAATGGTAGCCCATTTAATCGTATCAACCAATTGCAAATGAGGGAAATGCTCATGAAGGGTTTTCAATTCCGATAAAATACATAGTTTATCATTAGAAGCATAGCTATCGGTACCCAGCGTAATGGTAAAATCCTGCGGCAGGAACAGATCTACTTTAGGCAGCCGATCTTCGATGTATAAATTGGCCTTAGGGCAGAAACACCAGTAAACATCGCGGTTAAACCGCTTTACAAAATAAAGATCTTTAAGACTGGTATAGGTATTATGAACTAACAGTATTGGCTGATTTTCAGGAAAAGACGGAGTAAAGGTTTGCAACGAATTTCTGGCCTGTGGTTTAAAGAAGCTGATATCTTGCTTTAAATGTTCGTAAAGGTCCAAAAACTGTCCGGTTTTATACCTAAAAAACTTATTCTCTTCTTCCGTTTCCTGGTTATGAATACTGATGGGATTATCGTGTTTTTTGCAATGATTGTAGATCTCTCGAAGCAATTCCTTGCTTACCGAATAGGGAGCATGCGGAGTAAGTGAATTTGGCAGCGGAGCAAATTGCTCTTTTAATTTAAGGCCATTTTGAAAAACGGTTTTTGCCTGATCGGGGTTAATCCCGATCAACTCTATAAAAGTATGGTAATGCAGTTTGCTTTCTTCTTTTACTGTTTTAGAGCCTGCATGATTAGCAATGTCGCCAACAGCCACAATACCATTATCATACATTTCCTGATCGGCCGCCTTCATGGCCTCTGTACGTTCCTCTTCTGCAAACTGACGAAGGCCCAAAACTCCCTTAATAAATACGATTAATCCCTTTTTTTGGGGCAGCTGTCCGCGAAGATGGGCCAGTTCTAAATGGGTATGGGTATTAATAAAACCGGGAACCAGTATACCCTTTAATTTTTCTATACTTTTGCCTAATAATTCGGTACTATCTTTTGCATAAATACCAATAACTTCGCCCTGATCGCTCAGAGCGACCGTACCGTTGGGCAAGGGTTTGCTGTTAACAGGTAAAATATAATCTGCGGTGAAATACTTAGGCATACTCTTAAGTGTATCACATCATTATTAGACTGTGTCGCAGGCAATAGAAAAATGGTGTGTGGTTTTTGTTCTTGTTATTTAAAGCAAAAATAGAAGAAAAATGTTTCGTTGTAGCTATAGAATTTATTTTATAGAGTTATTTTTTAAAAATTGGGTAAATTTACATTTTCATGGCAAAAAATACGCTAGTTGACATTAGGAGCCTATCTCCGGAAAATTTAACGGAGCATTTTAAGGCTATGGGCGAGCCTTCTTTCAGAGCAAAACAAGTGTACGACTGGCTGTGGGTAAAAGCCTGTACCAGTTTCGATGAAATGAGTAATTTATCGAAAGCACTTCGGGAAAAACTGAAGGAAAACTATACCATCAACAACATTGCCATAGATCAGTCGCAGTTTAGTGCCGACCGCACCATTAAAAACACTTTTCGTTTACACGATAACCACATTATCGAAGGCGTACTTATTCCAACTCCCGAAAGAATGACTGCCTGTGTAAGCTCGCAGGTAGGATGCAGCTTAACCTGCAAATTTTGCGCTACAGGTTATATGGATAGGGTAAGGAATTTAAATGCCGATGAAATTTTCGATCAGGTAGTTTTAATATCCCGACAGGCAGAAGAGAATTACCAGCTGCCCTTAACCAACATTGTATACATGGGTATGGGAGAACCGCTGCTTAATTATGCCAACGTACTTAAATCTATAGAACGCATTACGGCCGAAGATGGTTTAAATATGTCGTATAAGCGCATTACGGTTTCTACTGCAGGCATTGCCAAAATGATCAAAAAACTAGGCGATGATGGGGTTAAATTTAACCTTGCACTTTCTTTACATGCAGCCAATGATGCTAAACGGAATGAGATAATGCCCATTAATGAGCAGAATAGCTTAAAGGCTTTAGCCGAAGCACTTAAATATTATTTTGCCAAAACCAAAAACCCGGTTACTTACGAATACATTGTATTTAACGATTTTAACGACAATTTGGAAGATGCCCAAGACCTGGCACGTTTCTGCAAGCATGTGCCCTGTAAGGTAAATATCATTGAGTATAACCCTATTTCTTTCGCCGCATTTCAGAATGCCGGTGTAGATAAAATTGAGGCTTTCGCCGATTATCTTAAAAAACAAGGCATTGTAACCAATATCCGGCGCAGCCGCGGAAAAGATATTGACGCAGCCTGCGGCCAGCTGGCCGTTAAAAAACAATAATCTACCCGTTTTTGAGTTTATAACATTTCATGCTAGTGATATGAAATGGTTAAGAAGCTATTACAATGATTTTACGGCTCTGCTTTTCCCCGATTTGTGTGGAGCTTGCGGAAAAAACCTCTTTAAAGGAGAGGTAGAACTCTGCACTTCTTGTATTTATCATCTGCCCCGAACAACATTTCATCAGGACCCTCAGAATAAGGTTGCCCGACAATTTTGGGGCAGGGTACCGCTCGTTCAGGCGGGTGCCTTTTTACATTTCCAGAAAGGCACCAGGGTACAGCAGCTCATGCATCAATTAAAATATAATAAACGGCAGAACCTGGGTAGGCGTTTGGGCGAATTATATGGTTTAGAACTGGCCGAATCGGACACGTTTATTATTCCCGATCTGATTATACCGGTTCCCTTACATCCCAAGAAATTGAGAAAAAGAGGTTATAACCAAAGTAAAGCCATTGCCGAAGGTTTGGGGAAAGTATTGGGGGTGCCGGCTTCGGAGCTTTATTTGAAAAGAAGTGTGTATACAGATACCCAAACCAAAAGATCGAGATTTGCCAGGTATGAGAATATGCAATTGGCCTTTGAAATTAGCCATGCAGACGAGTTGCACAACAAACACATCTTATTGGTAGACGATGTAATAACCACCGGTTCTACCCTCGAAGCTTGTGCATTAAATTTGCAGAAAAATGCCACTTTAAGTATCAGTATAGCGGCTTTAGCTTATGCCGATTAAAAAAAGTGAAAATAAATGTAACCTGCACACCCAGTTTTACGTATACAGGTATGCGTTAATTTCCTTAAATAGTGAGAGGGCTAACTACTGCGGAGTTGGCCCTTTCCTATTTTTCTTTCTTTAAGCGGTGTATAAGGGGTATTTACCCATCATTTCCTGAACTTTCTGGTGTATTTTTTTCAGGTGGGCTGCACTGTCAGGTTTGCTAATGGCTTCGTCAATAAAACCAATTATAGTTTCCATATCCTTTTCTTTTAAGCCTCGGGTGGTGATGGCTGCCGTACCCAGGCGGATACCCGAAGTAACAAACGGTGACTTATCATCATAAGGAACCATATTTTTATTTACGGTAATACCCGCTTCGCCCAATACTGCTTCGGCAGCTTTACCGGTAATGTTCTTGTTTCTCAGATCCAATAACATTAAATGGTTATCGGTACCTCCGGAAATGATCTGATATCCTCTGGCTGTTAATGCATTGGCCATAGCCGCAGCGTTTTTCTTTACCTGGATAATGTATTTCATATAGCTTTCGCTTAATGCTTCGCCAAAAGCAATGGCTTTAGCGGCAATAATATGCTCCAAAGGCCCTCCCTGAGTTCCCGGAAATACTGCACCATCTAATAAAGAAGACATCATTCTGATCTCTCCTTTAGGTGTGGTTAGGCCGAAAGGATTTTCGAAATCTTTGCCCAGCATGATCATACCTCCACGTGGACCACGCAAGGTTTTATGCGTAGTGGTACTTACTACATGGCAGTGCGGAAGCGGATCGTTCAATAAACCACGGGCAATTAAACCAGATGGGTGAGAAATATCGGCCAAAACCAAAGCACCTACCTGATCGGCAACTTTACGGATAAAGGCATAATCCCATTCTCTGGAATAAGCAGAAGCACCGCAAATAATTACCTTGGGTTTCTCTTTCAGGGCTACCTGCTCCAGTTGTTTATAATCAATTAAACCAGTTTCGCGGTCTACGCCATAAAAAAATGGCTGGAAATATTTTCCTGAGAAATTAACCGGAGAACCATGAGTTAAATGGCCTCCATGTGATAGGTCGAAACCTAATATTTTATCTCCTGGCTTTAACAAGGCCAGAAAAACGGCAGCATTGGCCTGAGCGCCAGAGTGTGGCTGCACATTGGCCCATTCGGCATTAAAAAGCTGTTTTGCTCTTTCAATGGCAATATTTTCTATTTCATCTACTACTTCACAACCCCCATAATATCGCTTTCCGGGCAAGCCTTCGGCATATTTATTGGTTAAAACTGATCCGGCCGCTTCCATTACCTGCGGACTTACAAAGTTTTCGGAAGCAATAAGTTCAATTCCGGTTTCCTGACGTGCTTGTTCTTCGTCAATCAATTTAAAAATGAGGGTATCTCTCTTCATGAAATAAAAAATATAGGCCTAAAATACGTATTAAATCTATGCTTAAGGAGTAATTTTGAACAAAAATAGATCGTTAAACGCTTTTTGTTTCTACCCAAAAATTATTAAAACCTAAACCGGTTTGGATCACAATCATCTGCTGTTGCAGCATTTCCAGTAAAGCCAGGAAATTATATACAAAATGAACCTTATTTTCCGACTGTTTCATTAAATAATTGAAATCCAGTTTTTCGTTCAGGCTTAACAAATCGAGGATAATCTTTTTCTGCTTTTCTATGGTATAAGGATATTGAACCACTGTATGCGTTACCTCCCTGCTTCGCAGTTCATATTTACCCATCAGGCGTTCATAGGTAACCATCAGCTTATAAAGGTCTAAAGAAGCCAGTTCTTCGCCCGGGCTGGCCGACTGGTCAATAATTTGCTGTAGGTCCAGGGCAATATGTCCTCTTTTTTCCTGTAAAAAGCGGTCATCTTCCCACTGTTTAAACACTTCGGTTAGTTCCTTAAACTTTTTATACTCCAATAATTTCTGCACCAGATCCTTGCGGTGGTCAATCTCATTGCCCTCCTCATCCAGCTCGGGGCGGGGTAATAACATTTTGGCCTTAATGCGCATCAGCGTGGCCGCCACAAAAATAAATTCGCTGGCTAGCTCCATGTTCAATGCCGTAAGCTGATGAATATAGTTCAGAAAATCGTCGGTAATCTTAGCAATCGGAATATCGTGGATATCTAGCTCATCGCGTTCAATAAAGAACAACAACAAATCGAAGGGGCCTTCGAATTTCGGCAACTTAATCTCAAAATTTTCTGTCGTTTGCATACCCAAAGGCCAAAAATAAATCAATTAATAAGTTTTACATGTAAATTATCTAAATTGTTTAATTATTAAGGACAAAAAACCCGTAATTTGTGTTCCCACACAGAAGAAACGAATCTATCATCAATGGAAATTAAAGCAGGCGAATTACTGGAGCAGATTAACTTTCCCGCAGATTTAAAGAAATTTAAAGAAAGCGATCTGGAGCAGATTTGCCACGAATTACGTCAATATATTATTGATGTGGTTTCGGTAAATGGCGGCCATTTTGGCGCCAGCCTGGGTGTGGTAGAGCTAAGTGTTGCCTTGCACTATATTTTAAATACACCCGACGATAAATTGGTTTGGGATGTAGGCCACCAGGCTTACGGGCATAAAATACTAACCGGCCGCCGTAAAGATTTTCATACCAACCGGGTTTACAAAGGCATTAGCGGTTTTCCTAAACGTTCAGAAAGCGAGTACGATACTTTTGGCGTAGGCCACTCTTCTACTTCTATTTCTGCCGCTCTGGGGATGGCCGTTGCCTCTCAATATCAGGGAAATACCCAGCGCCAGCACGTAGCCGTTATTGGCGATGGCGCCATGACTGCCGGTTTAGCTTTCGAAGCCCTAAACCATGCCGGAATTGAGAATTCTAATCTTTTGGTTATCCTGAACGACAATTGCATGTCAATTGATCCGAATGTAGGCGCCTTAAAAGAATACTTAACAGATATTACCACCTCTAAATCATATAATCGCTTTCGCGATGATATTTCTCATGTGCTGAATAAAATTTCGTCACTAGGGCCAAATGCGCATGAGATGGTTAAAAAAATAGAGAAAAGCATTAAAGGCACCTTATTGAAGAAAAGCAATTTCTTCGAGGCCTTAAACTTCCGCTATTTTGGTCCCATAGACGGGCACGATGTAAAGCACCTGGCCAAGGTGCTGAGTGATTTAAAAAATATACCCGGACCA
Source organism: Sphingobacteriaceae bacterium (assembly GCA_046074105.1). Taxonomy (GTDB): domain Bacteria; phylum Bacteroidota; class Bacteroidia; order Sphingobacteriales; family Sphingobacteriaceae; genus JAIPAN01. The sequence continues at coordinate 29,213 of JBJTNQ010000118.1, read as the reverse complement.
AAACTACTGCATTGCGTTACCGTAAAAGGAAAAGGCTATGCCCTGGCCGAAAAAGAGCAGACCAAGTGGCATGCTCCGGGCCTGTTCGATAAAATAACCGGCGAAATTAAAAAATCGGTTTCCGATAAACCACAGCCTCCTAAATACCAGGATGTTTTTGGTAATACCATTGTAGAGCTGGCCGAAGCCAACCCAAAGATCATGGGAATTACACCTGCCATGCCATCAGGATGTTCATTAAACATCATGATGAAGGCCATGCCAGACCGTGCTTTCGATGTGGGTATTGCCGAACAGCATGCCGTTACCTTCTCTGCCGGACTGGCCGCACAAGGCATGGTACCTTTCTGCAACATCTACTCCAGCTTTATGCAGCGGGCATACGACCAGGTTATTCACGATGTAGCCATTCAGAAACTCAACGTAGTTTTCTGCCTAGATCGTGGCGGTTTAGCCGGTGCCGATGGACCAACGCATCATGGTGCCTACGATTTAGCTTTTATGCGATGCATTCCTAATATGGTGGTTTCGGCACCCATGAACGAAGAAGAACTGCGTAACCTCATGTACACTGCTCAGCAAGAAAACATGGGGCCATTCTCTATCCGTTATCCTAGAGGAAACGGTGTAATGCCCGACTGGAAACGCCCGCTAAAAGCTATCCCGATAGGAAAAGGACGCAAAATTTGCGATGGCGAAGAAGTAGCCATATTAAGCATTGGCCATATTGGCAATGAGGCCGTAAAAGCCTGCCAAGAGCTCAATACCGAAGGCATTTACCCCGCACATTATGATATCCGCTTTGTTAAACCGCTCGATGAAGAGCTGTTACACGAAGTGTTTAAAAACTTTAAAACTGTCATTACCGTAGAAGACGGCTGCCTTCAGGGCGGTATGGGATCGGCCGTATTAGAGTTCATGGCCGAACATGGCTATCAGGCTGAGGTAAGCCGTTTGGGTATTCCAGATCAGGTAATAGAACACGGCGAGCAGCCCGAACTCTGGGCCGAATGTGGTTACGATGCTGCAGCCCTAGTGAAAGCTGTTAAAGCCACGGCCAAAAGCCGAACTACCCGTACCATAGCTTCTTAATTTAGACCTATAGACCTTTCTAAAGACCTATAAGGTTTTAAAAACCTTATAGGTCTAAATCATTATAGGTCTTCTAACATTATGCGAATTTTTGAAAATTTTTTGGTTTCCATGACCTGCAATACTTACAGAGCTTAAAATACAGCCACGGACGTAACCCACAAAATCTAAACAATACCTTCTCAAAACTCTAACAGACCTATAAGGTTTTAAAAACCTTATAGGTCTTCTTTTACAAGGGTTCAAACACCTTATAGGTATTGGTTATTTTCTAGTATTTTAGAAAAGAGAAACCAAAAGCTTTCTTTCAAAGCTAGACCCGCTTTACGCTTATACTCCACCCAGCCTTAGCCACAAGGCCGGTATTCGCTTCAATCAGGTTTAATTAAATGACTATTTTTAGGTACTTAATTTAAGTTATATCATTATTAATAAAGGCCGGAAACAAAAATAGCCTCCCGAAATACATCAGGAGGCTATTACGTTAATTCATTAAATAATATTATTCAAAGTAATTATTGGTTCTAAAACCGCCCTGTTTCAGGTATTCATCTTTTTTCATCAAGTGTAAGTCGGAGTGGACCATATCTTTTACCAAAGCGGGCAGATCATATTTAGGTGTCCAGCCCAATTGTTTTTTGGCTTTAGTCGGATCGCCTAAAAGCAGATCAACCTCCGTTGGACGGAAATATTTAGGATCTACCTTAACCACCGTAGTTCCCAATTTCAGCTGATCGGCATTAATACCCAATGCTTTACAACGAGCCTCATCTACATTAATGATCACTCCCTTCTCGTTTTCAGCTTTACCCGAAAATTCAACATCTATACCTAATTCTTCAAAAGCCAGTTTCACAAAATCTCTAACCGTGGTGGTTACACCGGTAGCAATTACATAATCTTCGGGCTTTTCCTGCTGCAGAATTAACCACATGGCCTCTACATAATCTTTAGCATGGCCCCAATCGCGTTGAGCAGAAAGGTTACCCAAATACAGCGTATTTTGTAAGCCTAAAGCAATTTTGGCCGCAGCACGGGTAATTTTACGGGTTACAAAAGTTTCGCCACGTATGGGGCTTTCATGATTAAACAAAATACCATTACAAGAATACATGCCATAGGCTTCGCGGTAGTTTACCGTAATCCAGTAAGCATACATTTTAGCTACAGCATAAGGAGAACGCGGATAAAAAGGCGTGCTTTCGCTTTGCGGAACTGCTTGCACCAAACCATACAACTCGGAAGTGGAGGCCTGATAGATCTTAGTTTTTTTAGTCAGACCCAAGGTACGAACGGCCTCTAAAATCCGGAGGGTTCCAATACCATCGGCATTGGCCGTATATTCTGGCGTTTCGAAACTTACCTGTACGTGGCTCATGGCCGCCAAATTATAAATCTCATCGGGCTGTACTTCCTGAATAATGCGGATTAGGTTGGTAGAGTCGGTCAGATCGCCGTAATGCAATTTAAAGTTCAGGTTCTCCTCATGCGGATCTTGATATAGATGATCTATACGATCGGTATTAAACAGAGAGCTCCGTCTTTTAATTCCGTGTACAAAATATCCTTTTTTTAATAGTAATTCGGCTAAATAAGCACCATCCTGACCCGTAACCCCCGTTATTAAAGCAACCTTCATGTATCTAAATTTAGAAATCGTTCAAAAATATAATAAATAGTGCTTACTGATTAAGTATTCTCAGTAAATATTGGCCATAACCGCTTTTGATTAAAGGCTGGGCAATGGCTTTAAGCTCATCGCGTCCAATAAAGCCCATGCGATAAGCAACCTCTTCTATACAACCTATTTTTAAGCCCTGGCGCTCTTCAATTACCTGAACAAACTGGCCAGCCTGCATTAAAGAATTGAAAGTTCCGGTATCCAGCCAGGCGGTACCTCTGCTTAATACGGCTACCTTGAGTTTGCCCTTGGCCAGGTAAGTTTTATTTACATCGGTAATTTCATATTCGCCACGGGCAGAGGGCTGAATGTTTTTAGCAATTTCTACCACAGAATTATCGTAAAAATATAAACCAGGCACCGCATAATTAGATTTCGGAACTGCCGGTTTTTCTTCAATAGAAATGGCTTTATTCTGGCTATCAAATTCTACTACGCCATAACGCTCCGGGTCTGAAACTGGGTAAGCAAATACCACCCCTCCGTTTGGGCGGGTACTCTCCTGCATCAGCCTATCCATACTATCTCCATAGAAAATATTATCGCCCAAAATTAGGGCAACATCATCATTGCCAATAAAATCGGCACCAATTACAAAAGCTTGTGCCAATCCGTTGGGCACCTCCTGAACCGCATAACTAAACTTGCAGCCCAATTGTTTACCATCGCCCAAAAGTTTTTTAAACTGAGGCAAATCGTGTGGGGTAGAAATAATGAGTATTTCATGTATACCGGCCAGCATCAGGGTAGATAATGGATAGTATATCATGGGCTTGTCGTAAACCGGCATCATCTGCTTGCTAACGGCAAGCGTTAATGGATGTAGTCTGGTTCCCGAACCTCCGGCTAATATTATTCCTTTCAATTTTGTATGGGTTGGTGGTTAAAAATAAACATTTCTAAGCAGACGGCTGAACATTTCTCTCTAACTCCTCATACCAGTCTTTACCGTATTTTCTGATCAGCGGATCTTTTAAAAACTGATATACGGGCACTTTTAATTCAGCTCCCAAACTACACGCCGAACTGCAAATATGCCATCGGTCGTAATGCAATACATCAAACTCCGGATAGGCGGTAATGCGTATGGGATATAGATGGCAGGATATGGGCTTCTTCCAGTTTATTTTACCGGCTTCATACGCTTTTTCTATGGCACATTTGGTAATGCCATTCTCCCAAATTACATACGCACATTCTTTGTTTGTATCAATACAGGGGGTGGTATAATCGCCCTCAAAATCTTTTACATAAGTACCCTCGGATTCGATAACCGATATACCTTTAGCGGTCATGAAAGGCTTTACTTCAGGATAGATCTCGTCTAAAATGGCGAGTTCTTTTTTTTCTAAGGGCGCTCCGGCATCTCCTTCAATACAGCAAGCACCCTTACATTGGTTCAGGTTGCAAACAAATTTTTCGGCAATAAGGTCTTCATGAACCAGGGTTTGCGCTACTTCTATCATGCTTAAGATTTCTTTGCTGTTAGCGGAAACTTTAAACCTTTAGCATCGGTCAGTTCCATGGTAATAGACCCCACCAATACTTCTACATGGGCCTTAACCGGAATTCGGTTACCATCGTCGGTAATCCATAAATATAGCCTGCTATCTTTTCTGAAAATACGCCCCGGCTCTATAGAAGGGCTGAATTTTAAACAGTTAAATTTACCTAAAGGCGTTTTTATTAATTCTTTACCTACATATTCTATCTGCAATTGGGAGATCCCGTCGCTTAGAAAGTATGACATGGAGAATTTTTGACCTTTGGTAATTTTAGACATATCCAGGTTTCGGGCAAAATAGTAGGCCGAAACCAGATCGAAGGTTTGCAGATCGCCTTTAAATGTTCCTTTATTCGAAACTACCTTACGCTGGTCCTGATAGAAGCGTGCTTTATCGCTTCTACGGTAGTTAGACTCATGGATGTTTTCTGTGTATAAGTAAGGGGTTAAATCCTGTTGATCGATATAAGAATCGTAACGGTTTCTTACTTTATGAAAAATATCGAAAGTGCCCGAGGTTCGCCCCTCTGCTACGAGGTGAAAAACCGGTTTTTCATCAAATTTAAGATCGGTATCGTTAATTTTTAAACTTGCTTCTGCAGCTGTAAAAATGCCGTACCTTAATTTATAAAAGAGCTGCTCACCTACCTGAAAGGCCGGTTCGGGTATATTTTTGAGCTCTTGTGCATAGCTGCCTTTTACTAAAATCAGACAGATTAAAAGGAGATATTTTTTCATAGCCATGTTTTTTAAACTTCTTTCTTTTTGTAGATGGGCACCGTTGCACAAGGTTCACCGTACATTACACTTTTAGCAACTGCCGTTAATTTATTGCTTAGGGTAACAAATGCAGATTCGGGGACAGGAATTTCGCCGCATCCTTTAATGACTATTCGCTTATCGCGATATTCTTCTACATTAAGTTTAGCCAGTGCCCTATCAAACAGCGTGTTTTCCAGGGTATTTAAATCGCCAAATACGACTGTGGTTGCATAAGGGCTTAATTTACTTGACAGCAACATATAAGCCCATGTTGGCACAATGGCATCGGTAGAACAAGAAATAGCCACGTGTTTATCCTGGTATGCAGCCCAATTATGCTCTTTTACAAATTCACGGAAATCTTTTTCGCGAAGCATTAATCCCTGAACCAGGTTATCTTTAATGTCGTATAGCACACGCTCGCCTGATGGATAAAATTGTGCCAGATCGAAGCTGAGCAAGCTGCTTTCGGCTACTTTATTCCTAAAATTGGTTTGGATATCCATAGGTATAAATAAAAAAATCCGGAAAGGTTAGATACCTTTCCGGATACAAAGTTAAGAAATAAGGTTCTTAAAAGAATCTTACGCGGTTATCTTTAATGTCGGCCTTATCGCGAAGTGCACCAAAAGCACCTGAAGCACCTCTTTGCAACAACACCTGAGATATTTGCTGCTTTTGCTTAAATGCATTTACTAAAGGCGCCGGTTTGCTAAATTGATCTACCACGTATACATATACACCTAGATCGCCTTCAATGGCTTTAGATAATTTACCCGGCTGTGATCCGAAGATAGCACCCACCACTTTATTTTCCTGGCCAACACCCGGCAGAACTGGATTTGCAAAAACTATGTTTTGTACCGGAACGGCTATTTTACCTAATTTTTGAGCTACTTGATCTATATTTCCTGATCCGCTTAATGCTTTTTCGAACTTGGCTAATAAACGCTGAGCTTTCACTTTTTTAATAACCAATGGCTCTATTTGCTTTTTAACTTTAGCTAAAGGTAAGATACCTTTTTCTTTCACATCGGTTAATTTGGCTACTACAAACTTATCGCCAATTTCAAAGATCTGATCAGAAACATCGCTTTCATCTGCCTTGTAAGCCCAGCGAATTAATTCGCGAGGGTTATCTAAACCGGCAACTTCACCCTGACTTCCTACTACATCTTGTGCAATTAATTTTTTGTAACCTGATTTTTGTGCTACTTCATCAAAAGCCTCGGCATCTTTAGCATTATTTAAAAATGCTGATGCCTGCGTATAAGCTATTTGCTGCGTTTTAGTGCCACTGCTTAAGGCTTTGTCTACCAAGGCTACCTTAACCAGTTTCGATGATCCTTTTTGTGCAACTATTTTAATAATATGCACACCAAACTGAGTAGTAATTACTTTCAGATCGCCGGTGTTGCCATTAAAAACGGCATCTTCAAAAGCCGAAACCATTGCGCCACGGCCAAAAGTTCCCAAATCTCCGCCATTATCTTTAGACCCGTCGGTACTGTATTGTTTAGCTAATGCAGCAAAGTTTGCGCCATTCTGGATTAACTTCTTAATAGAATCTGCCTTTGCTTTAGCTTTATCTAAACCACCTTCTGTTGCCGGGTTTAATAAGATATGACTTGCTGAAACTGAATCTGGTCCAACTTTAATATCCAGCACTTTTGCCAGTTTGTACGATCCGTTCGAAAATATAGGGCCTACCATGGTTCCTTTACCTGCCTTAAATACCGCAGAGTCTACTGCCGGATCTAACTGTCCTTTGCGAACATAAGAAACCGGGGTTTTAGTATCAGCATTAATGCTTACAAATAAAGAATCGTTTGCGCTTACGCGGAAGTCGTTGGCCAACTTGGCAATTTTTGCATTTACTTCGGCCGAATCTGCCTTAGATGGACTTGCATTAAAAACTACGTACTCGAATGAGCGGGTTTCTGTTTTATTATCAAAACGATATTTGTGCTCATCGTAATAAGACTCGTAATCGTCGTCGGTTAATTTAATTTGTCCATCGGGAATAGCAGCATAGTCTAGATTTACAAATCTGAAATTCGCCAGTTTATTGCGTTGGCTGTAATCTTCACGTGCTTCTAAAGCGGTAACATAAAGACTATTGTTAATCAGGTTAAAATATTTCTGACTTAAACGGTTTTGGCTAAGTGTTACCAAGAAAGTTCCCCATTGCTGGCGCAATGGACTTCCGGCTTCTTGTTTATCTATATTTGCTAAAAACTGGTTTAGCTGTTCGCGATTGATCTGGCCGGTTTTAGGATCACCAAAAGATTGCAACACTTGCTGATCGGGGTTTTTACCGCTGATCATGTCATTCAATTCGTTTTTGCCTACTTGCAATCCCAAACGATTTACTTCTTTTTCTAATAAAATGGTAGAAACCGTCTGATTCCAGGTATTATCAACCACATAAGCCATCATTTGTGGGTTAAGCGAACTCTGACCCAACTGACGTTTAAAATTTTCGGCATTTTGCTCTACTTTGGTATTAAATTCCTGAATGTCGATACTTTGGCCCGCAACTTCACCCACCTGGTTACCATTGGCTCTCCAAAATGGAGTACCTAAACGGATAGCATCGCTAACGAGGAATGCAAGGATTGAAAATCCTATTAAACCAACAATAATAACACCTGCTCTATTGCGCAGGAAACCCATTATTCCCATATATTTTATTATTTTAAATTATTCAAAAGAGGCGGCAAGATACAAATTTTAAGAAAAATACTAGGATAAATTTATGCTTTGAAATTGAGCGTAAACTATTGCTGATTTACATTAAAATTTCCGGTAGATTGCTCGATCTCGTAATAGGTAAAATCTTCATTTGCCCAAAACCGGGTGCCATAAATGGTTTGAGTTGGTGTTTCTATTGCTACGGTTTTATTAGAATAGAATCGGCGGGTATTTTCGTCCCAAATTAACTCGTCCGATTTAAATGTTTTGCCTTCGCGGGTGGTTACTACCACATTTTTTTTTAACTCCATTGTTCTTTCTTGCTCGTGCCTGATGGCGTAATCGGCCACTACGCGGCTACTTTCTTGCTGGTTGGGGTCTAAAAAGATAATGGTTAAGCCCTTGTTCATTTCATAATAGGGCTTATCAGTTTTAAAATGAAGGAGTTCTGGTGTAATGAGCTTTGCTTTTACTATGGCAGCATCGCTATAAATAAGTTCTACACCGGTAGAGGTATCGAGCGGAACGTTTAGTCTTTTTGCAGATATGCGTTCTACATCTCTTAAATCATTTTCGCAAGAAATTAAGGTACTCATACTCAAGAGCATCAGGCTTAAAAATATCCAACGAAAGTTAATCATCCCGATAGGTATTAATCGTATTTAGGCTTAATAAACCAACGATCGTTAAGGGTAAACCCGAGGTGTAGGTTTAGGTAATTTTCGCGAACCAGGTTATCGCTTAAGGTACCCCGCTTACCTACTTCGGCCGAGAAGTTGATTTTGTAAAAAGCTGTACGGTTTCCGGGCAGGGGTAACCCTAAACCGAAGCATAACGCATATTGATTAATATTATGATCGTTTATATTGATGTAGGTTTTATTGTATCTTAATCCCAAGCTATAATCTATCAATTTTAGATAATTAGATACGGCGGTGGCATCGGGGGTAAATTGACCACCCAAAGCAAGACCGTAGCTATTTTTTAAACCTGCATTTGATCCAGATTCGGCAAATTTAGACCATTGGGTATACGTAAAATCTGCTCCTAATACCCATTTATTGGTATTCTCAAAAGCAAAGCCGATGGTATGTGTTTGCGGAAGCTTAATTTTAGATTGCGCATTGGCATTGTAATAAGTAGTATCTAGGGGTGCCGATTCGTATTCGGTTAAGGTATTTACGGTATAATGATAAGTGGTTACAGAGCCTGATGTTTTAATGTTGGAAGCGAAGCTACCCGAGTAACCAATAATTAGCTTTCTCTTGGCAGACGGATTAACTATGTATTGTACGCCATACTGATAGTTTAATCCGCCAATATTTTTTTCATTCTGAGTTCTTGAACTTAGGGCAGTGGGATCTTCTGGAAACTCTGTAGATTGATTTATTTTAAGATTTCCGAAGATGTAAGATAAATTAAGGCCTAAGCTTAAGCGGTCGCTTAGTTTGTAACCATAACCCAGATGGGCTTTTGCCAATCCGCCATCTCCGCTATAAAGATGGTCTATTTTAGTAGAGTTAATTGTAATTTGTGTACGGTATTGGTAGCCCAGATCGCTAAAAGGCATTAAGCCAAATGATATGGCCGACTTTGTACTTACCGGTATTCCGAAAAGCAAGTGGCTTAAGGTTCCATTGGTTGTTTTTTCAGAAACGGTAGCTTTGCTCAGCTTACGAAAATCCATGCCAGCGCCAATATCGAAGGTGCTCAAATTGATAGCGCTATACGATGCCGGGTTTGCTACATTGATATTGCTGTAGCCGCCGGGTTTACGTATTCCCATGGTAATTCCACCCATACCTAAAGTTTGGGGTATAGCTATAGTTTTGATATCGCCTAAACCAAACTGGCTGTAAGGCGAGTTGGTAGTGTTTTGCCCTAATACATTGGCAGAAACAAAAAGGGCTATAATGGATAAAATATATTTCAATTTATTGATCATATTGATGATGGATAACTTCGTTTAACCCAATAAGTACTAAATGGGGCATTAATGAAAAGTTGTGGGCAAAGATGCTATTTTTAAGGCGAGTATCAAAAAAATTAGCATCGCCACCGCAAAGTAAGATTTGCATTTCAGGATACTGCTGTTGATATTTTTGTATCATTCCGCTCACTTCTGAGAGCAGTCCATTAATTACTCCCGATAGAATGGAGGTTCGGGTATCTACACCTACCAGATCGGTGTAGTTTTCGTCGAGAGCTACTAAGGGCAACTTATCGGTAAAGGCATTTAAGGCTTTTAAGCGCATTTGAATACCCGGACTGATACTTCCTCCATAGTACGCCTGCTGGTCATTTAAAAAATCATAAGTAATGCAGGTGCCGGCGTCTATAATGAAACAATTTTGTTTAGGGCAAACATATCTGGCACCCATTAAGGCTGCCAACCGATCTAAACCTAAGGTTTCTTTACTCTGATAATGATTTTGAATGGGTAATTCCGTTTGATTGGAAAACCTGATGTAGGAAGTGCTGTTTTGCAATAGCTCTTCTAATTCTGCCACCTCTGCAGCAACCGTAGATATGATACTATTTTGGATATGGTACTGACTAAGCCATTGACGGATGCGGTTGAGGTTGATCTCGCCCCAGGTTTCTTTAATAACTAAGTTTTGATCTGTAAAAACTGCAAGCTTTACCAATGAATTCCCGATATCAATAACCAGGTTATTCATGCTTAGGCTAAAGCGGTTTTTATAATAGATTCGAAAATGCCTAAACCGTCCTGATTGGCCAAAACTGCATCTGCAGCCCGTTCTGGGTGCGGCATCATGCCAAATACATTACGATTGGCATTACAAACTCCTGCAATATTTTGGATAGAGCCATTTGGATTGGATTCTGACGTTACCTGACCGTTTTCATCGCAATAGCGGAATAAGATCTGGTCTTTATCTTCCAATGATTTTATTACGTCTGGCTTGGCAAAGAAATTGCCTTCACCATGCGCAATGGGTATTTTTAGGGCTTTATTCAGATCCAGATCAGAAGTGATGAGCGATTGATTGGTTTCTGGCTTGAGGTATACGTTTTTACAAATGAACTTACGGCTGTTGTTATGCAACAGGGCCCCGGGTACTAAACCTGCTTCGGTAAGGATCTGAAATCCGTTACAAATACCCATTACATATCCGCCTTTGTTAGCAAATTGTATAACCTCTTGCATTACCGGAGAAAATCGGGCAATAGCTCCAGAACGCAGGTAATCTCCATAAGAGAAACCACCCGGAAGAATCACCATATCTACCCCTTTAAGGTCGTGATTTTTGTGCCACAGATTTTCTACTTCTTGACCCATAATTTTGCTCAGCACATCAATCATGTCCTGGTCGCAATTAGATCCCGGAAAGGTAACAACGCCAAATTTCATACTACAAATCTATTTAATTTTGGCGATTATAGGCCGTTTTAACTGTTAAAAAAAGTTAAAGGTTTGAAAAAACTGGAAATATAATATGGATCCGATAAGGCTCAAAAACAAGCTTTCATAAAACCATCGTTTACCGGCATGTTGAAAATAGTAGGCCAGCAAAACGCAAACAGGAGCCAGGGCTAACAATAAATGATCGGCGTTTCCCCATTTAGGCACTGCCGAAGCCAGTGCCAGTAAGAAAAAAACCAAGAGCAATTGGTATGACTTGCGTATATGCACCACACTTCTAAAAAAATTGGCTCTTAATTGTATCAATCCTAAAACAATAATTACAAAAAGAGGGGCCAGCATCCAGTAATTAATACTTTGTATTATTCCCGGCGTGTATTCGGGTAACCAAACCTCGCTAAAAAGCGCAAGTGAATTGTTCCAATAGTAATAGAACCCCAAAAAGAAGAGTACCGTTAAAAAACCCATCATACCAATAACCCATTCTCTCCAGTTAAATGGGCGAAAAATCATTAAACTGATCCACAGTAAAGGAAAAATTAATACAAATGGCTCATAAATAAGTGTTCCAATGCCTATAACCATTCCTGCATCATAGATTAACGATCGAATTTCACCCTGTCGGTAAAGATTTAAAAAACGGTTGAGCAGCCATATAATTAAAAAATTGCATAGCATAACCGGGCTAAAAAAAGCAAAGGAAGTTACAAAGCTGCCACATACCACAAATAGCAATGCCGGCATAAAACTCGATTTGCCAATTAAATTATGGGTATTCACTACTTTATTGAATAGCAGTGACTGGATAAGCAGGCAAACTAAACCTAAAATGAGCAAAGTAGATTTACTTAAATATAAAGTAGGCGATGATTTGATGAGTAAATGATTGAGCAGTTCCTGAAAATTGGGGGCAGTTTGCTGCATGTAATGTTCCCAAAAAGGGATACGCAATACTAATGCCATTAAAACCAAGAAGAAAATATTTAAGGGATTTAAACTACGGAATTGCTTAATCATTGTAGACTCGTATGGCAGAACAATATTAGTACTTTTTTAGGATATGGAGTTACGAGTTGGCGGGTTAGGGGTTTAAAATAAAAACTCGTTACATTAAACCTCCAATCAACCCAGGCTTAGCTGCTTTTCAATGCGGTACAGCTGTTTTTCATGATGCCGGGTATGAATTTGAATAAAACGGAGCCATTGCCGGGCATTTAACAAACCTAAACGTGGATGTTTAGCTTTTTGTGTAGGCGAAGCGGCAGCCACCAGCGGTACCAATTCATTTAATTTGTCGTTAAATTGAATTATTAATTTTTCGGCTTCCGCCGGATGGATTTTCTGAACCATTGCGGCAATTCTCTCGGGCGCCTTAATTTTCCCAGGAGGAAATTTTCCTAAAAAAAGAATCAGCCAGACCGCCGGATGGGTTCTTTGGGAATTTTCTTCTGCTATTCCTTTAATGCAATTTTCCAGAGCGATTAAAGACACCAGATTTGCTGTAAAAATATGTGAATACACTTCAGCATAACACCAAGCTCCCGAAGCCGGTTGCGTTTGAAAACTTTCGGGTGTAATTTGCCCAAGCCGGGCAGCATAACGTGCTACACTCCGTTCAATGCCAGTATGAATACTTTTCAAACTCATAACAAGGTGATTAGTTCATTGAGATGATGAATCTGATGAGGAATATCATCGGGTTTTTCTTTCCTGTCGGGATTAAAATAAATGGCATCCATACCAAAATTTAAAGCCCCCCGAACATCCGCTTCCAGGCTATCGCCAATCATTAAGCTGGTGGCAATTTTAGCTCCTGCGCCCTCCAACGCATGCTGAAAAATGGTTTGATCGGGCTTGTTAAAACCCACCACCTCAGAAATAATAATTTGCTGAAAGTATTGCGCCAGGCCGGTAACAGCTATTTTCATCTCGGTAGATTCCTTAAATCCATTAGAAATAATATGCAGCACATATTTATCCTGTAAATAAGCCAGCGTTTCGCGGGCTTCCGGAAATAAATTCTTTTTAGTGGGGCAAAGGCGCACATAATCATCTTCAAAATTTCCGGGAATAAGCTCTGGTGCCAACCCCAGATCTATAAAAGTTTTGCTGAACCGGGTTTCTCGAAGTTCCTCTTTGGTAATTTTCCCTACATGGTAATCTGCCCAAAGGCGATGATTGTTTTCGGTATAAGTTTCAATAAACAAATCGGGAGAATGCAAACCCAACTCTTTTAAACCATAGGTATGATAAAGTTCATGCAAGGTTTCTTCGGCGTTGCGGTCAAAATCCCAAATGGTATGGTCGAGATCAAAAAAAATATGTTCGTATTTCATTTTCGACACAAAGCTGCACAATTAAACCTTTTCTCCAAAGGACAGATCGCCGGCATCGCCCAATCCCGGCACGATATACGATTTAGAAGTTAGTTCTTCATCCACATCGCCCAGCCATATTTTTGCCTGCGGCAAATGGGCTTTCACATGTGCCAAACCCTCGGTGCTGGCAATAAGCGAAACCACATGCAATTCTTTAATCCGATACTGCGCCAGCAATTCTTTACAGCAAAGCACTATGCTCTGGCCTGTGGCCAGCATAGGATCGGCCATAATTAAAATGCGGCCATTCAGGTCAGGTGAAGTAAAATATTTAGACTCGATGGTAAATTTTCCAGTTTTATGTGTTTTACGAAACGCACCAATGAAAGCAGAATCGGCCCGGTCGAAAAAGTTTAATAAACCCTGATGAAAAGGCAGCCCGGCACGGAGAATGGTACCTAAAACCGGTTGTTCGGTAAGCAGTGGAATAGTAGCCGTGCCCAAGGGCGTTTCGATGTCGCTATCACTGTAACTTAAGGTTTTACTAATTTCGTAGGCAAAAATCTCACCTAAGCGTTCCAGGTTTTTACGAAAACGCATACTATCCTGCTGAATTTCAGCATCACGCAATTGGGCTAAAAAATGATTCCCGATAGAGGGGGTTTGGCTTAAAATGAAGGGCATGTATAAATTTACAACTTTATTAGATTTAATCTAAGCAAGTGCATTGTATCTTTATGCCGAATGGAATTTAAACTCACCTCCCATTATGTGCCTACCGGCGATCAGCCCGAAGCCATTAAGCAATTGGTAGAAGGCGTCCGAAAGAACGAACACTACCAAACCTTGCTGGGGGTAACCGGTTCGGGTAAGACCTTTTCTGTTGCCAATGTGATTCAACAAACGCAAAAACCTACGCTGATATTAAGCCATAATAAGACCCTGGCCGCCCAGTTGTATGGCGAGTTTAAGCAGTTCTTCCCCGAAAATTCGGTCAATTATTTTGTTTCCTATTACGATTACTATCAGCCCGAGGCCTACATCGCCACCAGCAATACTTATATCGAAAAAGATCTTCAGATTAATGAAGAGATCGAAAAATTACGCCTCCGTACTACTTCGGCCTTAATGTCGGGCCGGAGAGATATCATCGTAGTATCTTCCATTTCCTGTATTTATGGTATGGGAAATCCCGATGATTTTTCGAATTCCATTTTTCGTTTTGCGGTAGGCAATACCATTACCAGAAATGCATTTTTGCACCGTTTGGTAGAGATCTTATATTCCAGAACTACCGCCGAATTTAAACGGGGAACTTTTAGGGTAAAAGGCGATACCGTTGATATTTATCCGGCTTACCTGGATTTTGCCTACCGGGTTTCTTTTTTTGGCGATGAGATTGAAGAAATCAATGCGATTGATCCTATTTCGGGAAAAACGAACGAAAAGATGACGCATCTGGCCTTATTTCCGGCCAATTTATTTGTAACGCCCAAAGACCGAATGACAAAAAGCATTTGGGCCATACAAGAAGAACTGGAACTACGAAAAGCACAGTTAATTACAGATCAGCGTAATCTGGAAGCTAAGCGTTTAGAAGAACGAGTAAATTACGACCTGGAAATGATGCGGGAGCTGGGCTATTGCAGCGGAATTGAGAACTATTCCCGCTTTTTTGACGGCCGTAAGCCGGGCATGCGCCCCTTCTGCCTGCTCGATTATTTTCCTGATGACTACCTAATGGTGATTGATGAGAGTCATGCTACGGTTCCGCAGATCAGGGCTATGTATGGCGGCGACCGTTCCAGAAAATTATCATTGGTTGAATACGGTTTCCGGCTGCCGGCTGCCTTAGATAACCGACCCTTAAACTTTAATGAATTTGAAAGCCTGGCCCCTCAAACCATTTATGTAAGCGCCACACCCGGCGATTACGAGCTGGAACGATCGGAAGGCGTGGTGGTAGAGCAGGTGATCAGGCCAACGGGATTATTAGACCCGATGATAGAGATACGTCCAATCATTAATCAGGTAGATGACCTGTTGGATGAGATAGACCGGGTAGTAAAACAGGGAGACCGGGTTTTGGTTACCACGCTAACCAAACGCATGTCGGAAGAGCTGACCAAATACATGACCCGTTTGGGTATTAAGGTTCGTTATATACACTCTGAAGTGAAAACCTTAGAACGGGTAGAAATTTTACGGGGCTTGCGCCTGGGCGAATTTGATGTGCTGGTAGGAATTAACTTGCTTAGAGAGGGCTTAGACTTACCTGAGGTTTCGCTGGTGGCTATTTTAGATGCCGATAAAGAAGGCTTTTTGCGTTCGGAACGCTCCTTAATTCAAACCATTGGCCGGGCGGCCCGTAACGACCGTGGCCGGGTAATTATGTATGCCGATAATATTACCAAAAGCATGCGCATTACCATAGACGAGACCAACCGCCGCCGGGAAAAACAAATAGCTTACAACCAGAAACATGGCATTACGCCAAAAACGGTTGGAAAGTCTAAAGAATCTATCCTGGAGCAGACTTCGGTTATGGACTTTAAGGGCGGTGCACCTAAAGCTTATGTAGAACAAGATTTTGCCGCCAGCATTGCTGCCGATCCTATTGTACAGTACATGAGCAAGCCCGAACTGCAAAAAGCCATTGATAAGACGAAAAAAGAAATGGCTGCCGCTTCTAAAGAAATGGACTTTTTATTGGCCGCCAGATTGCGTGATGAAATGTTTGCCCTAGAGAAAATTTTGAATGAGAAATAAGGAGTATGAACGGCCAAAATAGAAATGATATTTATCCCGGGTTAGAAGTAGATGTAATTCTCAAAAAAGACCAGCGAAGCGGCAACCGTACCCGGGGAATTGTAGAAAAATTGCTTACCAGCGCCCCTTACCATTCCCGGGGCATTAAAGTTCGTTTAGAAGACGGGCAGGTGGGCCGGGTAATTGAAATTATTGAAGAAGACTAATTTTAAGCGATTGAAACATACCTGTCTAAAATTCGTCTACATTTGCAGAGCAGATTTCCTTAACCCATGGGACTTATAAAATTTATACTCTATTTCTTCCTGATACTTTGGACTCTTCGCATCCTCTTCCGTTTATTACTACCGGTAGTTTTCAGGCAATTGATCAAAAAAGTTCAAAATCAGGCGCAGCAAACTCAGGCAAAGCCACAGTACAAGGAAGGTACCATCCATGTAGATCACGTTCCGCCGAAAGGCAAAAAAACCAAAAATACCGATCAGGCAGGTGAATTTGTAGATTTCGAGGAAATTAAATAAATCCAGTACTTCACGGCTTGGGGGCTAAACTGCGGTCTGCAATAAACACAAACTGAAAAAGACCGTACTATCCTGCTTTTTTCTATTTTTGGAATTCATAAAACAGAAAAGCATGAATAATTGGTTTAAACGCAATTCCACCCATTTAATCATTATAGGCCTATTTATTGCCCTTTGCCTGGTCTATTTCAGTCCGGCTATTCAGGGTAAAGCCTTAATTCAAAACGATGTTTTGCAGGCAAAAGCCATGCAAAAAGAAATTATGGATTATAAGGCCATAGACGGCAAAGCGCCGCTTTGGACCAATTCTATGTTTGGCGGAATGCCTTCTTATCAGATCTGGGTACAATATCCGTACAATATTACCACTTACGTTATTTCGTTCTTTAAAAGCATATTTCCTAACCCTATCGATACCGTTCTATTGTATTTATTGGGTGCCTACCTTTTATTCTCTGTGCTAAGAATTAAGCCCTGGCTGGCTGCAGCAGGAGCCATTGCCTTTGCTTTTTCATCTTATAATTTTATCATTATTGAGGCAGGACACAGCAATAAAGCTCTGGCTATTGCTTTCTTTGCGCCCATTTTAGCCGGTATTATACTAACGCTTCGCGGAAGATTATTAACTGGTGCGGCCCTTACCGCCATTGCCCTGGCTCTAGAAATACGGTCTAACCACATCCAAATGACCTATTATCTGTTCATCGCTTTATTAATTTTCATCGGCATAGAAATTTATCATGCCTACAAAAACAAAACTTTAAAAGAATTATATCGCCCGGCGGGCTATTTAGTTGCGGCTTTGCTTATCGCGGTAGCAGTTAATGCAGCCATGCTGTGGACCACCTACGAATATGGCAAAGAGTCTATCCGTGGAAAATCTAACCTAAGCCGTATTAGCGCCGAGCCCAGCAACGGACTGGATAAGGAATACGCTTACCAATGGAGCCAAGGTGTGGGCGAAAACATCACTTTTCTGATACCTAATTTTTACGGTGGCGGTGGGGTTTCTTCTTTAGACGAAACCTCGGCAGTAGCCAAAGTACTTTCAGAAAAAGGCGTTCCAGCCGATCAAGCTGTTGGTTTTGCCAAGCAATTACCCACTTATTGGGGCGAAAAACCTTTCACCTCAGGGCCATTCTATTTCGGAGCCATTATCTGTTTCCTGTTTATTTTAGGCTTGTTCATCGTTCCTGGACGTATGAAATGGTGGATCCTTTCGGCCACCCTTTTAAGTCTACTTTTATCATTTGGTAAAAACTGGCCTTTAATTTCCGATGTATTCTTTAATTACTTCCCGATGTACAATAAGTTCCGGGCAGTAGAATCAATACTGGTCATTGCCGGATTTTTATTCCCGCTGTTAGCCATTTTAACCGTTCAAGAATTAAGCGAAAGCCAGCAGGATGCCAAGAAATTATTCCAGAAATTTAAATATACCGCCTTCGGAATGATTTGGCTATTAGTAGTATTCAGTGCTATTCCCGATGCGTTTTTTAGTTTCAAATCGTCTACTCATGGTGCTTTAGTAGATCAGCTGGCACAGGTAACCGGTGGTGATCGAAATTTTGCCGAAACTATTGCTCAAGCCTTGGTTAAAGATCGTATAGACCTAGCTCAGGCAGATGCTTTAAGATCGCTCGTGTTTGTTTTAATAGCCGTTGCATTGGTATGGGCCATCTTAAAAAGAAAACTTAATATTACCCTGGCATCTGTATTTTTAGCCATCGCCATTTTAGTAGATCTATGGGGCGTAGACCGCCGTTACCTTAACAATGATAATTTTGTAGACCCTTCTGCTTTAGCACAGCAATTCCAGCAACGGGAGGTCGATCAGTTTATCCTGAGGGATCCGAGCACCGATTATCGTGTTTTAGACCTAACTATCCCAACTTTTTCTAGCGCAACCGCCTCGTATTTTCATAAAACTGTGGGCGGATACCATGCGGCAAAATTGAAGCGC
This sequence comes from Sphingobacteriaceae bacterium, assembly GCA_046074105.1. GTDB lineage: Bacteria > Bacteroidota > Bacteroidia > Sphingobacteriales > Sphingobacteriaceae > JAIPAN01. Next base: position 10,521 of record JBJTNQ010000118.1, on the reverse strand, counting down.
TATCAGGAAGTAATCGATAAGCAATTTAATGGCTCCATAAATGAAGATGTACTGGATATGCTCAATACCAAATACGTCATCATTAACGACCCGCAGAGCAAGTCGCAAAAAATGCAGAACCGTGCTTCAGCCTGCGGAAACGTATGGTTTGTACCTAAGGTTACTTTTGTAAAAGATGCCGATGAGGAAATGACCGCCATCAGTAGTTTTAACCCAAGAGCAGAAGCTTTTGTAGGCGATGAATTTAAATCCTTAATTGATGATAAAAAAGTAGGATTTGACCCTAACGGGATGATTAAACTAAGTAATTATCGCCCAGATCACCTAACCTATGAATACTCTACCGGAAAAGATATGGTAGCGGTATTTTCTGAAATATGGTACGATAAAGGCTGGAAAGCTTATGTAGATGGCGAAGAAATTCCTTATTTCAGAGCCAACTATATTTTACGTGCTGCTGCCCTGCCAGGCGGAAACCACAAGTTGGAATTTAAGTTCGAACCGGTTTCGTATTATGTAGGAGAATATATTTCACTAATTGCTTCAATCTTGCTTATTGCAAGTTTAAGTTTTGCCGCTTATCGCGGGATTAAAAAAGAAGAAGCATAATCGCTTTCCGAGTCATAAACTCCAAAGCCCTGAAATGTTTTTCAGGGCTTTTTTTGTGCCCAAGGAGTACATTTTAGAATAAAAAATGTTAAACAACCATTCATCTGCAATTCCAGATCACTTATCCTCAATTTATTACCATCTGTCTGAAAATTAGCTTTTGTACTCCTTTATTGCATTAAACTTGCTAGTACTTATGTAAAACATTATTGATATGAAAAATCACATGAAATCTATTCGCATTTTAATCCTTGGTGGGGCTTTTATAATGAGCATCATCGCATCTTGCAAAAGGGATAAAGAAATTACCGTACCTGTACCAGTTTTAACAACAACAGCAGTAACTAATATTACTTTTGATTCTGCAACTTCGGGTGGCGATATCACCAGTGATGGCGGTTCGCCAATAACTGCAAGCGGAATTTGCTGGAGTAATAATCCAAACCCGACTATTGCAGACAGTCATACCGCCGATGGAACTACTACAGGTAGCTTTACCAGCAATATGGCTAGTTTAAACAGCCTGGCTGTTTACCATGTTCGGGCCTATGCTACTAATAGTAACGGAACATCTTACGGAAACGATATCTCATTTACAACCCTTTCTGATAAGTAAGCGAACTTAAAATAATCCGTTTCAATAGCATTGCCAGATTAAAAAAGAGCAACTGGTTTTGAATACCCATTTGTCATTCTGCCCCTCGGGGCAGAATGACAAATTAATCGTTCGTTCTGCGGTGGCGCAAGTAATAGGAAGCCAAATTGAAGGCAATAAACAAATGGTTGAATAGGTTCGGAATAAAACCGTAATGCTTGCTAAAGATTAGGAAGCGTTCTTTTAAACTTTGGCGATGTCTTTTTTTAGACATGCCGCCCACCAGATATTTAGCCAAATAACCTTCAACCCTTACTATCTTTTTTGCTTTTTTAGCTGCTCTAATGATCCAGTCGATATCTGCACTTAATTGATAGTGCAGATCGTAGGGTTCAACCAGACTTCTTTTAATATAAATAGCCTGGTGGCTGATATTCATCCCGAAACGGAAACTTTTCCAGTTAAATGTTTCTGGTGCCTGGTGTCGGCGGCGGCCCAAGCTTTGCCAAGCCTCGTTGAACATCTCCGTTTCACCATAATAAATGTCCGCCGCATCCGCGGAAGCGAAAACTTTTTCAACGGTATGGGGTGCGTAGATCTCATCGCCCGAATTCATAAATAGCACATAATCTCCGGTGGCTAAAGCCAAGCCTTTATTCATGGCGTCGTAAATACCGGCATCTTTCTCAGAGATCCATTTAGCCAGGCGGCTTTCGTATTTTTTAATAATAGCTAAAGTACCATCTGTAGAACCACCATCAATAAGCAGGTATTCAATATTAGGGTAGGTTTGGCCAAGCACCGAAAGCATGGTACGCTCCAAATCGGGAGCATTATTATACACTACCGTGACAACACTTAAGCGGGGTTTATTCATGGCCAGGTAATAAAGAGCGGTAAAGTGACAGGTATTGATCGGCCACTGTGGCCGGATTAAAATGTGTGACTACTTTTTGGCGGGCATTGGCCTGTAAAACAGCCCTATCGGGATGAGACAATACCCAATGTATGCCCGCAGCAAGATCATCTGCCGATTGGAAATCGGCCAGATAGCCATTCTGCTGATGGTCGACCAAATCGGGCAAGCCTCCGGTATTAAAAGCCACCACCGGCGTAGCACAAGCTAAAGATTCCATCACCATGTTTGGTAAATTATCTTCCAGCGAAGGCTGAACAAATACATCGGCCAGGCTATACAGTTCAACCAGTTCTTCTTGCGAAGTAATGAGCGGCAGACTGTGCACCTTAAAAGGGATCTCCTCTGTATTAAACGACGTGTTTTTACCAAACATCACCACTTGCAACTCATCGCCAAAATGAGTTTTATAATGAGCCAGCGCTTGCAGCAGATAGGTCAGGCCCTTTCGCTTATCGTTAATATTAGCGGCGCCAAATAATAAAATTGGAGCATCGGTAGCTATTCCCCATTTTTTGCGGGCCGTATTTTTATCTTTTGCCTCATAAAAATCAATATCTATGGGGTTAGGAATTGCCTGAACAGGGAAATTGGCCAGCAAAGAACTGGTTTTTGCCATTCCGGCCAGCCAATTGCTGCAGGTAACCAAATGCAGATTGCCTGCCTGCTGATAAAGCTCTTGTTTTTTCAGCCAGCCTTTTTTAGACAGATCATTTACCGATGGATTGCTTAAAATAGGACAATTACCACAGTTTTGCTCAAAATGAGTACAGCCGCCGGTATAATGACAGCCGCCGGTAAAGGTCCACATATCGTGCAGGGTCCAGACTATGGGTTTGCCTAAACTGAATAATTGTTTCAGGTTTTCGATAGATAGAAATCCACGATTGGTCCAGTGCAGGTGCAAGATATCTGCCTGCTGCACCAGCGGGTTTTTACTAATATTGGCTCCAAAGTTGGCTTCAGAAAAAGCGAATCGTACAGTTTTATCCTTTTCCTGAAAAAACATAAACGGTAAACGTTCTCCCAAGAAATTCAACTCCGCCCGTACTTTACCCAGCCAGCCCTTAAATAACCCAAAAACAGCCTTATCAGCAGATTTTTTCTGCTGAACAAGCATTTTAGCGTCTGCCTGGCTGGCATGTAAAGCATCCATTAATCTTCTGCAGGCCAGGGGGGCACCGCCACCGGTATCAGAAGTATTAATCAGGGTAATGTTCATTCTTCTCAATCAATCGAATTTCGGCAAGCAATTTACTTAATATGCATGTATATTTGCTGGCTTAATCATCGGCACCTGTCATTTTACAATTATGAGTGTATTCCAGGATTGGAAATATAATAAAGGTAACCTTAAAGCCCAATTGGTATTGGCCATGTTCCGCCTGGCACAATTGGCCAACCGGCATATTATTATTGCTCTGGTGCTATGCATTTACCTTGGCTTTTATCATGTGGTGGTAGAATGGATATTGGGCATTGAGCTGCCGCGAAAATTAAAAGCCGGCAAAGGATTGGTCATTTATCATGGCCAGGCTTTGGTGCTTAACCAAGGCGTAGTTTTGGGCGAACATTGTATTTTAAGAAATAGTACCACCATTGGGCATAAAAAAACTGCCGATGGCGGGTTTAGCGCCTGCCCGGTTATTGGTAACCGGGTAGATATTGGCGCCAATGTAGTGATTATTGGCGATATCAGCATTGGCGATAATGCCATTATTGGTGCCGGAGCGGTAGTGGTAAAAAGTATACCGGCCAATTGTGTGGTAGCAGGCAATCCGGCTAAAATAATTAAGCAATTTTAATGGATCAGAAATTAACAGACCGGAACTTTTGGGCCGCTTTTTGGGAATCGAAAGAGGACCTGATATTTAATATTGAGGCCGACTATGTTTTCGGTAAGCGTTTGGGCGAGTTGGTGCAGGAACGAGGTTATCAATCGGCCATTGAACTGGGTGGATTTCCGGGTTATTATTCGGTGTTTTTAAAAAAGCACCTGGGTTTAGACGTTACCTTATTCGATTATTTCATTCATCAGCAACTGATTGATGAATTGCTGGCTAAGAACGGGCTGGCACCCAATGACATCCAGGTAATTGAAGCCGATTTGTTCACTTATCCCGCGAAAGCGGAATTTGACCTGGTCTCTTCTTTTGGACTGATCGAACATTTTGCAGACACTAAAGATATTATTGAAAGACACCTAAATTTTTTAAAACCCGGTGGGACTTTATTCATTACTTTACCAAATTTTCGTGGGGTTAATGGATGGGTTCAGCGAACGTTCGACCCAGAGAATTACAGTAAACACCATATCCAGAGCATGAATCTGACCCTTCTAAAGGGCATTGCTCAGGATTTAGGCCTTAAAAACATCAAGACCAGCTATTTTGGCGGTTACAGCATTTGGCTCGAAAACCGGAAGAAGAAATCGGCTGCTGTAAGAGCCTTCATTCAGGCCATTTGGTTTGTAGGCAAGGTTTGGAATAAAATTTTCCCTTTCGAATCGAAGGCGCTTTCTCCTTACATTATTCTGGAGGCGCAGAAAGTTTAGGCTCTTAACAGTTGTTTAGCGTAACGCAATACCCGCTGCCACAAACTACCTTTTCTGTTTTTTAGGAAATTTTTAATGGATTGATAGGCTGATTCATTTTCTGCCAGTACTTCCGGATAGGTGGTAACAGGCTTCGGATGAATACTTACATTATAAATTTCGTTTATGCCAGAATGTACGCCGCTGCCATCGTGGCCAATATTGCTAACCAATGACTGTGCAGGATTAAGGGTTAAGCCTCCTCTTAAAAAGATAGAAGCATACCAGCGTATGGCCCACGAATTGTTGCGGCCCCATTTTAGTTCCTTCATCTGTTTCCAGAAATTCATGGTGCCTTCTATGGCAAACTGATGCTTTTGCTCTTCACTAAACTGACGGATTAGGTCGTTTACATCCGGATTAAAATGTTTCCAGGCTCTGCCCCAGGTGGCCCATCCCCAGCTGGTGGCTGCCCTAAAAAAGAAAGTTTCGGGCAATTGTTCTGCTTCTTCTAAAGGCAGTGGGTACATATAGGCCCCAACATGCATTACGCTTTCTTCGTTTTCGTAATGTGTAAGGGCTTCGTTAAAATAACGCAAAGTATAGGGCGAGGTAATCAGGTCGTCTTCAAAAACAATTACCCGGCCATATTCATCCATTAGCTGGCTTACGCCGCTGATAATGGAATTGGCTAAACCCAAATTCGCTTCACGCTCTATAATCTCTATGGTTTTAAACCCATCCGCTTTGCGTATTAACTCCCTCACCGCATTTACATTTTCCTGCTGTGCGGCATTTTTAGGGCCGTCAGAAAAGATAAATAAACGAGATTCGGCCGCCAGTTGGTTTTGTTTCAAAAACTGCAGGGTACGGCGGGTATGTTCCGGACGATTGTAAACAAATAGCGCAATGGGGGCAAATTTCTGCATCTTAAAATATCTGCAAATTGGTTTCTTTAGTGCTTAATACCGTATAGGCATTGGCCAGCTTTTCTTCTTGCTTTTTTCCGCCCCAAACAGACCATAATTTCTTTATACCGTATTCCAAACTTATTCTGAAACGATTAAACCAGCTATTCGGTTTTTTCTGATTGATAAAAGTGTTGAAACGGGTTACTTCCGGATGGATGAGCGAATTAAGATCGGCCAGTATTTTAAACCCTTCAGACTGCAATAAAAATCGCAAGGAAGTAGGCGTATACATATTAATGTGGCCGTAATCGAGGAAATGCTTCATGCGGAGGTCTACCCCAAAACGGTAATCTTTTGGCACTTCAATTACCTGAAATTTAGATACTCGTTTTATTTCGCGAAGCAGCAATCGCTCGTGCTCCACATGTTCTAAAACGTGTGCTAAAATTACCAGGTCGAAACTGTCATCTGGAAAAGGGATGTGATAACCATCAAACTCCTGCACCGATTTTAGCGAATGGATATTTTTTGCCTGAATATGCTCCACCCCGCTTTTAGAGATCTCGAGGGCATGCAATTCGGGCGCAAAGTTCCACTGATCCAAGAAATGCAGAATGCTACCATCGCCAGCGCCTACTTCCAGCACTTTCTGAAAACTATGCCCCTGGCAAACCGCTGCAATATGCTCGGCTTTATACCGTGCACCTAGTAGGCGCCATTGCTCATCATGCGACTGGTAATATTCGTCGTATGCCGCTTTTACACCGCTGCTGATGAACTTTTCTTCCATATTAAATACCTAAACAGTTTTGGTTACGATAAAAAACCGAAGTGGTTTTATAATAGAACAAACCCGGTGAGATACCGCTAAAGGCCAGTTCTTTAAATCCAGATTTTTTCATAAAATCGATGGCGGGCTGATAAAATTCGCGTTCCGAATCGTCTAAAACTAAAACGCCATCATCGGTTAAAGCAGGCAGGGCATTGATACTGCAATTCACCCGATCGCGGCCATCAACAATAATGATATGATATTTGTTGCCGGTGCTTAGCGGCATTTGGCTATAGGCGCCATTGGTTTCCAGTTCGCTGAATATCATTTCCGCATTCGCGGGAGAAGCAGACTTTATTTTGTCGAACCAGGCTTTATCGTGTTCCACGGAAACCACCTGTTTAGCTTTTTTTGCGTAAAAAATGGTCGAATTACCAGAGCCAAACTCAAAAATAAGGTGCTGATTACTGATACGGGATTTAATAAAATCGATAAAAGAATAAGTTACCCAGGGCAGGGCTTCTCCGTGGGCATCTACCGGCGAACGGCTATCAAAAGACCTGATCCAGCCAATATCAGCCAGGTATCCTTTAATACCAAAAGATAATAAAGCTTTAAGCTTGGCAGGCTGCAGCAAGCTCCATAAGGGAAGTTTAGCTTTCAATTTTAAATATTTTTTGAATAATAGAGATTAAAAATAAGGATTTCAGCATCAATAACCCTTGTTTTCGGGTATGCGGAATAAATAAAATAAAGAAAGTGGAGGCCGCATAAGCAATGAGTGTAGCCACAGAAGCACCCCAGGCACCATAGTTTGGAATGAGCCAAAGGTTTAGCAATACATTGATCAGGGCGCCAAAAGCGGTTCGGCTAAAGGAAACCATGGTAAAGCCTTCGGCCAATAAATACTGGCTGCTGGCACTGCCCAGAAACACAAAAATTCCGGACCAAATATGTATAGATAACAGTATGCCCGCTCCTTCGTAAGCATCGCCATATAATATGCTGATTAAAGTATTGGCACTTAAACTAATGAGTATGGCTACCGGTATGCTGATGCCTACCAGCAGATCATATAGATTTTGGAGGCGTTTTTGGTAACGTGCTATATCGGTTTTTCGGGCATGAATAATGGCCGGAAATACAGAAGTAACAATAGCCACCGGAATGAAATACCAAGATTCGCTGATGCGGGCAGCGGCACTATATATTCCTACCTGACGGCTTCCCAGCGACTTTAACATTACCTGATCGATCTTCATGTAAATGGAAATCATCACGGCAGTTAAGATTAATGGCCACGACTGGCTGAGTAAAGATTTTGCTCTGGCCCAGTTAAAGGTCCAGGTACGGAAATGTAGCTCTTGCTTTTTATAAATGAGGAGCAAGCCTAAAGCCAGAATGGCGCTATCGAAAACTAAGGCCCAGGCAAAATTGATTACCGGAGCATGAGTATATACTAAGGCTATTTTTAGTGCGGCAGACAGTAGGAGGCAGATGTTCTGCACCTGCACGACAAATTTAGAAGCTACCTGCGACTGAAAATAGGAATCGATAATATTAAATGACTTAAAAAGGGAGGCGCTGGCACACAAACTCACCAGAATGGCCAATGATGGGCTGGTTTGATTTCCACTAAAATGATGAAATAGCAAATAAACCAGTACGGTTAGCGGAATGAGCACTATATTGGCTCCTAAACGCAGGCCCAGCGAGGTTCCCAGAATCTCATCCCGTTGATGGGGCTGCTGTATAATTTCGCGGATAATGAAACTGTCTAATCCCAGCGTGCCCACGGCGGCAAATAAAGCAGCGAAGGCATCGGCAAAGCTTAGATCGCCAAAAGCATAGGGGCCTAAATAGCGGGCGATGAGAAAGCCAACCACCAGGCTTAATATTTTGCCGAACAGCAGCCAGCCGGTATTCTTAAAATACTTTTCGAAAGCCTGCTCGTCGAAACCTGGAATGGAGGGGATCTTCATGGAAAACAAATGTATAAAAAAACAGCGCTCTCCGATTATCGAAGAGCGCTGTGTTGTCTAATTAATTGTTCAGATTAGTTCGCAAATTTCTTTGCGTTGATCTTACGTTCGTTCTCAGTTAAATAGATCTTACGTAAGCGCATGCTGGCCGGCGTTACTTCAATGTATTCATCGGCCTGAATATATTCCATGGCTTCCTCTAAAGAGAATTTAATGGCCGGAGCAATACGTACGTTATCATCGCTTCCGGAGGCACGCATGTTGGTTAAGGCTTTACCTTTTACCACGTTTACTACCAAGTCGTTATCGCGAATATGCTCGCCCATAATCTGGCCTTCGTAAACATCTACACCCGGATCTACAAAGAAACGGCCCCTGTCCTGTAATTTATCAATAGAATAAGCCGTAGTCATTCCTTTTTCCATAGAAACTAACACACCATTTGAGCGGCCGGGTATTGGGCCTTTCCATGGTTCGTAAGCTTTAAAACGGTGCGCCATAATGGCTTCTCCGGCGGTAGCCGTAAGCACATTATTACGTAAACCGATAATTCCACGAGATGGGATTTCGAATTCTAAATGCTGTAAATCGCCTTTAGGCTCCATAATTAATAACTCGCCTTTACGCTGGGTTACCAATTCGATTACTTTTCCTGAAACGTCGCCTGGTACATCTACAATTAAGGTTTCGATAGGCTCACATTTCTTACCATCAATTTCTTTAATGATTACCTGCGGCTGGCCTACTTGTATTTCGTAACCTTCGCGACGCATGGTTTCAATTAATACCGACAAATGGAGAATTCCACGTCCGTAAACCAACCAAGAATCTGGCGATGGGGTATCTACCACTTTTAAAGCCAGGTTTTTCTCGGTTTCTTTAATTAAACGTTCTTTAATACGCTGTGAAGTAACCAATTTACCCTCTTTACCAAAGAACGGAGAGTTGTTAATGGTAAACAACATGTTCATTGTTGGCTCATCAATGCTGATAACAGGTAATTGTTCTGGTGCATCAAAATCAGCAATGGTATCGCCAATATCAAAACCATCAATACCTACTACGGCGCAAATATCTCCTGAGCTAACTTCGGAGGTTTTAACTTTTCCTAAACCCTCGAAAGTATACAATTCTTTTACTCTTGATTTAACCACTTTACCGTCACGTTTGATCAAGGTGATGGGCTGGTTTTCTTTAATGGTTCCGCGGTGTACACGGCCAATGGCAATACGACCTACGAAAGAAGAATAATCTAAAGAGGTGATCTGCATTTGCAGGGTACCTTCATTCATGGGTGCCGGCGGAATGTTGGCTACCACGGCATCTAATAAGGCAAAAATATCGGTGGTTGGTTTTTTCCAATCGGTACTCATCCATCCTTGTTTAGAGGATCCATAAATTACCGGGAAATCCAACTGATCTTCGGTGGCTTCCAGGTTAAAGAATAGCTCGAAGATCTGCTCGTAAACTTCTTCTGGACGGCAATTCTCTTTATCTACTTTATTAACTACTACAATAGGTTTCAAACCTAAGGCCAAAGCTTTTTGCGTTACGAAACGGGTTTGTGGCATGGCGCCTTCAAAGGCATCGCAAAGTAAAAGCACTCCATCGGCCATTTTTAATACCCGTTCTACTTCACCGCCAAAATCGGCGTGACCAGGGGTATCGATGATGTTAATTTTAACATCTTTATATTGTACTGATACGTTTTTAGAAACGATGGTGATACCACGCTCACGCTCTAAATCGTTGTTATCTAATATGAGATCGCCTGTTTGTTCGTTGTCACGAAAAATAGAACAAGAATGTAAAATTTTATCAACCAAGGTAGTTTTACCGTGGTCAACGTGGGCAATGATGGCGATGTTGCGTACTTTTTGCATGAATTAGTGTTAAAGAAAAATTTTCGCAAAGGTAAGGTTTTAAAACCGTAATATTCAGCAGACCCTGATTTTGAAGCGATAATGACATTTTTGGGCTGGGAAAAGCTTAATTTTGTAGTGTTATGGGAATTCAGGAAATAATACTGATTACACTCTTTGCCGCCGCTTTATTTTATGTGGGCCGTTTAATTTATCGCAGTTTTAATGCGAAAACAAGTTGTGGAACGAATTGTAAGTGCGGGGTTGATTTTTCGGAAGTGGAGCCTAAGAAATAGTTTTAGAGTATAGTGGTGGCACGACTACAAGAGATCGGAAGAGCG
>JBJTNQ010000117.1:0-13894 GCA_046074105.1 Sphingobacteriaceae bacterium | reverse complement strand
ACCCTGTCCCAAGGACTCCTTCAGAGAGAGCCCGTCACCCTGAGCCTGTCGAAGGGTGAACATCTTTCGACAAGCTCAAGATGACCGATAAACTAAATTCTTTCTAACACCAATTCAATAGCCTGATCTACGATCTTTTGAGGGTTTTTGCTAAACTCGAACTTTACCCGGCTGGCTAAAATGGCATTTACCGATAAGGCCCGATGCCCTAATACTTTTGCCAGCGCATAAATACCGGCAGTTTCCATCTCTAAATTGGTTATTTGATAAGTATCATGGCTAAAGCTGTTTAATTGTGCTATCAACCCAGGAACCGCATGTTGGTATCTTAATTCACGGCCCTGCGGGGCATAGAAACCAGGTGCAGTAATGGTAATTCCTTTTTTTAGCCCCTTGCCAATACGCTTGATTAAACCCTCATCAGCGGAAGCTAAATAAGGTTTTAAATTGTTTAATGCCTCCATTTGATATTGCATGGCCTGCAGCAAAACCTGTTCTTGGGGTAAATAGGGGTATTGATAATAAGCCATTAAAGCGTCCAGACCCAGTGCGTATTCCGAAACCAGGATGCTATCTATGTGAATATCGGCCTGTATGGAACCCGAAGTGCCTATGCGGATGATCTCCAGGCTGGTTAAATCTGCCCGTACCTTGCGGGTAGCAAAATCGATATTGGCTAAGGCATCCAGTTCGTTTAACACAATGTCTATATTATCGGTGCCTATGCCGGTAGAAATTACGCTGATTCGTTTTTGGCCAACATAACCCGTATGCGTAATGAATTCCCGCTTACCTTTTTTAAGTTCCAAACGGTCGAAATGTTTGCTGACTTCGCCCACTCGATCGGGGTCGCCAACGGTAATAACGGTTGGTGCCAGATCTTCCGGAAGCAGGTTTAAATGATATACACTTCCATCGGCATTCAATATCAGATCAGTTTCGGCAATCGTTTTCATAAGGTTTTGAGGTATTGTGTGTTCAAATTAGGAAATTTTTCTAATTGATCGATGATTTGCGCAACGTCGGTCTTTCTAATCTCGATAGTTATTTCGCAGGAATTATCCATTTGCTGACTGATGATGTTCAGATTTTTGTCTTTGATCAGTTTCATCACCTCGTTCATCTGCAGGTACTCGAATTGGAGCAAATATTGATCATTGATGGTTTTTTCAATGATTTGAGCAGCCGATAGGGCTTCTTGTGCTGCAGTTTTATAAGCATTTATTAAACCCGGAACGCCCAGCAGGGTGCCACCAAAATAACGTACTACTACCACTAAAACTTGGGTGATATCCTGCGAAAGCAGCGTATTTAAAATGGGCCGACCGGCAGTTCCTGAAGGTTCCCCATCATCGTTAATGCGAAATACAGACCGGTCTGGACTTAAGCGCAGGGCCCAGCAATGGTGCCGGGCTTTGGGATGTTCGGCTTTTAACTGCTGCACCAAGGTCTTAACTTCTTCTTCAGACCGTATGGGGTAGGCATAACCAATGAATTTGCTACCGCGATCTCTAAAGATTCCCTCGGCAGGAGCTGAAATGGTTCTATAAGTGTCGTTAAACAGCATTAAAGCAAATAAATGAGTAGAATAGCGACCAGGGCTAAAGCAATGCCCAGATAATTCAGCTTGCTTAATTTTTCTTTAAAGACCAGCAGACCAACTAGCGAACCCACAGCAATAACGCCAATATTCATAGAAGTGAACACCATAGAAGGATGATTGTTGAGCGCTTGGTGGGCTTTGAGATAGAATATGATGTTCCCGAAGTTAAATACGCCCAGTACCAGTCCAAAACCAGTATTTTTGACTGATAACCTCATGCCTTTAAACACTAGGAAATAAAATAAAACCAACATAGATAAGCCCAGAGCGAATAAAAATACCAGCAATAGCGATGTGGTGAACGGAACGGCTTTGAATACGGCTATCTGCTTAAATAAAACATCAATTAAGCCAAAGCCGAGAAAAACACCTAGAGGAAATAACCAGGAATTGGAGCCTTTTTGCTCGTTTTTTTGCCAGGGAATAGCGCAAATTACTGCAAATAAGCCCAAAGCAATAATTCCCAGTTTAATGAAGGAAAATTCCTCTTTAAAAAGTAAAAAAGCCGCTAAAAGCGGGATCAATAGTGATAAACGCTGGGCAATATCGGTAATTACAATGCCGGTATGCTTTACCGAACGGGCCATGATCACAAATATAGCTGGCAGCAGCAGGCCCAGCAGCAGATAAATGCCCATTGGGGCTTCTTTTACCCGGCTAAAATCGGGAGTAAAGAAATAGGCGCACAATAAAGCAGCAATGGCATAATTAAAGGCAATGGCTTGGTTAATGTTTACTTCATAGCGTTTAGCCACTTTTAGCAAAACAGACACACAAACACTGCAAAAAATGCTTAAAAAGTTAAATATCATAGGTTATAATAAATTTTTAAAGTATCGGTATCTACCTGGCGTTCGCATGCCGGACTTAAGCCTAATTCGGGGGCTTTGATGCCCGAATGCCAGTTTTGAGCGCTGGTAAATACCCGGGCTTCGTCCCATAATCCGGCCCGGATAAATGATTCGAGGGTTTGAGCGCCGCCTTCAACAATTAAGGATTGCACATCCAGCAAATACAACTGATAGGCAATAGACTGAGGTAATAAAGTGTCGAAATTTTCTAATTCCAGGTATTGAATACGGCCATCCCGGTAGGTCTTTAGTGCGTTAAAAACCATCGTTTCCTGACTTTGGTCAAAAAGGTGCAGATCGGCAGGCAGACTTAAATTACGGTCTACAACTATTCTTTTAGGATTTTTACCGCTCCATTCCCTGATATTTAACTCCGGATTATCTGTTAAAGCCGTTCGGTAGCCCACCAAAATAGCATCTTCTTCGCTACGCCATTGGTGGCTTAATTGCTTTGCCGCCAAAGAACTGATCCATTTTTGTTCATTTTCTTCGGGTGCAAAAAAGCCATCGGCAGTGTGTGCCCATTTCAGAATAATATAGGGTCTTTGTTTGCCTATCCGGGTAAAAAAACGTTTGTTCAGATCTAAGCATTTAGCTTCTAAAACACCTTCTTTTACCTCTATGCCGGCCGCCTGTAATTTGGAAATACCTTTTCCGTTTACTTCGGCAAAAGCATCGCGGCAGCCAATAACCACCTTTTTAAGCTGGTGTTTAATAATCAAATCAGAACAGGGCGGCGTTTTGCCAAAATGAGCGCAAGGTTCCAAACTAACGTATATTGTGGCTGTTTTTAAGATTTCGGCCGCATCGGCATGTTGAGCAAAAACAGAGTTGATGGCATTTACCTCTGCATGCACTTCGCCATATTTTTGATGATAACCCTCGCCGATAATCTGGCCATTGGCCACCACCACCGCACCAACCATAGGGTTCGGACTTACCGATGCCAGGCCTAGGCGGGCCAGGTCTATACATCGCTGCATATAAAGTTCGTCCGTACTCATGCCACAAATTAATGCATTTTGAATGGTTTTTGGGCAATAAAGCCGATGCATTTTTGCGCCTTTATTTTATTTACTTTGCAAATATGAACTGGGCTCAATTAGAAAAAGACTTTATTGCCGAGCTGGCTGCGCTTTATGAAGAAGCAGAGGCGAAAAATATCTTCTTTTTAATGGTAAAGCAGGTAACGGGATGGGGCAAAGCGCATTATTTGCTAAATAAACAGGAAGAGATTCCGCTTTCGCGGGATGAAAAAATGAAAGCCATTTTAATAGTATTGCAAAGCGGCAAGCCCATTCAATATATTTTAGGAGAGACCGAGTTCTTTGGTTTGCGCTTCAAGGTAAACCCATCCGTATTAATTCCGAGGCCCGAAACCGAAGAATTGGTGCAATGGATATTGGATAGCCTACCCAGCGATGGTGAAGTTGCCTTATTAGATATTGGCACCGGCAGCGGCTGCATTCCCATTGCTTTAAAACATCAATTACCACAAGCTAAAATATTTGCTTTAGATATTTCTGAAACCGCTTTGGCCACGGCCAAAATGAATGCCGAAGCTAACCGCACCGCTATACAGTTCATTCAACAAGATATTTTAAACCCTTCGGATGATCTGTTTGCCGAAAAACTGGATGTAATTGTCAGTAATCCGCCTTATGTAAGGGTGGCCGAGCAGTCTTTAATGCGTAGCAATGTATTAGCTTTCGAACCGCATACGGCACTTTTTGTTCCCGATGATGATGCCTTGATCTTTTATGAGCGCATTGCTGATTTTGCTCTGAAAAACTTAAAACCGGGCGGCTTATTATTCTTTGAGATCAATGAGTATTTAGGTGAACAAACAGTAGAGTTAATTGATCACAAAGGCTTTAAAAACATAGAGTTAAGGAAAGATTTTTTAGGCAGAGATCGGATGGTTAAAGCTTTTAAGTTATAGGTTGTAAGTTGTAAGAAATTAGGGTTAAAGTACAGCGTGTAATCATTAGACTTTTTACTTTAAGATTTTGATTTTGAACCTAATACTAGCTTCTTGGGTGGTATTGCAGAATGGTGCTCCGCAGGTAATCTTTATCCAGGTGGGTATAAATCTCGGTGGTAGTTATGCTCTCGTGGCCCAGCATTTCCTGTACGGCACGTAAATCGGCACCTCCTTCAATTAAATGCGTAGCAAAAGAATGTCTGAAAGTATGCGGACTGATCTTCTTTTTCAATCCAATGTTAGCTGCCAGATCATTAATAATGATAAAAACCATTACCCTCGAAAGGGGAGCCCCTCTTCGGTTTAAAAACAAAAAATCCTGATGGTCTGGTTTAATTTTAAGATGCACCCGCACCTCCTGCAGCCATATTTTAAGATATTTTACTGCCGATGAACCTATGGGTACCAACCTTTCTTTGTTTCCTTTGCCGGTAATTTTCAGCATATCCAGCTCTAGGAACAAATTAGAAATTCGCAAATTTACCAGTTCAGATACCCTTAGTCCGCAGCCGTATAGTGTTTCGAGAATGGCTTTATTTCGCATGCCTTCCGGTTTAGACAGGTCTATGGCATCAATCAGGCTGTTAATTTCTGGTAAACTTAGCGTATCGGGCAGTTTACGCATCAGTTTAGGGCTTTGCAGCAGGGTAGAAGGGTCGGCAGAAATAAGTTCTTCCTGCATTAAATACCTGAAAAATGCTTTAATACCCGAAAGGGTGCGGGCCTGAGATTTGGCACTCATTCCTTGCAGGTTTACCCAAACAATAAATTCTTTTAAATCCTGAATATCAATCTCCTTAAGGGTTTTATTGGATTTTTCACTTCTTATAAACGTTTCCAGTTTAGCTACATCCTGAAAATAAGAACTCAGGGTATTGGCCGAAACACCACGCTCTAAACGTAAATAACTTTTAAAACCTGTATGTAATGAAGCCCAGTTCAAGGAATTATCAATTTAAAATTTTATGTTTGAAACGATGAATATACACATCATTAACGGTCCAAATTTAAATTTACTCGGCGTAAGGGAAAAATCTGTTTACGGCGAAAGCGATTTTGCTTCTTATCTGGAAAAGTTGCGTGCCCAGTACAGCATTCTGGATATTTCTTATTTCCAGAGTAATGTAGAAGGCGAAATTATTAATTATTTACATGAAATTGGCTTTAACGCCGATGGTATTGTGATGAACGCCGGAGCCTATACCCATACTTCTATTGCCATTGCCGATGCCGTTGCTGCGATTAAATCACCGGTGGTTGAAGTGCATATTTCTAATGTGCACGCCCGCGAAGAATACCGCCATACTTCGCTCATGGCTAAAAACTGCAAAGGAGTAATTAGCGGATTTGGTTTAGATAGTTACCGACTGGCTTTAGAAAGTTTTTTAGCTTAAAAAGGCTTTAGCTCGCTAAAGTATTTCTTTTTGCTGATGAAGTATTGCCAAACAATACTTTTCGGGTAAATTCCCTTAGCATTAAATACAATCTTTTCTTTTACTCTTTTTTTGGCGTTAGATCTGCAATTTTTCAGAAAATCTACATGAGCCTTACTTATGGCTGCGGCGTTTTTCGGCTTGCCATCTGTAATAAACTTGAGTAGGGAAAGGAAATCCATGAAAAACCGGATCAATACCTTAAAAAAAGCAGTAATGGCATCATGGTTTTTATTGATCATCAATAAATTATTACGGAAATTGAGGAATGTTTTCCGGGGGCTTTCGGCCGATAGGGTTCCACCGCCTACATGGTATACCGAGGCTTCGGGGCAGTACCAAACCTGATGCCCTAGTTGTTTCAATCGCCAGCACAGATCTATTTCTTCCATATGGGCAAAGAAATCTTCATCAAAACCGCCTGCTTCTAGCCAGGCTGTTCTACGGATGAATAAGGCAGCTCCACTTGCCCAAAATATCTCTGAAGCCTGGTTATATTGACCATGGTCTTGTTCCAAGGTATCGAAAATACGGCCCCTGCAGAATGGATAGCCCAGATAATCGATAAATCCTCCGGCTGCACCGGCATATTCGAAACTATTTTTATCGCCGTAGCTTAATATTTTAGGTTGTGCGGCAGCAATTGCCGGATTGTTTTCCATTAAGCTGATCAGGGGACTGATCCAATCGCCCTTCACTTCCACATCTGAATTTAATAACACAAAATAATCTGCCTCTACCTGGTTTAATATTCGGTTATAACCTCCGGCGAAGCCGTAATTTTCTTCGTTTTGTATAATGCGTATCTGAGAGTAGTGCTGCTGTACAAAATCAACGGAAGTATCTGTGGAGGCATTGTCGCCCAGTACGATCTCCAGATTAGGATAGGGGCTGGCCATCAAAGCCGGCAAAAACTGCGCCAGCAAGGCTTGCCCATTCCAGTTTAGAATAACTACGGCAACTTTCGGATTAGTTTTCATGGGGAGCGGGCGGTTGGTGTTTCCAGCGTTTGTGCGACCATAGCCAGTACTCTGGCTTGGCTTTAATGATATTTTCCAGCTCCCGGTTATAGGTTTCGGTTATCTCAAACTCTTCGGTTTGTTTCGGATTCTCAAATAATACTTTGAATTCCGCCTCGTAATAACCTCTTTTTATGCGGTTAACATTCATGTAAACAATGGGGTTGCCGGTTAGCTTGCCAATTTTTTCTAAACCCTGAAATACAGAGGTAGCCTGATTTAAGAAGGTGATAAAATGGTTTTTATCGTGTCGTGAAGGAGTTTGGTCGCTCACCAGGGCTGCCATATAGGTTTGGCCCTGATGTTCGGTAATGGTGCGTACGGTTTGTTTCATGGGTACCATTAAGCCGCCATATTTTGTTCTGATATTATTGATCAGTTTTTCCATATTTTTATTGGTTAGGGGCTTGTAAACCATAATTATTTTGGTTTTTAGCAGAGAGTTTAAGCCCGGTGCCGCCCATTCCCAATTGGCATAATGGCTCATAGCCAGTAAAATGGCCTGGTTGCGATCGAAATACTGCTGTACAACTTCAGGGTTTTTAAGTTTAAATCTTTTATTCAGGCTTTTTTCGCTCATACCCATGATCTT
This sequence comes from Sphingobacteriaceae bacterium, assembly GCA_046074105.1. Classification (GTDB taxonomy): domain Bacteria; phylum Bacteroidota; class Bacteroidia; order Sphingobacteriales; family Sphingobacteriaceae; genus JAIPAN01. Next base: position 6,412 of record JBJTNQ010000117.1, on the reverse strand, counting down.
AAAAGACTCTAAAAGGTTATCGGCTAAAAAGCGGAAGTATTTTTTTTCTATTTGCTGGATCTCGGCTAAGGGTTTTTTGGGAAAGGAATTTAACAGGTTTTTCCTGACGGTATCTTTCCGGTACCCAATGATATGGTAAAGCAGATAATACAGCCCGTCTGACAAGATATAGATCACCCGAAAGGGTAATAAAGAGAAGAGATAAAGCAGGGTATAGGGTATAATGAATAATATTCTAGAGATCATGTGCTCTTATTATGGGTATTGCAGCTTCCTAATTTTATTGGGCAATGGGGGTATAATTACTTAGTTTTGGCAAAAGCTGGTACAAACATAAAATTTAGCATGCATAAAGCCGTCATTTTCTCTTCTTTTTATCTGCCGCCATTAGCTTATTTTTCTGCCATTCAGCATGCGGATACAGCTTTGCTGATAGATAAACACGAACATTTTCCGAAACAAACCTACAGAAACCGGGCAACCATTCATTCTCCGAACGGAAAATTAGACCTTATTGTTCCGGTGGTAAAGGGGGCTAAAGTGCATACGGCCATGAAGGATGTTAAAGTTAGCTATGAGTTTAACTGGCAGCGTTTGCATTGGTTAAGCATACAAACCTCTTACCGAAGTTCGGCTTATTTTGAGTTTTATGAAGATGCTTTTGCGCCTTTTTATCATCAGAAATGGGATTTTTTGTTCGATTATAATGAGGAGATGAACCACATGGTGTTTGAAAAACTTAAAATGAAGCCGCTTATTAAGTACTCGGAAAATTACATCGCACCATCGGCCGAGTTGCAGGATTACCGAACGCTCATTCATCCTAAAAAAGAAGCTCAGATTGAAGTCAAACCCTATTTTCAGGTTTTTGAAGATAGAAATGGTTTTATCCCTAATCTGAGTATTATTGATCTACTGTTTAATCAGGGGCCTCAGGCCTTAAAATATTTGTAATAAAAAAGCCCCCGCCGGGTGGCAGGGGCTTTGATGTTTTTCGTAGGTTTTTTTGTATTATTTTCTTAGGGAGATCTGTTTACTTACACCGTTTACGGTAAGTGTTGCCAGGGCATCGCATTCGCCAGTTCCGTAGTCGAGTAACATTTGAGGACGGTCGCCAACGTTAATTTGGATACTTCCGGACACGAAGAATCTGCAAGCCACCTTACGAACCAAAGGTTCAATAATTAGAGTAGAAAATGCTCTTCCTTTAGCATCTATACCGCTATCGCTGCCGGTAAATGAAAACACATCATCAAAAGGTGTTGATGTACTGATGCCTTCTTTCCATTCGATGGTTTTAGTAGAATTTAAAGTAAATACAGTTCCGGTTGCCGAAGTGCGGGTGTGGCTAACGGTAATGGTAAAAGTATAGTTACCGCTACCGTTTAGGCCATTATTTACAATGGTTTTGGTTCCGGTAATGCTATTGCCATTGATAGAGAAATTCTCGAAGGTTACGGTAATGCTACTTCCGGCTTGTTTTAACCGACCACTGTAAACCGCAATAATTTTACCTGTTCTTATTTTACCGCCGTCATCGCAGCCGTTACCAAAATCGATGGTTACTGTTTTAGGCCAGCTATCGCCCAATGGGCTAATGGTAACCGTTCTGCAAGAGTTGCTTAATGTGCCCGAGGTATTGCTGCTTAAGCTGTTAGTCACCACGCTTTGGTCTGCTCCCGGAACATCATTTAAGGTAATTTCCTGAGAAGAAAGGGAGGTAATCTCTGTAAAAGTATCGGATATGGCTTCATCCAACTGAAGGTTGTCGTTCACCGTTTCGGTGTCCGTTAACAGCAAATCGGTATTTTTTTTACATGAAGAAATGGTAGTTAAGGCTGCCATACCTGCCAGCATAAACAAAGTGTAGCTTAATTTTTTCATAGCAATTAGGGTTTATATGTTCTTAAGATAGTGTTTAAACAAATAGGTTTAATCGCTGCCAAAAAAAATATTTATTTAGGCATTTTAAAGTAGAATAGATTTATTTTTGAAGAAAATATAAGCACATGAAATTCGGAACTAAAGCCATACATGCCGGACAGGAACCTGATCCAACTACCGGAGCCATCATGACTCCAATTTATCAAACCTCTACTTATTGGCAAGAATCGCCGGGAAAGCATAAAGGTTATGCCTATGCCCGTGGTAAAAATCCTACCCGTAAGGCTTTAGAAGATTGTTTGGCGGCTTTGGAGAATGCCAAATTTGCTTTAGCTTTTTCTAGCGGTATGGGCGCTACCGATACGGCCATGAAGTTGTTAAAACCCGGAGATGAAGTGATTACCGGAAACGATCTGTATGGTGGTTCTTACCGCATTTTTACCCAGATATTTGAAGCATACGGCATTAAATTCCATTTTATTGATCTGGATAAAGCCGAAAATGTAAGTAATTATATCAATGCCAATACTAAAATGATCTGGATTGAAACCCCAACCAATCCGACTATGCGTATTGTGGATATTGCAGCGGTTTCTAAAATTGCTAAGGCTAATGCCTTAACTTTAGTGGTAGATAATACCTTCGCTTCGCCTTATTTGCAAAATCCACTCGATTTAGGTGCTGATTTGGTCATGCACTCTGCTACCAAATATCTGGGCGGGCACTCTGACGTGATTATGGGTGCTTTAATGTGCAATGATCAGGCAATTTTCGACCGTTTGGCCTTTATTCAGAACTCTTGCGGTGCCGTACCCGGCCCAATGGATAGCTTTTTAGTGTTGAGAGGTTTAAAAACGCTGCATTTACGTATGAAAGCGCATTGTGAGAATGGGCGTAAAGTGGCCGAATTCTTAAAGAATCATCCAAAAGTTGAATTGGTTTACTGGCCGGGTTTTACTGATCATCCCAATCATGATATTGCTAAAAAACAGATGCGTGATTTTGGCGGAATGATCTCTTTTTCTACCAAGGGCGCCACTTTAGACTCGACTTTTAAACTGGCTTCTTCTTTTAAAGTATTCTCTCTGGCAGAATCTTTAGGTGGCGTAGAATCATTAATTAACCATCCGGCAACCATGACCCATGCTTCTATTCCGAAAGCAGAACGCGATAAAGCTGGGGTAACCGACACCTTGCTGCGTTTAAGCGTAGGGGTAGAGGATATCGAAGATCTTTTGGCCGATTTGGAACAAGCATTAGCATAGTATTGAGAATTGAGTAGTGAGATTCTGATAAAACTCCATTTCTCAATACTCACTACTCTGTACTTTATACAAAAATGGATTTAAAAGCCTTTCTTGATGCTAAAGTAGCGCAATACAACCGGCCTAATTTTATTGAAAATGATCCGATTGTAATTCCGCATCTGTTTTCACGGAAGCAGGACATAGAAATTATGGGATTTTGGGCTGCTATTTTGGCCTGGGGCCAGCGTAAAACCATCATCAATAAGTGCAGGGAGCTGATTACTTTGATGGATGGTGCTCCGTATGATTTTATTCTTAATCATGAAGAAACTGATCTGAAAAAGCTTTTAAACTTTAAGCACCGTACCTTTAACGATACCGATACGCTCTATTTCATTCATTTTTTCAAAAATCATTATCAGGTTTCCCCAACTTTAGAAACCGCATTTGTGCCAAAAGATACTCTCCTTGGCGGGATGGAAGAGGTATTGAATCATTTCAGAAGGTATTTTTTCTCCATTACCGAAGATTTTCCCCGTAGAACACAAAAACATGTTTCGGCTCCTTCACAGAAATCGAGCTGTAAGCGGTTGAATATGTTTTTAAGGTGGATGGTGCGCAATGATAACAGCGGAGTTGATTTCGGGATCTGGAACAGCATCAGCCCTGCTGAATTGGTTTGCCCCATAGATCTTCACGTTGAGCGGGTGGCACGAAAACTGAACTTAATTGAAAGGAAGCCATTAGACTGGCACACGGCAGTAGAATTGACTAATAATTTAAAACAATTCGACCCATCGGACCCGGTGAAATATGATTTTGCCTTGTTTGGTTTAGGTATTGAAGAAAACTTTTAGGTAGGTTTTTTTGCCATGGTTTATAAGCCGTTAGAGGTATGACAAGCTGGTATTATCCTTCGACGGGCTCAGGATGACTTACAGCTTGTCGAAAGGAGACCTCAAAAAGAATCATTCGAGAGCTAGCTGCGATAAGAAAAGCATAATGATCTACACAAGCCTTATGCAATTAAGGCTTATATTTGCATTTCTTTTAACAAAATAATGGCGCATCACTCACAACCTTCAACGTACCAATCCGATATCGATACCATCGTGGCTTTGGCCACTCCGGGAGGAAGTGGGGCCATTGGGGTGATCCGTTTATCAGGGCCAAAGGCTATTAGTATTACCCAGCAGGTTTTTAAAGGAAAAGATTTGGCTAAACAAGCCTCTCATACTATTCATTTCGGAACCATCCGCGAAGGCGAAACTATTATCGACGAGGTGTTGGTATCTTTATTTATAGCTCCGCATTCCTATACCCGCGAAAATGTGGTAGAAATCTCCACCCATGGTTCCTCTTACATCATCGAAAAGGTCATTAAATTATTGATGGCCAAAGGTGCCCGGGCCGCTAAACCCGGAGAGTTTACGCTCAGGGCTTTTTTGAATGGTCAATTAGACCTTTCGCAGGCAGAAGCCGTAGCCGACTTAATTGCTTCTAATTCTCAGGCATCGCATCAATTGGCCATGCAGCAAATGCGTGGAGGTTTCTCTCATCAGCTGGCCGCTTTGCGTGAAGAATTGATCCATTTTGCCTCGATGATAGAATTGGAACTGGATTTTGCAGAAGAAGACGTAGAATTTGCTAACCGCGATCAGTTAAAAGCATTGATTGCCAACATTAATCGGGTCATTTATCAGCTCATCCAATCTTTTGACCAGGGAAATGTCTTGAAAACAGGCGTTCCGGTAGTTATTGCAGGTAAACCCAATGTAGGTAAATCTACCCTGTTAAACACCTTATTGAATGAAGATAGAGCCATCGTTTCTGATATTGCCGGCACCACCCGCGATACCATTGAAGATGAAATGGTTTTAAACGGAATCAATTTCCGATTTATTGATACTGCCGGGTTACGACAAACGGAAGATGTGATTGAAGCAAAAGGAGTGGAGCGTTCTTACGATAAAATGAAACTCGCCAGGCTAATCATGTACCTGTTTACGCCCGATCAGGATGCAGCTCTGATACAAAACCAGCTTAGCGAGCTAAAGGGTTTAAATATTCCTTTTATCGCTCTAATGAATAAGGCCGATCTGTTATCTGATGCACAGCAGGTACAAATGACAGAGTTGGATCTGTTCCTTATCTCGGCCAAACAGAAGACCGGTATTGATGAACTAAAGCAGGAAATTCTTCGCAAAACCAATTTAAATCAAATGTCAACAGATGAGGTGATGATCAGTAATATCCGTCATCTGGAAGCTTTGCAAAGAACGGAACAGGCTTTAAACGGGGTTTTAGTTAATCTGGATAACCCGATAACTTCCGATTTTTTGGCTGCCGATATTAAACAAGCGCTGCACTATTTGGGAGAAATAACCGGTTTGGTTACTACCGATGATCTTTTAGAAAACATATTTTCTAAATTTTGTATCGGAAAGTAACCAGTCATAAAGATTCCAATAACAAACTTCTATAAAACATCTAATAATACAATCAAATACATTCAATTAATCCCTTTAGCTACAATATTTATGAACTGTTGTTAGTACTTTGTTGTGTGATAATTTGTACCTTATTTGTACCTTAGGTACAACAATAAGCTTTAGTTGTAGCCAGTTTATTCAATATGGAGAAATTATGGCACTTATTTACACTTAATAATACTAATTAACATTTAATGAGTTCTAATATTAAGGTACAAAGGATTTGTCAGCATTGCGGCAAAGAGTTTACAGCCCGAACCACAGTTACCCGATATTGTGGGGACCAATGTTCTAAGAGAGCTTATAAGGCTAGGTTGAAATCTTCCAAGGTTGAATTGAGTAATAATGAGACCTCGTTTATTAAAACAAAGCCACTTGAAGAAATCAAGTCAAAAGAATTTTTAACTGTAAGAGATGTTGCCAGTTTATTAAGTTGCTCCATTCGGACGGCTTATCGCTTAGTTAAACTGGGTAATATCAAAGCTGTTAATATTGCTCAAAGAAAAACTCTCATTAAGCGATCCGAACTAGATAAATTATTTGAAATGTCTATTAATGAAGTTTTAACCAAGCCGGAACTTTCAAAACCAACTGATTATAAGATTGTGGATTGCTATACTCTTACCGAAATACAGAAGAAATATGGAATTTCTGAAAAAGCTTTGTCGGATTTGATCAAACGAAATGGAATTGCAAAGATAAGGGAGGGTATTTATGTCTATGTTCCTAAAGTTGTAATAGATAAAATTTTTAAACCTTAATAAATGTCAAAATTATGAAAAATACAAC
>JBJTNQ010000116.1:0-25389 GCA_046074105.1 Sphingobacteriaceae bacterium | reverse complement strand
GCCTTAAAATTTGTAAAACGAGAAATTAAGCGGGGCAAGAAATATCATGGCATTATCCTCGATCCGCCGGCATACGGCCATGGCCCGAATGGCGAAAAGTGGAAACTGGAAGACCATATACAGGAAATGATGCAAGATGTGGTTCAGCTATTAGATACTGAGGAACACTTTCTCATTCTCAATGCTTACTCTATGGGCCTATCTTCAGTAATTATCGAAAACCTGATACAAAGTTCTATGCATAAGGTGCAGAATTTACACTGCGGCGAATTGTTTTTGCAGGCAACCAGTGGCTACAAGCAGCCTTTAGGTGTTTTCGGTCGCTTTTTTAAATAAACCTACTTTCTCTTTTTGGTAGAATAACTTGGTGGTTCGGCCTCATTTACCATACTTTGTAAGGTAGCATGAATATAATTTTTAGGTTCTGCTCTGCTCACTTCCTTTTGCACTGTGCGGGCAACAAAATCATTTAAATTCTTAAACTCTAGTACAGGAGCTTTGCCAATAGCCAAGCTAAGCTCAATCAATTTGCTGATTTTATGATCAAAATCGGCATTCATTAACTGAGAAATATAACCTTTACTTACCCCTAGTTCAGCAGCAAAAGCAGTTTTGCTCAATTTATTGGATTTAAGATAAGCCTCTACCTCATTATATAGCTCCGCCTGAAAACTGGCCATCCAGTATTCTTTGCTGTATATTAATTCTTCTCTGCTAATCATAACCTTGTATTTAAAAAGCGTTTTTTAATCATCCTAAATTGTTTAATATCCTTGGCTTGGGTATTTTTAAAGCCTCCCATGATCACAATTTTTCCATTTTCTTCTAAATGGAAAGCATATATTCTTAAATGCTTCGATTTAAATTCATATTCTTTTGCTCGTTCACTTTTCGGGCTTATATCCCTAAATTTAGTAAGCGGCAACAATTTTAAGTTGGCCACAATTTCCATATAAGCCATAATACTCAACAACTCTGAATAATACCGGCTATTTTGTTTAATAACTTGAGTAAAGGAATCTAACTGGCCTTTACCCTTAATTACCAAATCGAAAAATTGTTGCTTCCCTCGAACGGCTTCTATTTTCTTTAACTAAAATGTATGCATAATGTTTAGTTTAAGCTAAACTTTTTATTAGTTTTTTATTAACATTTATCAGTGTTGTTATACAACATATTAAAATAGTTTCTTCATAGGCAATTTGAAAGGCTTTTTACAACAAAATAAAATGTGAATAAAGGATAAGAAAATCTGCTCCATCACATCTTTCTATTATATTTGAAATGACAATTGATATCTTATTATATGAGTCTTAAAAAATCATTCCTATTATTAGGGAGCCTATGTATTTTAGTAATTAGTTGTAATGGCAGGTCAAATACAAGTACTGCCACTGCCGGAGCCGACACCAGTTTAGCTGTAAAAAAGCAATCTAATTTTCCACCACTAGACACCTTAGCTTATAATCAGAAAGTGATGGCCCTGGCCAATGGCGATACCACCGGCAAATGGCCTGTAAAGAAACAGCCTTATCCCCTACCGGGAGCAATTTTGCCTTTTAAACGAATTGTGGCCTATTATGGCAATTTATATTCGGTACGAATGGGTATTTTGGGCGAATTGCCACCCAAGCAAATGCTAGCCAAACTAGACCAGGAAGTTAAACATTGGGAGAAAGCTGACCCCACTACTCCAGTGCAGCCTGCCCTGCATTACATTGCTGTAGTGGCCCAAGGCGATAGCGGCAAAGATGGGAAATACCGTTTCCGCATGCCCGACAAACAGATAGACTCGGTACTGAGTATTGCCAAAATGCGTAATGCCATTATTTTCTTAGATATTCAGGTTTCTTTAAGCGATATACGCACAGAATTACCGCTGTTAGAGAAATATTTAAAATTACCGCAGGTCCATCTAGGTATAGACCCCGAATTCTCCATGAAAACAGGAGCTAAACCGGGCACCAAAATTGGTACTTACGATGCCGCCGATGTAAACTATTGTTCAGAGTATCTGGCCAAATTGGTTAGGGAGAACGGCCTGCCGCCAAAAGTATTAACCGTGCATCGCTTTACCAAAGGTATGCTCACCAACAGCAAACAGATTAAACTGCATCCCGAAGTTCAAATGGTTATCCATATGGACGGCTGGGGCGGACCAGATCTAAAAAAAGGAACTTACCGCCACTGGATCTACGGCGAGCCGGTTCAGTTTACCGGTTTTAAATTGTTCTATAAAAACGATATCAAAAACCCGCCCAACCGGATGATGACACCCGAAGAATTGGTAAAACTGACCCCTAAGCCTATTTATATTCAATATCAATAAAATGGAGAAACTGGTACTTGGCGGAGGATGTTTTTGGTGTACCGAAGCTATTTTTCAGCGTTTAAAGGGTGTAGAAAAAGTGGTTTCAGGTTATATGGGCGGAAAATTTCCTGACCCCACCTACCGGGAAATCTGCACCGGACAAACCGGCCATGCCGAAGTCATTGAAATTAGCTTTAACCCTTCGGTAATTTCTTTACAAGAGCTATTATTGATCTTTTTTAAAACCCACGACCCAACTACCTTAAACCGCCAGGGGAATGACGAGGGTACGCAATACCGTTCGGTTATTTTTTATGCAGATGAAGCACAGCGGACTGCTGCCGAAGAAATCATTCAATTATTAACCGAGGAAAAGGTTTACGATTGGCCAATTGTAACAGAACTTAGTCTGGCAAGTACCTTTTATCCTGCCGAAGCTTACCATCAGGATTATTTTAACCAAAACAGCTACCAGCCTTATTGTAGTTTTGTTATTCAGCCTAAACTGAATAAACTATTGAAAGAGTTTGGAGAGAAACTTAATTAAATGAATACTGGTGGCACGACTTAAAGTCGTGCCACCAGTATTTTAGAATAGGCCGAGCTGCCCCTTGTCGTCAATTTCTACATCATCCGGATTAGTGATCTCGAAACTCACATCTTTTGCAGGTTTAGTTTCTGATTCTGGCTTAGCTGCCGGTTGTTCTACCTGGGGTTCGGATGGATTAACCTTCTCTTTAGCCTCTTCTACTTGAGTGGCTTTATCAGCAATTTTTTCTTCGGCTTGGTCTGAGGGTTCGAATCCCTCTATCTCCGTAGCTACTTCAACCTCCTCATTAACAGCCTGCGTATCTTCGTTAATTTCGGCTTCCAGATTTTCGTTTACATCATCTTCCAATTCTGTAACAGACATTGCCGGTTCAGGCATAAGTTCCGGTTCTTCTTCGGCAATCAAAGTTACTTTACTCACTTCGTGCTGACTTAAACGGTTGCCCATGGCTTTCATACCTTTCACGTCAATCAGTTCAGACAGATCGCTCTCCACCGTTTCTGGAGTTAGTGTTTTGCCTTTCAGCAAATCTATTTGAACTTTAGGATGGCTTGCGCCGCTAATAAGCACCAGCTTAGATCCGTTTTCTTCGGAAATGATAGCCGTTTTTTTGCCTTCGGATATTCTTTCAAAAGAAAAACGTTTTACATAATAATTCTTGGACTTGGCATCCCAATGCACTACAGAATACACTTTCTCCGGATTGTACTTTTCCAGCAAAAGCAAATTATCATCAAAGTGATTGCTCAGATCAAAACCAGTAAGCTCATATACCCCATCGGTATTTACCGCCAGGATCTGATCATCACCATCAAATTCGCCCAGGTATTTGCCGCGGCCATCTACATTGAGTCGCTTCAGAATATCATCGAACCAAATTTTTCTTCCCGCAAGGGTAGAAACGCCTTTGCTCTTTAAGCTTATTTTTTTTACCGGATATTTGGTCACCGTATTGCCCATAGAACTACGGCCTTTAACGGCTATCTCGGCAAAATCCAGATCAAATTGCAGTTTGCGCAATTTAGAGTGTGGCTTTAAAGCCACATTAATTACTTCGGCCTCGCCGTTCGGGTTGGCTGTAAAATACAATACCTGCGATCCTTTGCTACCCTTGGTGAGGTCGTATTCCTTATCGCGAGTAACGCCTAAAACCGAGAAACGTTTAATATAAGAAACCCCGCTTTGCCCGTCTTTATAGATCATATTATAAACGGTGCGTTCGTCGCCTTTGGTAAACACCTGAGCGTGGATAATATCTTTACCCACAAAAGTTTTCTCGGCCACTTTGGTTACGCTGAATTGGCCATCGGCACGGAAAGCAATAATTTCATCGAGGTCTGAGCAATCGCAAACAAACTCGTCTTTACGTAGCGAAGTACCAATAAAACCGTCTTCGCGGTTCATATACAATTTCACATTGGCCAGCGCCACTTTAGCCGCTTCTACCTTATCGAATAAACGGAGCTCGGTTTTACGTTCTTTACCTGCACCATACTTACTTCTCAGTTTCTCAAACCAGGCAATGGCATATTCGGTAAGGTTCTTTAAGTTTTTGTTTACTGATTTAATTTCCTCTTCGAGGGATGCCATCAGATCATCGGCTTTTTTTACATCAAAGCGGGTGATGCTGCTCATCGGTTTATCGATCAGCTTTTTATAATCTTCGGGAAGAATTTCACGGTAAAATTGCTCTAAATAGGGCTTAAACAAACCGTTTAATACTTCTACAATTTCTTCGAAATTGGATGATTTTTCATAATCAGGATGCTTATACATCCCTTCCTGAATAAATATTTTAAGCAAATTGCTAAAGAAGATACGTTCTTTCAGTTCGCTTAACTTGATTTCCAGCTCCCGTTTTAACAGCGCTTTGGTATGCTTAGTGCTTTCTGTTAAAATATCGTTTACACTCATAAACCAAGGCTTGTCGTCTCGGATGATGCAGGTATTTGGAGATATAGAGGTTTCACAATCGGTAAAAGCGTATAGTGCATCGATGGTTACATCGGGCGAAATACCTGGAGCCAGGTGGATGATAATTTCTACGTCTTTGGCGGTATTATCTTCAATTTTTTTAATTTTTATTTTGCCCTTATCATTTGCAGCAATCACACTATCAATCAAACTTCCGGTGGTAGTGGTAAAAGGAATTTCGGTAATGGCCAAAGTTTTTTTATCACGCTCCACAATTTTTGCCCTAACTCTGATCTTTCCTCCCCGCTGTCCTTCGTTATAAGCCGAGCAGTCGGCCATACCTCCGGTAGGGAAATCGGGCATTAAATTCGGGCGGTTGCCTCTTAATACTTCAACAGAAGCATCTATTAATTCGAGGAAATTATGAGGCATAATTTTGGTGGCCAAACCCACCGCAATACCTTCTGCTCCCTGCGCCAGCAATAAAGGAAATTTAACAGGCAAAGTTACGGGCTCCTGGTTACGGCCATCGTAACTGGATTGCCACTCGGTGGTATCTGGATTAAAAACCACATCTAAGGCAAACTTAGATAAACGGGCTTCTATATAACGTGGAGCAGCTGCAGAATCGCCGGTGATGGGATCGCCCCAGTTTCCCTGAGTATCAATTAACAGATCTTTCTGACCTATCTGAACCATGGCATCGCCGATGGAGGCATCGCCATGTGGATGGTATTTCATAGTATTACCAATTACGTTGGCGGCTTTGTTAAAGCGGCCATCGTCCATTTCTTTTAATGAGTGGAGAATACGGCGTTGTACTGGCTTTAACCCATCGTGAATATGTGGTACGGCACGATCGAGGATTACATAAGAGGCGTAATCCAAAAACCAATTTTCATATAATCCCGATAAGGGAATAACATTATGTAATTGTTCTTGTTCTGACGTAGGTTCTAATTCTTCACTCATCCTGATCGGGTAAATAGATTGGCGTAAATATAATTCTTAGCAGAGAATTTTTTGAAGGAGTTTTTGCACATTTCTGAGGCTATTTAATCAAAAGGCCGCCGATCATGATCGGCGGCCTTAAGCGCATCTAGCTCTAATTGTTTAACCTTTACAGATTGGCACTAATTTATGTAAAGTATTTAACTAAAAGAAAAATAAATTATATATTTTATTGTTGTGTTTATCTGTGTGTCTATTTTAAAGTTAGTTTCATTAGCAAATCTGTTTGCGCATCGGTGCCAACCATAAAAGTGTGACTATCGAAATGAAGAAAGCCATGGCGTTGATAAAAACGCTGAGCAGCTTCGTTTTTCTCCCATACGCCTAACCATAGAAAAGGAAATGCTCTTTCTTTACCGAATTGGATGCAATGGTTTAGCAGGGCCTGCCCTATTTTTTTACCCTGCAACTCGGTATTAACATATATACGCTGCAATTCTAAACCGGGCTGGTCTTGCAATTCAGTTTGCGAGGTTCCCCAATTCAGTTTAATATACCCGGCAATTTCATCGCCCAAAAGGGCAAAAAAGAAAGCAGATTGTGGGTTGGCCAGTTCAGCCTGAAACTGAGGAAGTGTATAGGCTTCGCTCATGTAGGCTTCAAAATGATCTGGCTCATTTAAATGCTCGAAAGCATGCCTGAATACGCTTTCTGCAAACAGGAGAAGCTTTTCGGCTTCATCTGTTCTTACGGGTCTTATCTGTAATTCGAGATTATGCACTTAAACTTTCTGCTTCGGTTTTCGAATCGTTTTCGAGAATATCTATCTCAATTCTTAAATTTTTGATGATATGTTGCTGCCTGTCGGGTGTGTTTTTACCCATGTAGTACTCGAGTAAGCTCTTGATGCTTTGCTCTTTGGAAAGCAATACCGGATCGAGTCGGATGTCTTTACCGATAAATAGGCCGAATTCTTCGGGAGAGATCTCTCCTAAGCCTTTAAATCGGGTAATTTCGGGCTTGTTGCCTAATTTGGCAATGGCACGCTGGCGTTCTTCATCACTGTAGCAATAAATGGTTTCCTTTTTATTTCGTACCCTGAAAAGCGGAGTTTGCAGGATGGAAACATGGCGTGCTTTAACAAGATCTGGAAAGAATTGCAGAAAAAAGGTCATTAATAATAAGCGGATGTGCATTCCGTCTACGTCGGCATCTGTTGCAATTACAATGTTATTATAGCGCAAATTTTCTAAACCATCTTCAATATTGAGGGCATGCTGCAGAAGATTGAACTCTTCGTTCTCATAAACCACCTTTTTAGTTAAACCAAAACAGTTGAGGGGTTTCCCTTTTAAACTGAATACGGCCTGGGTTTGTACATCTCTTGATTTCGTGATGGATCCACTGGCCGAATCTCCCTCGGTAATAAATAAGGTGGTTTCTTGCTTACGCTCGTGGGTATCTTCAAAATGGATTTTGCAATCACGTAGTTTGCGGTTATGCAGCGATGCTTTTTTAGCCCGTTCATTGGCCAGTTTTTTAATACCGGCAATATCTTTACGCTCCCGCTCCGATTGCAGTATTCGCTTTAGTAAGGCATCGGCAGTTTCGGGATGCTTGTGCAGGTAATCGTCTAGTTCTTTCTTTACGAAATCGTTAATGAAGGTACGTACCGACGGGCCCTCGGGGCCTACATTCTGAGAACCGAGCTTGGTTTTGGTTTGCGATTCGAAAACCGGCTCCTGCACTTTTACGGCAATGGCTGCTACTATTGATGATCTTACATCGGAGGCATCGAATTCTTTTTTATAAAACTCACGAATGGTTTTTACCACGGCTTCGCGAAAAGCGGCCTGGTGCGTACCCCCTTGGGTGGTATGCTGACCGTTAACAAATGAATAGTATTCTTCGCCGTATTGCTGCCCATGGGTGAGGGCAATTTCTATATCATCGCCCTTAAGGTGAATGATGGGGTAGCGTATATTTTCGGTATCGGTATTACGGACTAAGAGATCGTAGAGGCCACGTTCGGAAAAATATTTTTCTCCGTTATAGTTAATGGTTAAGCCTGAATTCAGGAACACGTAGTTCCAGATCATGCTTTCTATAAATTCGGGAATGAAATGGTAATTCCGAAAAATGGTTTCATCAGGGTAAAAAGTAACCGCAGTTCCGTTTCGTTGGGTGGTCTCTATTTCCGGATTATCGTTTACCAATTCTCCTTTTTCGAATTCGGCTTTTTTGGTCTTGCCATCCCGGTAGGATTGCACCACAAAATTAGATGATAGCGCATTTACGGCTTTGGTTCCTACCCCATTCAGACCTACAGATTTTTGGAAGGCTTTAGAATCGTACTTACCACCGGTATTTATTTTGGAAACACAGTCGATCACTTTTCCTAGCGGGATGCCCCGGCCATAATCTCGCACACTTACTTTTTGATCGCTGATATTAATCTCGATGGTTTTTCCGGCACCCATCACAAATTCATCTATACAGTTATCTACAATTTCCTTTAACAGGACATAGATACCATCGTCATAAGCCGAGCCATCGCCCAACTTACCAATGTACATTCCGGGTCTGAGGCGGATGTGTTCTTTCCAGTCGAGAGAACGAATACTATCTTCACTATAATTAACCTGCTCTTCTGCCATAAGTCAATTTCGGTCTTTTTATTATCGCAAATCTAACAGATTTAAGTTCTCTAATTGGCGATAAATTTCCACATGTGTAGAAATTTTATCCAAAAAACGGGCTTAAATTGTATAGTAAAGCATACATCACGAGCTGCTTATTTTCATCACTCGCTTTCTGCGTTTTATTAGCTATTGGCATGCTAAATTGGGCTTTACGCTAGGGTTGTGGTGGGCTGAGCAATACCACATCGCTAAAAAAGAGGGATTATTTTAGGGTTACAAACAGCGTGGTACAGAATTAGCAATATGGCTGGCAAATAACATTTATTAATTCAGTATTGCTGACCCTAGATCTACAAATTATGAAAAAGAACAACCACCTCCAGGCAAGTCGCCTCATTGAGCATTACGACAAATTATTATTGAGATTACTTCGCGACGATTTAAGATCTCTTAAACCAGAACTAAATGAACTTAGGGGTATTTCAGATCAGGCTCTGGAATCTTCTTTAATTTATAAGCGTAATTAACGCTAAATAATTCTTTTAGCTACCAAAACATGCCCTTTTGTATTTGCCGATGCTGATGAGCCTCTATTTAGGGGCTCATCTTTTTTATGAATTTTAAGCCTATTTTTGTGTTTTTATAAACTATATACACGAATATGAGAACGGGTTTATTTTTTTCGATAGTTGGTATATTTTGGTTTACCAGCACAGCTATTTTTGCTCAAAAAACCAATAAAGAGTTTGTTCAGAGCAGCAGTGCTCCTGCTTTATTAAAAGTAGACGGAAAACTAGCGGAGTGGCAGACCGGATCATTTAATGAAAATAAGGCAAGTAAGCTATCTTTCCTTTTATCTAATAACGATTCTACGCTATATCTGGCCATAAAAAGTACAGATAATAAAGACCTACGGAGACTCTTGATACGGGGTATTAGTTTTTCTGTATACGAACCCGAAGGCAAAAAGATTAAGCAAAGTTTAACTTTTCCTATCATGTCTCGTGGTAACGATAGTCAGAATTTGCAGAGCCGTAAACAAGCCGGAATAGACCCTCTTACTAAATTAAAGGCCGATTTGGCTGGCCTTAGGGAAATTGGTATCAGCGGATTTGAAGAAATTTTGGATGGAAAAATTTCGGTGAATAACGACTACGGAATTGGGGCTGCGGCAAGCTTAGATGACCAAGGTTTATTGGCCTGCGAGTATGCCATACCACTAAAATTGTTACAGATTGATGCTTTTAAAAACCCTATTATTGCATGCCAAATAAAAGTTAACGGCTTAAACCTTATTCCTAACAATCCATTCCCTAACCAAAATTACGGAATGGCAAGACCGGGTGATGCAAGAGGGAATTTTCCGACGGGCATGCCTTCGTCGGAATTATTTCAGGGTACGGAGTTTAAGGTTTCTGTTCGTTTAGCTTCAGGGCGCTAAACACATGAAACAAACTTCGATGAGAAAATTATTGCTATTTACCTTTATCTTAATTTCCAGTTCCAAAATTTTTGCACAATCTGCTTACGAAATAAATGGCACTGTCCGCGATTCTTCAGGGCAGAGTATTATTGCCGCTACCGTAAAATTAATATCGCCAAAAGATTCGGTATTTACCCGTACCAATGCAGATGGCCTGTTTACGTTTAAGGGTATTAAATCGGGTCAGTTTACTTTAAATATTACGAGTTTAGGCTATCAGACCATTAACCGAAAATATTTGTATAACGATGGAGAAGGTAAATTAAACCTGGATGCTATTGTGTTAAAAACCGTTTCAAAGCAATTGAACGAGGTGGTTATTTCGGGTACGCCTGCTGTAACTGTAAAAGAGGATACGGTAGAGTATCGGGCATCTGATTATAAATTAAAAGAAGGCGACCAGGTTGAAGAATTATTGAAAAAATTACCTGGGGTAGAAGTAGATGCTAATGGAAATGTGAAAGCACAAGGCAAGGCTATTACACGAGTAAGGGTAAATGGCAAGGACTTTTTTGGCGGGGATGTTAAAACGGCTACTCAGCAGTTACCTGCTGATCTAATTGATAAAGTTCAGATTGTAGATGATTATGGCGACCAAGCGAACTTTACAGGGATAAAAGATGGCGATCCTGAGAAAATATTAAACATCCAGATTAAACCTGATAAAAACAAAGGCTTTTTTGGCCAGGGTAAACTGGGCCAGGGTAACGAGGGGCGTTATCAGGCAAACATTAATACCAACTATTTTAATAACAACCGTCAAATCTCGGTATTGGGTAACCTAAACAATACCAACACGTCTTTATTTAACTTTAACGGCGGTGGCGGCGGCGGCCGTATTCAATTGGGCGGTGGCGGTGGCCAGCGATTCGGGAATGGCGATGGAGTGACCAATGTGGGATCTATCGGAATTAATTATCGCGACCAATGGAGCAAAAAATTTACCTCTTATGGTAATTACAGTTATGCCAATAGAGATAACAATGCCCTGAGAACTACGCTTCAACAAAACATTAGTGCTACCGGATTTATACTAAACGATCAGAATAGCGAAAGTAATACCCATGGTATTAACCACCGTTTTAACTGGAACTTTGAATATAAAATAGATAGCTTAAATACGCTTAAAGTAACTCCTTATTTTAACTTGGGGCAATCTAATGGCGATAGCAATTCGTCGTTTAGGTTTCTGCAAGATGGAACTACTCTTACTTCGGTGGGTACAAACTTAGGCAACAGCGAATCTGAATCGCCTAATTATGGTGCCGATGTATTATTTAATCACCGTTTTAGCAAACGTGGCCGTACGGCTTCGTGGAATTTTACCGCCAGCCGTAATAATACCAATTCGAGCAATGAAGCAACAAATTTAACCGATTATTATACCAGCGGAACCATTACCGAAACCAAGTATCAGAAACAAGAGGTTTCAAATGATAATACCAATTCGGCTATTCGTTCAGGATTATCTTACATTGAACCGCTTAGCCGTACAGAAAGCTTAGAGTTTAACTGGAACTTAGCATACACTAATTACCATAACTCTAGAAAAACCTTTGGTACCACAGACCCCAATGTGGCTTTAGCGGCTATTGCAGCTCAAACCAATGATTATACTTATTTCTTTATGACCAACCGGGTGGGCATGAACTACCGGGTTACTCAGAAAAAGTTTAATTATACTCTTGGACTTACGGTGCAGCCTACCTTGCTTTCGGGCGAATCATTAACCAATCAGACCACTTCCAGAAGAACTTCTCTGAATTTCATTCCGGTGGCCAGATATAGCTATACTTTCTCCAGAACAAGAGAAATTAACTTTACTTATAACGGGCGCAATAACGAACCATCCTATAATCAGTTACAGCCGGTATACGACATTTCCAACCCACAGTTCCCTGTGGTAGGTAACCCCGATCTGAAAGCCGAGTTTAGCCACAATATTAACCTGCGGTTCCATAATTTTAATGCAGATAAGGGAGACATGTTGTTCACCAATTTCTCAGCTAATTTTTCGCAGAACCGAATTGTAAGTAATACCATTTATTTAACCGGCAACAAAATTGAGACCCGCTACCTAAACACCGATGGTTATTACGGATTAAATGGTTCTTATAACTGGTCTAAACCTTTTGCAGAAAAGAAGTATACTATCTCCTTTAATGGGTCTGCCAATTACATTAACAGCGTAAATTTTGTAGACAGCCAAAAAAATACCAGCAAAAATTTAGTGCTTAGCCAGGGAGCTAGTTTACAGCTTAACCCAACCCCGTGGATTGAACTTAATCCGGGAGCAAATTATAGCATTAACCGAAACAGATACACTTTATCAACCAGACCAGATACCAAAACTTCTAACTGGAACTTCACTTTTAATGGAAAGATCTATATCCGTAAAACCTGGATATTGGGTGGCGATGTTAACAAAACCATTAATGAAGGATACAGTGGCTCACTGGCAGTTAATCCTATTATTATGAATACCTACCTGGAGAAACAATTCTTAAAAGGCAAAGCCGGATCTCTACGTTTACAGGTATTTGATGTTTATAATCAGAACACCAACGTTTCCAGAACAGTAAATGGCAACAGTATTACCGATACCCGCAGCAACCGCTTAGCCCGGTATGCGATGTTAACCCTCAGCCTGAAATTACAGAAATTTGCTGGCATGGCACCGGTAAATCCTAACAATATGCAAATGCAAATGCCGGGGCAAGGAGGTGGAATAATAATCAGAAGAGAAGGATCTGGTTTTTAACATAAAATCTCCGTAAAAAAGGCCTTTTGGACAACCAAAAGGCCTTTTTTATTATATATTTTCCTCAATGAAAACCTGTGTGTTATTTTTTGTACTAATAAATGTTTAACTATTCAATTATATTTTGCAGATTTAAATACCTAATTTAAGTTAGCAATAGAACATATTACCTTAGGCAGCAAACAATTAATCATTCTAAAAATTAAATAATGGGATCAGAGTATATTAAAATAGGCTTTGTTGAAGATAATGAACTTCTGCTTGAAAATTATAAAGAATATTTCGAGAGCAACGGACAGTTTATCTGCGTTTTTGCCGGTGGCTCTATCGCCGAAATAGTTGAAAAAAGCAAAAACGAACCCATAGCACAGCCAGATATCATTTTGCTAGATATTCAATTACCCAGAATGAACGGCATTGACGGCATTTCGGTATTAAATGAATTGTTTCCTGATGCACAGATTGTGATGATGACCGCTTTTGAAGATCAGGACAATCTATTAAATTCTATCAGTAACGGTGCCAGCGGTTTCTTAACTAAAAACATGTCATTAAATGCCGTAAAAGAATCTGTACTAAACATATTCGAGAATGGGGCTGCTTTATCTCCCAGTGCTGCCAAAACGCTTATACAAACCATTGCTCAAAAAAGAACCAAAATTAATTCTATCATAAATAACCTCACGCCCAGGGAAAAGGAAATTGCAAAATCTATAAAAATGGGATTATCATATAATGAGATTGCTCAGAAACTATATATCTCATCCCGCACGGTAAATCAACATTTAAAACATATTTATCAAAAAATTGGGGTGAATTCAAGAGCACAACTGGCCGCAAAAATGGAGGAATAAGCATGCGCTCAAATGTTGAATTAAGCCTAATTGAGAAGAACACCCAACGAAAAAGAAGAATCCTGTGCATAGATGACGAGCCTGTTAATTGCATGGTACTTAATCATATACTAAGTCCCCTTAATTTTCATGTCGATTTAGCTTCAAACGGTCTTTCTGGCTTAGCATTGATGCATCAAAACCCTTATGATTTAGTTTTACTGGATATCTGCATGGCAGAGATGAATGGTTTTCAGACTGCCGCTGCCATTAGGGAGATTAAGGAGTATACTCCTTTTATCGTTTTTATATCGGCAGGAATACATGATGACCTGGAAATACAAATGAAAAATCTGCAAATTTCTAATTTCCTTCCAAAACCTATTGATAAAAATGCTTTGACTAACGTTATAAACCAGCTGCTTTAAAATTCACGCCAAGCTCATGTTAAAAGAAAAACCTTTATTTAACCGTGCTCAGGAAGTTTTATTCAGACTCCCATTAGCAGTATTGGCAGAGAACGAGCGCCGGGAAATCAGCTTTGCAAATCAGTTTTTCTGCGATCTTTTTGAGATACCCGCTACGCCCCAGCAACTTAGCGGAATGGATTGTTCTAATTTAGCCGAACAATCAAAAAATTATTTTACAGATGAATCCAAATTTCTGGCATTCATTAAAGAAGCCATTGATTTTCAGCAACCCATATCCGACATACATCTGCAATTAAAAAATGGTGCTCATCTGGCAGCAAGCTATGTACCTTATTTTAAAGAAGAGGTTTTTGCAGGGCATATTTGGACTTACCAGGATATTACTTTAAGAAAAGAGGCGGAGTTAGAACTGGAAAGACAAAAAACATTTGCTGCAGAAATTCTGGATAGCTTGCCTGCCGATATTGCCATTTTTGACCAAGACCATAAATACCTTTATACGAATTATACCGCCATTAAAAACCCTGAGATAAGGGACTGGATTAGAGGTAAAGATGATTTCGAATATTGCGAATACAGAAATAGAGATACCGAAATGGCCCATGTGCGAAGGGCTAAATTTCTGGAAGCACTTAGTGCAGGGCATCAAATTGAATGGGAAGATCAGATTCCAACCTCAGAAGGCGGAACAGACTATGTTCTCAGAAAATTTAATCCTCATTTTGATGAGCATGAACAACTGAGGTTTATGGTTGGTTATGGCGTAAACATCAGCGAAATTAAGAAGAAAACTGAGGAGCTCCGGTTATCTGAGATTAAGTATAAAACCGTTGTAAACCATCTTCAGGAGATTATTTTTAAATGCGATCTGGAAGGTGTTATTGAATTTTTAAATCCCGCATGGGAAAAGATAACCGGGTATACCGTAGAGTATGCAATGGGTAAAAAACTTACTCATTTTATAGATCCTAAATTCCATGCCGAAATAGAGCAGAGAATAGCCGACCTGGCCAATAACAAGAGCCAGGAACTTTTTACCTTGCTTAAAATTACGTCTAAAACAAAAAACAGTATTTATTTAGAAGCCTATGCCTCCAAAATAAGCATGGAAGATGGCCAGTTTAGTTTATGGGGTGCATTTACAGACGTTACAGAAAAACAAAAGGTAAAAAACGAATTATTAAAAACCATCCAGAAAGAACGCGAACTTAATGAATTAAAATCCAGATTCGTGAACATGGTTTCGCACGAAATTCGTACGCCAATAGCTGGTATCCTATCTAGTGTAGAATTATTGGAGCTAATCCATCAGGGAGACCTGGGCCAGGTTATAAGCAAAAGCCAAAAACATTTTGGCCGCATTAAAAGCCAGATCAAGAGAGTAACAGAGCTCATGAACGATGTATTACTTTTAGGCAAAATTGAGGCCGGAAAAGTAGCCTGTAATCCGGAAAATGTAGATATTCTAAAAATAATAAAGGAAATTATCGAACATCATTTCAATAGAAATGAAATTAAAAGAAAAATTAATATTGAAATAGCCGGGACACCAAGGCCATTCCGGTTAGACGGCGGCTTATTCAAACATATTATTATTAATTTGTTGAGCAATGCGGTTAAATATTCTGCAGACAGGCCCGATCCGATTGTTAAAATATATTTTAATGCCAAAGACATGAGCCTAGAAGTAATAGACTTCGGAATAGGTATACCCGCTGCTGATCAAAAAAACCTCTTTTCGGCATTTGTAAGGGCCTCTAATACCAAAAACACCGAAGGCACTGGGTTGGGTCTGGTAGTGGTAAAGCATTTTGTGGGTATGCATAACGGAAAAATAACTTTTAAAAGCACCGAGAATATGGGCACAACTTTTAAATTGACTTTTATAGGCTAAAACTGTAAATTAAATTTCAGGATGATGAACATAGTAGTTATAGAAGATGACGAATCTATACGCGAAAATCTACAAGAAATTTTAGAGGCTCATCAGTTTAACGTAAAATCGTTCCCAGATGGCTTACTGGGCTTAAAAGGTATTCAGGAAAACATTCCCGATCTGGTTATTTGCGATATCATGGTCCCTCAACTAAATGGGTATGAGGTACTTCATGCCTTAAAATCTAAAGAAGAAACGGCCACCATTCCATTCATTTTCCTTACGGCAAAAGTAGAATCGGCAGATCAGCGTAAAGGGATGGCTATGGGTGCAGACGATTATATTTTTAAACCTTTTACGAGCCAGGATCTTTTAAATGCCATTAAAATAAGGGTTGAGAAACAAAAAATTACAAAGGCTAAGATCCAGAAAGAACTGCATCATAAATTGCGGGCCTTTGCCAAAATTAATAGTCATGAATACAATACGCCGCTAAACGGGATTTTAGGTCTGGCCGAAGTATTAAAAAATTCAGATCAGCAACTATCTGCGGCTGAAATTCAGGAAGTTGGACAGGCCATTTACACCTCAGGCAAAAGACTGCACCGTACTTTCAAAAACTTTATTCTTTATATTTTGATTCAGGAAGACGGGTTAAAAAGTGAAATAGCTGATTTTATTTCCCTACAATTAAAAGAATGTCTACAAGCAAAATTGACCGAAATAGCTTTTAAATTCAATCGTTTAGATGACATAAAGCTCCAATTTGATTTAAGTTACGATCGCTCATTTACTCTTCCGGAAGAAGATTTATGTTACGTAATGGAAGAACTATTTAGAAATGCACTAAAGTTTTCTAAGAAAGGTAGCCCGGTAGCTGCTACCATGAAAGTATACAAAACGGGGTTTAGCATTGAAATAAGCAATGCTACTCATGATGCAAATTTTTTCGCAAATGCAGAGCCTTTTAAACAGTTTAACCGCGAACTAAATGAGCAACAAGGAAGCGGTTTGGGGCTATATCTATGCAAACGAATGGCACAAATTCATGGCTGGGAATTAACCAATAGCCAGAAAAAAGGTACAACCAGCATGCTTTTAAAAATCAATGCTTAAAGCTATTTACTGTAGCTTCTGTCGTATTTAATGGGCGATAGAAAATGAAGTAATATTACTCTGGAATAGCGAAAATTAAAAGGCATTAATACGAAAATTGGGGAAAGCACAATACCTATTAGCCACCAAATGTGCTCTGCCCCTAAAAACTGTGCGGCAATGAACCCGGTAATTACCAGCTGTGCCACATTAAAAGCATAACTTACATACATTGCTGCCCAGAAAAATCCGGGTTCTAACTCGTAGCGTATTTTACACTTCGGGCAAAATTCATGCATTTCTGCATACTTAAAACTGAATAAACTGTGGGAATAAATATCCCCCTTGCGGCAACGAGGACATTTACATTGTACTACGGCTTGTAATTGGGTCATAGGGTTAAAATTAATGATTTATTAGCATATAGTGGGCGGCAATGCACGCACCAACATGTATTATGAATATTGTTGGATAATTTTTTCCAGCTCGTGTACCGGCACTACCCCAGACTGACGCCATTTAACCGTTCCACTTTTGAAAAGTATAAGGGTTGGCACACCTGAAACACGGTAGGCTTCGGCGGCCGCAGGATTTTTATCGACATCTATTTTAATAATAGTGGCTTTTGAGCCGATACGGCTTTTAAGATCAGCCAGCATGGGTGCCATCATTTTACAAGGGCCACACCATTCGGCAAAGAAATCGACCAAAACGGGCTGGTCGCTTTTTATTAATTCTGAAAAGCTGGTCTTTTTGTTTTCGTTTTCCATAGCCTTTACTTATTTAATCTCTTCGTAGCTGGTTTCTGCAGGTTTTGTTTTCTTGTAGTTAGACCGTGCAGGAGGAGTAGCACATCCGGCTACGCCGCAACAAGAAGTGTTCATAACTGCCTGGTACAAAAAGAAGGCCGAAATTAATCCCAATAGTGGGTCTCTAAGTTCTATGGCCTGAGCGCCGGCTATGATGCCCATAGCTAAACGCAGCACCCGCATTAAATTCCAGCCGCTGCTTAATGTTGATAGGTTCATATGCTAAAAATTAATGCGGCAGTTTATCTTTAATTAACCCGTATACATAAGTTCCAAATATTGCTCCAATAATAATTAGGATGAATACCCAATACCCCTGACCCAAATTAACGAACATGGGACCGGGACAAGCACCCGTTAGTGCCCAGCCTAATCCAAAAATCGTCCCCCCTATTAAATAGTTCTTCCAGCCTTTTTCTTTATCCTTTATGTCAATGTTTTTTCCTGTGATATCTTTAAGCTGATATTTTTTGATCAGGTAAACAGAAAGGATACCAATACTTACAGCTGTACCTATGATACCGTACATGTGAAATGATTGAAAACGGAACATTTCCTGAATACGGTACCACGAAATGGCTTCCGATTTGCTCATTACTATGCCAAATAATATGCCGGCAATTATAAACTTGATACTTTTCATGTTAGAAAATTAGAGGATAAATGAAATGTGTCATCAATAATCCGCCGATGAAGAAGCCTATTACAGCAATTAATGAAGGTAATTGCAAATTAGAAAGTCCGGTAATGGCATGACCCGAAGTACAGCCTCCGGCATAACGGGAGCCAAAACCTACCAAAAATCCACCTCCCAAAAGCGTTAAAAACCCTTTTACGGTAAGTAGAAAATCTAAACTAAAAATTCCCGTTGGGTTTAACCGCCCATCAAATACAATTCCTAATTGGTTTAAATCATGTATGGTGGTTTCGGCAAGTGCCAAAGGTTGGTTAGACGATAGGTAATTGGAAGCTAAATAACCTCCAATTATAGATCCGAGTAAAAACAGGAGGTTCCATTTTTGACTTTTCCAGTCGAAATCGAAAAAATTACTGTGATTGCCGGCTCCGCAAGCTGCACATATTGTTCTAAAATTAGAAGAAAAACCGAAGGTGCGGCCAAAGTAGAATAGCATAATCATGACCAAAGCGATCATGATCCCGGAAAAATACCAGGGCCAGGGTGCTAAAATAAATTCTATCATGGATGTGTTAAGTGTTAAATTTTAAAGCAGGGTACTGGGGCAAACGTAGGGGCTTAATTGGAACTTATCTGTTTCCTTTATGGCATTAAATCCACCCTTTACGTCAATCAAATTATCGAAACCTCGTGCTTTGAGTATGGAAATAAAAACCATAGATCGATAACCTCCGGCACAATGTACATAGTAAGTTTTATTGGGATCTATATTAGCCATGCTGTCGTTTATATTATCCAGTGGCAAATTCTGAGAACCAATAATATGTTCTGAGTAATGTTCTGATTTTTTGCGTACATCCACTATATCCAATTCCGGATCCTGAGCCTGGCGTTTAGCCAGTTCTTGGGCATCAATAGATTCGATGGTATCTAATTCATAACCTGCTTGCTGCCAGGCTTCTACTCCACCTTGTAAAAAACCAATCGCATGATCGTAACCTACCCGGGCCAGGCGGATAACGGTCTCCTCTTCGCGACCGGCATCGTCTATAATTAAAATCTGCTGATTAATATCGGGGATAAGGGCACCTACCCAAGGTGCGAAACTGCCGTTCAGCCCAATGTTAATGGAATTGGGAATAAATCCTTTAGCAAAGGTCTGTGCATCTCGTGTATCCAATAGCACCGCACCTGTTTCGTTGGCTGCTGCCTCAAAAGCAGCAGGGCTTAAGGCTCGAGTTCCTTGTTCGAGCACTTTATCGATATTTTCATAGCCCATTTTATTCATCCGCACATTTTCCGGAAAATAAGCTGGAGGCGGCATGAGGCCATCGGTTACTTCTGCTATGAATTCTTCACGGGTCATATTCGCCCGAAGGGCATAATTATATTGCTTTTGGTTGCCCAGCGTATCGGTAGTTTCTTTACTCATATTTTTACCACAGGCCGAGCCGGCACCATGGGCAGGGTAAACAATTAAATCGTCGGGCAGCGCCATGATCTTGGTACGAAGTGAATCATATAAGGTGCCGGCCAGTTCTTCCTGAGTCATATGGGCAGCTTTTTGTGCCAGATCTGGGCGGCCCACATCGCCAATAAATAAGGTGTCGCCCGAGAATAAGGCGGTTTCTTTACCTTGTTCGTCTATCAATAAATAACAGCTAGATTCCATGGTATGGCCCGGAGTGTGCAATACTTTAATTTTTACTTTGCCTAATTGAAAAACTTCCCCATCGGTAGCTACATGGGCTTCAAAACCCGGCTGAGCGGTTGGACCATAAACAATTGGGGCTCCGGTTTGCTTAGCTAGGTCTAAATGGCCGGAAACAAAATCGGCATGAAAATGCGTTTCGAAAACATACTTTATTTGAGCACCATTGGCTTGGGCTTTTTGAATGTAGGGCTTTACTTCGCGAAGCGGATCGATAATGGCGGCTTCGTTATCAGACTGAATATAATATGCACCCTGTGCTAAACATCCGGTATAAATTTGCTCGATTTTCATGGCTGAGATATGGAAATGTAATTTCTTCTAACAAATATCCGAAAACCTGAAGTAAAGATTGGTAACTAAAGTCACAAAAGGATCAAATTAGCTTTATGCTTCTGCAAATGCCGGCAAAAGCTTAATCTCATTTCGATAAAGCAATATGCGACCTTCGTTTTCCAATTGCTTTAACAAACGCGAGACCACAACCCTGGAAGTAGCCAGCTCGTCGGCAATGGTATAGTGAGATACTTTAATTACACTTGAGCGGCCTAGTTTTTGTTTTTCTTTGAGATAATTCACCAAACGTTCATCCAGTTTATGAAAGGCAATACTTTCGATGGATCTAAGCAATTCTAAGAAACGTTCGTTAAAACTACGCATGATGTAACGTTTCCAACTGGGGTATTTGCAAAGCCATTCATCGAGTTTTTGATGAGGAATGGCGATGAGGCTTACCTGATCTTCGGCAACGGCTTTCACTTCACTTTTCTTGGCTTCCATGCAGCAGTTGTAAGCCATTGAACAGCTCTCACTGCTGGAAAGGTAATACAGCAGGATCTCTTTCTCCTTATCATCGTGGCGATACACTTTAATGGTACCTGATATAACAATGGGCATCATACGAACATATTTGCCGTAATCCATAATCAGTTCGCCTTCTTTAAATTGTTGAACAGAACCCAATTCTTCTATTTCCCTGATCAGGGCGGGTTCAAAAATATGCGTAAGGACACCTAAGTTCATTTAATATAAAATGCTTACAATAAAACATGCGGAAACGAATTTAATCATATTCCACATGTAATTGGTATTCACGTAATGAACTTATTATTAACGTACTAAACAAAAAGATTTACCCTATCCCAGGTACCGCCATTTACTACATTTTTAAAGCCGTTTTGTTCGAGAATATTTTTTGCCATACCGCTCCGGTTACCGCTACGGCAAAAAACAATGATATGCTTTTTATCTTTAAACTGATGGAGTTGAGTTTGTACCGCATCTAAGGGAATATTTACCGATCCTTTTACATGCCCTGAAGCAAATTCGCCAGGTGAACGTACATCAACTAAATAGGCCCCTTCATCTATTAATTGCTTTAAATCGACACTTTCGCCACTACCAAATAGAAAATTTAAAAAACTCATAGTTTATGCTCTTATTTTTTGTCTTTTACAAATAAACCCAATATCAGCGTACCCATTAAGGCACCATACAGCGTACTGTTCAATGGCTTAGAAGTAATGGTGCAGGTACCGCTGGCACATCCAATTTCTAGCCAATAAAGATAGCCGGCTAGGGCACCAAATACTCCCCCTATAAGGTATAAATAATTGCTTTTAAGCCAACCCATCATGATGCTTTTTCGGTCATTCTGCCTACCGCACAGCTAACCATAGATTTTGCTTTGCTCAGCAAACTGTTATTCCCCCTTTCGGGATAGCCTAATGCGGCCAGTTTTTCCAGCAGTTCATCTCTATTTAACGCTGGGCCAGTTACACTCACCTGATCTTGTTCTTTATCTATTGCTACCTCACTAACACCGTTTAACTTTAACAAAGCGGTCTTAATGCTGTTCATACAGCCGCCACATTTAATGTTTTCTACAATAATTTGATAAGTTTCCATGATTATTTGGATTTGATATAACAAAGATAGGCTGCAGATAAAAGGCAAACGGTAACAAAGGTTACCTACAAAAAAAAGTCCCGCAATAATGCGGGACTTTTTAAATATTTGAAAAGATGCCGGCACTACTTTTTGGCCTGACAGGTATTTAAGCCCACCAAGGTGTATAGCGGACAGAAACTGATGAGGCTGGTTAATAAGAAAACACCTGATAAAACTATTAATACGGTACCTAAGGTTCCTGTTAAGGTGCCGTTGTAGAATAAAAATGCAATGATTGCCGCAATCAACAAACGGATGATACGATCTGCATTACCCATGTTCTTTTTCATAATACAATAATTTAGGTTAAGTAATTATTCAATTTAAGTATAAAACAGAACAAATAAGGGTTTAGCGTAAAATTTCTTTGGTTAAAATATAGATCCCCATGAGTAAAACAAACCAGCCAAAGGCTTTTTTCAAATGCTGCTCATTCACCTTCTCAGCAAAAATAGCCCCAATAAAAATACCCGCTATCGCGATGAGGGTCATGGTAATTAGGAATAACCAGTCGATGGTCAGGTGGCCAATATCGCCACTAAAACCAATAATAGAGTTCATGGCAATAATGAGCAGCGAAGTACCTACGGCCTGCTTCATTGGGATTTGGAAAATGATGACCAGAACCGGTATGATCAGGAATCCACCACCGGCGCCTAAAAAACCAGTAATTAAGCCTATTAATACTCCCGAAACAAAAAGTTTAACAAAATTGATATCTTTTGGGGGCTGTATAATTGCTCCGGGCAAAGTTCTTTTTTCGGTAATCATACTGTACGAAGCCATCAGCATGAGTACGGCAAAAAGCACCATGGTAGCCATGGATTGGCTGATTTGAAATCCCGGACGGAAAAAAATAATTTCGGGAAGGTGTGGAAGTATAAATTTTCGGCTGATAAACACCGTGGCTATAGAACTAGAACCAAAAAGCAAGGCTACTTTAATATTCAATAGGCCTTTGCGATAATTATTAAAAGCGCCAACTAATGCAGTAAAACCTACAATGAATAGAGAATAAGAAGTAGCCAGCATGGGGTTAATACCCAATATATAAACCAGAATAGGTACGGTAAGTATAGAACCACCGCCCCCAATAAGACCTAATGAAACTCCGACTAATGCCGCCAGAAAAAAAGCTAACACTTCCATTTATCTGTAAAAGTAGAGGAAAGTATTTAAGATTGTGGTGACAAAAGTTACATTCGTTTTCAACGAGGACTTTCAAGGTGCTAAAACCCTCAGAAATTCAGTACAGAAGAAAACACCAATCCATTATTGCGTTGCACAATAGTTTGATTTTCTACTCTTTTTCCCTGTTGTAATATTTGATTCAGATAGCCTAATTCAAAACTATAATTTTTATTAAATTTCAATCCCAACTGCACTAAAAAACGGTTCTGATCGAAAATATTAAGCCCTAGATTTTTACCCGACCCGATAAATATCTCATCAGCAATTGCCAGATAGGTCTGTTTTTTGCCCCAATTGAAAAGTGTACGCTGTACTTTAAACTGATAACGGAAACGGTTAAGGAAAATCCAGGATTCGATATCGCCCTTGGCTACAGCACTCATTTTTGCCAGCCAGCGTTGCTCCAATCTAAAACGGTGGGCAAAGCTCCATTTATTAATCTGCTGCTTTAATAAAAACTGTTCATACAGGCGATGCTCCGGAAAAGTACCGGCTGCTGCGATCGGAAAATCTCCATAAGGGTGGGTACTTACCCAGGCATAACCGCCCTGAACCACTATATTTTCATGCCACTTAAAATTTGCCCCAAAACGCACCAAATGCTGTTGGGCGATTTTAAATCCTTCGGCTCTTCTTAATTGATATTCTACCTGCAATGACCATTTATCATTAAAACTGATGGTATTCAGGGTCTGTAACCAATTAATAAAATTGGCATCGCTTACTCTGGTTTCCTGGGCCATTAAACCAAGGGGCAAAAGCATAGTCAATAAGCAGTATCTGATATTTTTCATTAGGAAATAAAAAAACCGCCCCGCTTTTTAGCGGGGCGGTGGTTAAACAGGTAGATTTAAGCCTCAATCGGGCTTGCCTGACTTTGTTTAGCTTTTAACACTAAAGAATCCTGATAAAATTCAACCACACCGGTTTCTACATTATACATGGCTCCAATAATGCCGATTTCTCCATTTTCGATCATCTCGCTTAAAATTGGGCTGTTTTTCATGATCTCTTTAACCGTTCTTTGCACATTAATGTGTGCTACATTTTCGACGAATTCGCCATTCTTGGCATTTCGGTTGGTTAACGTAAGGGTCTCTGCGTCTACCGCCGGCTGCAGTTTAGCCAGCAAGGTAGTCAGATTACCCATCTCTACATGATCGCAGGCACCTTTAACGGCTCCGCATTTGGTATGACCCAATACCACAATAAATTTTGAGCCGGCAACCTTACAGGCAAACTCCATACTGCCCAAAATATCTTCATTTACAATATTTCCGGCAATACGAACGCTAAAGATATCGCCCATGCCCTGATCAAAAACCAGTTCGGCAGAAGTGCGGCTATCAATGCAGCTTAAAATGGTGGCAAATGGCCACTGGCCATCACGGGTTTCGTTTACCTGCTGAATTAAATTACGGTTAACCTTTAAATTGTTTACAAATCGTTGATTACCTTCTTTTAAAATCTCTAAAGCCATTGCTGGGGTCATAGAGGCTTGTGATTCTTGATTATGTGTTCTCATAATTTTATTTTTTTGAATGATTTAATTTAAAACCGGAGCACCTTTTTTAGGCTCGCTCACAATTACTGAATGATAACGGGGAATATATTCCTTAATAGACTGTACATTATCGGTATTCATAATACCATAACGATCTCTAAAACCTATGGTTTTACAGTCGATGTTCTTTGCCGGAGCCTGTACTTCCTTAAAATCACGGATCAGTTCCAGCACATCATGATCTATATAATGGCTGTCTTGTGCATCAATTACTACCTTAGATCCGACAGGTAAATGCTCCAGGGTCATTTTAATACTTGCTTTATTTAAAAAGGACACCTCTTCCGATAAATGTATCAGAATAACATCTCCCTCATGGTGATTTTCTTTATGGAAATAATAAGAGTTCTTATAATTACCGTAAAGCAGGGCCAGTACACTTACGCCTAAACCAATACCTATACCCATCAGCAAATCGGTAAATACAATGGCAATAACGGTTACCAAAAATGGCATCCACTGGTATTTACCGTAAGCAAACATCTGCTTAAACAAAGCCGGATTACATAATTTATAGCCGGTAATGAGCAAAATTGCTGCCAAAGCAGATAAAGGTATCTTGTTTAAAATAACCGGTATCAATGCTACACAAACCAATAATAAAGTACCATGTAAAATGGTCGACATTTTAGATTTAGCATTGGAATTTAGGTTGGCCGAACTTCTGACAATTACACTGG
>JBJTNQ010000115.1:0-2845 GCA_046074105.1 Sphingobacteriaceae bacterium | reverse complement strand
GCGCTGTATGATGGTAAGTATGGTAGGCCATGATATGGTGATATAGAATTAGATTATTGATGAATGATAAAAGGGTTACGCTTAGTAAAATGGGTGGTCTCTGTTGGCTTAGGCATTAAATGTCTCCTTAGGAAATTAGCACAAACAGCGCTATTTTAAAGAAAAGCTCAAAAACCTTTTGCTAATTAGTACCTGCAACAACAACACATACCAAGAGTATGGCCGTTTAAAGCATTAGAATAAGCGCTAAGCGCTGATGAGCAGAATGGTAAAAGAGAGTTTGTTCTAAACATGGTTTTTAAAGTTTTATAGTTTCCGGTAAATCCGGATAGGAATTGGCACCTTTCCCGAAACCGATCGGGGGGTTGTCAGTGGGTCATAGAGCCTAGTCTCTCGCCACTTCTGTATAAATCAAAAACCTAAACAGATTATTGAAGACAGATTGGTATTGTTACCAAATATTATTTCAAATATATGTGCAAACGTCTATTACTTCCAAATTTTATTTTAATTCATTGGTTAAACTAGCCCTTTCATTAACTTTAAACTGAAGGTAAAAGCAAATTTACCAGCTAAGCCAGCGCCTGTTCCAGATCGGCAATCAGATCTTCTATATTTTCTAAGCCTACCGAAACCCTGATCAGATTTTTAGGAGTTAACGTTCCCGGACCTTCTACAGAAGCACGGTGCTCTATCAGGCTTTCTACGCCGCCCAAACTGGTAGCCTGGGTAAATATCTTTACCTTATTGCAAACCTTTTGTGCCGCCTGCTCGCCATCTTTTACTAAGAAAGAAAGCATGCCTCCGGCACCGCACATTTGCTTTTTGGCCAGATCGTATTGCGCATGGCTGGGCAAACCCGGATAATATACTTGCGAAACCTTAGGGTGCGCTTCTAAAAATTGCGCTAATGCCAAAGCATTAGCCAAGTGGCCTTTCATTCGGTAAGGTAGAGTTTTTATACCCCTAACGGTCATATAACAATCAAAAGGGGCAGGAACCGCACCCGATAGCGATTGAACACTTCTGATCTTCTCCCAGAATTCGTTTTTTTCTCTACAAACCAAGGCGCCGCCTAAAACATCGCTATGGCCGCCTAAATATTTAGTGGTAGAATGCATCACCAAATCGGCACCTAATGCAATAGGGCATTGTAAAACAGGAGTAGCAAAAGTGCTGTCTACCGCTAATAAAATATTATCCGCTTTCGCGAGATGAGCTATGGCCTGAATATCGCTGATCTTAAGCAAAGGATTTGAAGGTGTTTCCAGCCAGATAAGTTTCGTGTTCGGTCGGATGGATGAGGCCACCAACTCGGTTTGGGTCATGTCAATAAAATCGACAGTTAAAACACCCTTAAACAATTGCAGTAAAGAATTACGTAAACCATGATACATATCGTCGGGAGCCAGTATATGACTTCCGGGTGCTAAGGCCTGAAAAACGGCCGATCCGGCTGCATTACCCGAAGCAAAGGCACAGGCATCGGCACCGTCTTCCAGTTGTGCCAGCACATTCTCCAGCGATTTCCGGTTAGGATTATCAGCCCGGGTATACATAAAACCCGATGGATAAGAACCATCGGCACCCCGCTCAAAAGTGGTAGATAACGTAATAGGCTGTATAACCGCTTTGCTGATTTCATCTATATGATTTCCGGCATGTATGGCAATCGTTTCTATCTTCATGACTTTATTTAAGTAATCCTTGGGTAAACTTAAGGAATGATTGCCTTTAAGACAATGTTCGGCGTGAATAATGTTTGGCTAATGCTTATTTTTGCAAAAAAAATCTCGATGACTATCGACAAATTGAACATTTTATTACAGGATCCGAATCTGCCTGCAGAGTTAAAGTCAATTGCCCAAAAAGTAGCTAATAAACAGCGAATCTCTTTCGAGGAAGGTGTTTTACTATACGAGAAAGCCGATTTGCCTTATCTGGGTGTGCTGGCTAACCACATCCGGGAGGAACGCCACGGTAATTACACGTACTTTAACCGTAATTTCCATATCGAGCCAACCAACCTGTGCGTGTACGATTGTAAATTCTGTTCTTATTCCCGCTTAATTAAGCAAAAAGACGAAGGCTGGGAATACAGCATGGAAGAAATGATGGATATCGTTAAAAAGTACGACGATCAGCCGGTAAGCGAAGTGCATATTGTGGGCGGGGTATTGCCTCAATATGATGTAGCTTTTTACTCCGAATTGTTCAGTAATATTAAAAAACATCGCCCCGAATTGCATCTAAAGGCTTTAACACCCGTAGAGTTCCATTATATCTTTAAAAAAGCTAAAATAGATTATGCTACCGGGATGAAACTCATGAAAGATGCAGGTTTAGAATCTATACCAGGAGGAGGAGCCGAGATCTTTCATCCCGAAATACGGGAACAAATTGCCAAAGATAAATGTACTGCCGACCAATGGCTGCAAATACACGAAGAATGGCATAAACTGGGCATGCGTTCTAATGCTACCATGCTTTACGGACATATTGAGCAATTCCATCACCGGATAGACCATATGGAACGCCTGCGTCAATTGCAAGATAAAACCGGTGGTTTCCAGACCTTTATTCCGCTTAAATTCCGCAATCAGGATAACCAGATGTCGCACATACCCGAAGTGAGCGTGATAGAAGATCTGCGTAATTATGCCATTTCCCGTATCTATCTCGATAATTTCGATCACATTAAAGCTTACTGGGCCATGATCAGCCGCGATACCGCCCAGTTATCCTTAAGTTTTGGGGTTGATGACATTGATGGTACTTTAGACGATACCACAAAGATCTATGCCATGGCAGGTGCCGAAGAGCAAAATCCGGCTATGAGCACCCG
>JBJTNQ010000114.1:0-5076 GCA_046074105.1 Sphingobacteriaceae bacterium | reverse complement strand
CCAGTCAAACCAACTGAAATCGCAGAAGTATAACGGATGTTTGGTCATGTGTACTCCTTGAAAGCATAGGCTCACCGTCAGTATGAATAAAGGAAATCCCGCGGGGCTTGGTGGTTACTTAAACTGCACTTGCTCCTAAGGGAACTTTCTGTCCACGTGCAGGTCTTCCGTAGTATATTTCATTCAAACATTTGAATATCTCGGTTATTTTTCGTATATTTGTGGTAAGAAATTGACCTTGCAGATTAAGCTGCTTCCAACTGGCGAACAAGCCGTGATGCTTATGGAAGCTATCATGAAAGAGCATAATTTTTAAATTTGTCATATTTCCTACCTAAATAAATAGTAGCATCAGCGTAAAACCACTCCATAATCTTTCTAATATTACCACTCCCACAATATCTAATTGAGGTTATATTATTTTCTCTGTTTTTATGCCTTTTATCAAACTTTGTTTTTGTTAACCCTAACTTATCAATCATTATCTTTTGTACGGAAATTAAAAAACATTCAGTTCCAACCATCGAAAAAACTCTATTGCTTACACAACCATCGCCATCAAAATATCCACGAACAAAATGCCTTATTAAGTGTCTTGGGACTTGTTTTTCAGAAGGAAACATCAAAGTATATGTTTTAGCTTTATCACAACCTAATTCAACTAATTTTTGACTAATATGCTTATTCGCAATCACTAATCGGTATTGATTGGAAGAGTTTGCAGATTTTAATTCAACATATTGTAAAGGCTTATTCGATTGTAATAAATTATTCAATTTTTCCAATATCTCTTTATCGTCCTCATTTAAAGATAAGGCTACTGAATTTCTATCTGTATTGTTATATCCGTCTGCGTAAAGAAAGCCTAAAAAATATGCCTTTTCTTCTGTATCAATTACATCAAAAAATGTTTCATCAATATTATATTTCCTTTGTAACTCTGACTGCGATTTAGCTTTATATCCATGCCTTCTCAAAAGTCCATTTATTGCAGTAGAACTAATTGGATATTCTTTCGCTAAATCAGCGGCTGTAAATTTGCCAGTTTCATACTTAGCAAATAACTCTGTTTTCTCTCTGTGTGATAATCTTCTTTGTTTCATATTACAAATATACAATAAATGTAGCAATAAACAAAATATTAACAGCAATTTAATGCTGCTCTCAACATTGCTACATGGGGGTATGTAAACACCCATGAAAGATGGGAATTGTTGTCGTGTCCTATACATGATGATTTTTCTACGTCTAAAGCCCACAAATCTTTAGTTTGTGGGTAGTTTACATCATTCTTCTTTTAATAGTTTAACTTCTCCGTCCGCCAGCTTTTCAAGAGTAGTCTTTTCATGCTCTTTGATACCGGCATTCTTTTCTTTCTCCTTTTTACGCCTTAAATACTCCTCGTAAGTAATGTGATTCTTCTTTTGTTCTTCTCTTTGTTTATCCTCTCGTTCTTTGTTTTCCTTATCAAAGTATGATTCCCCTCTTTCACGCAAGAAAACATTCAACGAAGTTGTAATAACCATGGGGTCTACGGTACCATAGAATCTCCCATATTTTCCTAATTTGAAACGTCTTAGAAACAACATTACCTCACTGATTTTCAAGAAGGAATACTCTTCTGTAATAAGCTCCGAAAGTTGTTCAATCTGCGATTTCGTTATCTTGTCTTTCGTACCGCTGAACTCGCTAACACTGGCAAGTTGTGCATTAAGCCAGAATTGTGAAGTACCATTGCCATATACCAGATTAATATCTTTCAAAGTAGGAGCATTACCGAAAAAGCACCTTTCAGAATTGCTTGTCAGCTCTTCCTGCCGTTGGCATTTTATGTCAAATTTCTGATAGAAACTTTTCTTATCCCCATACTTAGAAAGGAATGTCATCTTCTTTCTTGATTCCATGCTCTCTGTTCCAGATGTCTTCATCGGCCATTTTCTCGAATTTTGCTCCGACTTCTGCGTAGTCTCGCATCCTTTGTTCAATATTTCCTTTAGCTCCATAGTTTATGTTTTGATTGTTATAATTTCCATCTAAGACCTTCGGGAAGTTGTTAGGACGCATTATCCATTCAAAATCGGCTTTCCATCCTTTAGGGCCTCCACCACCTAAGAACGATGATTTTGTAGCTTCATTAATAACAGTTCCTACTGATTCTTTCCCGTATTCTTTTATTCGGGATAACAACATAGCCTTTCTCCTTCCGGTAATCCTTGATTTTATCTTGGTCATTCCGGAGCGGTTTTCGTCTATCTTTGAGTTGTAAAAATCTCTTGCTTCGTCGGCTGTTCTCTGGTCGTCAGAATTTGATTCTGACACAGTAGCGTTAGCTACTGAAATATTTTCTTTATTTTCTTCTTTCTCAAAAATAGGTAATTCTTTATTATTCTTCTTTATGTTGCTTTCTTCTTTTTCTTTCTTATCGGGAAGAGAATCTCTTTCTATCTTTTCTTCTTTTGTATTGCTAATAGCAGGATAATCATTTGCTATCTTGTTGCGATTTGATTTTTCAGAATCATTGCAAATTATTGATTTACAAATAGTTATAGTTGCTATCTTGTTGCGATTTGATTTTGATATAATTGTTTTCTTGATTAGCTTTGACAACGACGTGCGCACTTGGGAAATACTTAAATGGGTAGTATCACAGATTATTTTAGTGGTGGTTTTCACTACTCCGTCTTTCTCATTATGAAGTAAGAAAGAAAGCAATCCGACTGTGTTTACATCATTATATAAATCAAAATCTTTGAAAAAAGAAATTATATCCATTTCATTATTCTTTTAGTCCCAACATTCGTAAATAGGCAGAAATACTCAACCCAGCATTTGTACAATGCTTTTTTATTATTTCAAGTTCATTCTCGCTAACTCTTACAATTATATTTTTGTTTCTTATAATTCTTTCCATGATGCAAATGTATTACTTTTATTTTAAACTACCAAATATTTCAAGACTTATTTTTTCTATTCCTTCCATAACCACCCTTCCTTGTCTTTATTGTATATAAATTATTTCTGACCAGTATGTTCCTCACATACCAGTTAGATAGACCAAACTCATTTGCAATAGCGCATACTGCACGCCATTGTTTGTTTCCAATCCTTTCTACCTCCGGCATTAGTTTCTTGAATACCTCACAGATACGTCTGTTCCGCTCTTCTCTTTCGCGCCCTTTTGGGGTAAGTAAATCAATATCTTCCATTTTATTTTGCTTTAAAATTATACACTGGTTTAATTGTCTTTTCTACTTTAACAGTATCACTTATGCAATCCAATATCTCTTGCATAGGCTTATAAGCCATAGGGCTTTCGTCTATTGTACTTTCACATACGGAAGTAGAATAAACGCCTTTCATTTCATTCTCAAATTCATTCTCTGAAAGAGTTTTATGTGCTTTTGTACGTGACATTAATCTTCCTGCTCCATGTGGTGCAGAATAATTCCAATCAGGATTTCCTTTACCAGTACAAATCAAACTACCATCACGCATATTCATAGGAATAATTAATCTTTCTCCTTTTTGTGCACTAACAGCGCCTTTTCTAAGAATCATATTATCCGTATCAATATAATTATGAATGGTTTGCCACCAATCAATGATTTTGAAATTCATTCTTTCAAGTATGATGTTTGCAATGGTAAGTCTGTTACAAGTTGCAAAATCCTGTGCCATATCCATATCATGAATATATTTATTCATATTTTCTCCTGAAAGATACGCAAGTTCCTTATCAATCTTTTTCTTTGGGAGCTTTGAAAGAACTTTTGAAATTTCATGTTCATGTCCTTCTGATTTCATTTTGGCTATTATATTTGAAATTTCATCTTTATTAGATGATAATGTTTCAATAGCCAAATCTTGGTAGAATTTACATACTTTTACTCCTAAATTTCTGCTTCCGCTATGAATAATAAGATATTTGTTTTCGTTTTCATCTGCATCAATTTCAATAAAATGGTTCCCCCCTCCTAAACTTCCAATAGACTTATCGCAAAAATCATTATCTAATACTGAATTACAAATAAATTTTGTACAATCAAAATTATTAATAGCTTTATCATGAACTGAAAATCCACTTGGTACAAAATTATTAATAACTTCGTCAAGTCTATTGAAATCAATGTCTATATTTCCTAATTCAACGACCAGCATTCCGCAACCTATATCTACTCCTACCAAATTGGGAGTTACTTTATCTTTCAATTTGATAGTAGTACCTATAGTGCACCCTTTACCTGCATGGCAATCCGGCATTATACGTATTTTACAATCATCATATAGATTAGCAACATTTATAATTTGTTCTATCGCTGCTTCTTCTATGGTGTATGCAAATATTTTTGTAACAACACCGTTATTATTTATTATTTCTCTCATTTACAGTTTATCATTTTATGAATTATTTTCTCTCCTTTGTTCTCCTTGAACTTGCCACATTCAATCGGGCAAGATGCTACCTGCCTTTCATGGTTGAACGGACATTGAGATATTACAGGGTCGTTGCCTTCGCCCATCAGATAAGCATTCTGACAATCAAGACAACGGTGATAGCATTTTTCTTTCCTCATAGCAAGAAATTACTTACCACCCACATACCTGCAAGAACACTGACCAAATAGCCCACAGAGAGCAAAATTTGGCGGTTATTTACCGTTTCTCCGCATATAGTGGAGAACAACTTATTCTCTTTCAATAGTAATTCTTTCATTATTTAACATCTTTAAAGTCAATTTTCTGTCCATTGCCCGTTGGAGCACATTTTTGAGTAATATTTGATAAAGTTTCCAATATCTCTGCCGCCAAAGTGGATGACTCATTATCTACTTCTGCCGAATTTAACAATCTACTTCTGTCTTTTCCAGATATACAGATCAACAATGCTGCCTGTATGTCAATACAGAAAGCCTTATCAGTCTCCATGGCTTTTACTAAAGCGCATATAATCCTTTTCTGAAATCCTCTGGTAAATAATATGTGCGATCCATTAGCATTTATATAAACTCCGATAATATCCTCTTTTTGAGGCTCTACTTTATCGATAAGTTGATTTAATTCTTTTTCTATCATAAT
>JBJTNQ010000113.1:0-5700 GCA_046074105.1 Sphingobacteriaceae bacterium | reverse complement strand
GTCGGCACCCGAATCGGTAGCTAACGGCATTCAAACCGAAGGCCCAAGGTTACCAACCTGGAATCCGGTGCTATATCAGATCCCCAATGGTAATCTGCTTTTATTTTACAAAGTGGGCCCCAAGCCATCAGAGTGGTGGGGTATGCTTAAACAATCGGCCGATGGCGGTAAAACCTGGTCAGCTGCAGAAAAGTTACCCAACAATCAGATCGGTCCGGTAAAGAACAAGCCGGTATTATTAAGTAACGGCATGCTGTTTGCGCCCAGCAGCACAGAAGGCAAAGGATGGAGGCTTCACTTTGAAGTTAGCCCCGATTTTGGGAAAACATGGCAGAAAATTGGTCCGATTGCCATTGGTAAAGACAGTATCAATGCTATTCAGCCCAGCATCCTCGATCATGGTAATGGGAAATTACAGATCCTTGCCCGCACCCAAAACAGGGCATTAGCAACAGCATGGTCTGATGATAATGGCGCTACCTGGACCCCTTTAGAAAAAACCAGTTTGCCCAATAATAACTCCGGAACCGATGCCCTAACCATGAGCAATGGCGTGCACGTACTGGTTTATAACCACGTATTGCCTCCGGGCAATTTGGCCAAAGGCCCCCGCACGCCACTTAATGTTTCGGTATCTAAAGATGGTAAGACCTGGTTCCCCGCTTTAATACTCGAAGATTCGCCCATTAGTCAATATTCCTATCCTGCTATCATCCAAACCAAAGATGGCCTGCTGCATATCGTTTATACCTGGCGCAGAGAAAGAATAAAACATGTAGTGGTCGATCCGGCTAAAATGGTATGGCGGAAGTTCCATCATCAGGAATGGCCGGGTGTAAAACCAATTGTTGTAAAAAATACAGAAGATTAAACAGCGGCAAAGGCCTAAAGCCAGGCCTTGCTCAGTACAGAAATAAACATGCACACCTTACCCCTCATTGACCTAGCCGTTATTGCTGCCTACATGCTTGCCATGATCGGTATAGGTATGTATTTTTCACGCAGAAATAAAAACAGCGATCAGTTTACCAAAGCCTCGGGCCAAATTCCCGGCTGGGCCATTGGTTTATCTATATACGCTACTTTTTTAAGCAGTAATACCTTTTTAGGAGTACCCGGTAAAGCATTTGGCGGCAACTGGAATGCCTTTGTCTTTAGCATTTCTATGCCCTTTGCGGCTTGGTTTGCCTCAAGGTATTTTGTTCCGTTTTACCGCAGTACCGGCGAGATCTCTGCTTATACCCATTTAGAAAAACGCTTTGGTTCCTGGGCCAGAACCTATGCCGTAATCTGCTTCTTGCTTACCCAGTTTGCACGCATGGGTTCCATTTTCTTTGGTATTGCGTTAAGTCTGCAGGCCCTTACCGGATTCAGCATGCAATCCATCATGATCGTGATGGGGATCTGCATTATTATTTATACGGTATTGGGTGGTATGGAGGCGGTGATCTGGACCGAAGTAGTACAGGGAGTGGTAAAAACATTGGGAGCCTTATTAATTCTATGGCTTGTGGTTAAAGGGATTCCGGGAGGATTTTCAAAGATCATGGAGGTGGCAAATGTAGATCATAAAATGAGCCTGGGGAGCTTTGCTCCCAACTTTACAGAATCTACATTCTGGGTGGTTTTACTTTACGGATTCTTTATCAACCTGAATAATTTCGGGATGGATCAGAATTATATTCAGCGATACCACACCGCACAAAACCCTAAACAAGCCAGCAAGTCAGTTTGGTTATGTGTATGGATCTATGTTCCGGCATCTTTTATGTTTTTTGTAATCGGTACGGCACTGTATGCTTTTTATCAAACGCAGCCGGGTTTAATAGATCCGGTAAAAATGCAGGTAGCTGCCGAACAGCTGGGAGCAAATGCCTCTAGGGCAGAAGTCTCCCAATTGGCTTCCACACTTTCGCCTGCCGATTATGGCGACAAAGTGCTTCCGTTCTTTATGGTAAATAATATCCCAACCGGTCTGGTTGGTCTAATCGTATCCGCCCTATTGTCGGCAGCCATGAGCACCATCAGCTCTAATATGAATTCATCGGCTACCGTTTTCACGGTCGATATCTACCAGAAATACTTTAAGCCCGATATCAATGATAAACAAAAGCTATCCCTGTTGCATATCTCCACCGTGGCATTTGGACTAATAGGATTGTTTACCGGTTTGGCCATGATCGGTGCTAAAAGCCTGCTCGATATCTGGTGGGAATTGAGCGGCATTTTTGCCGGAGGAATGCTCGGATTATTTTTATTGGGATTGATCAGCCGTAAGGCTAAAAATACGGAGGCCGTAACTGCAACCATTATTGGTGTAGTGGTGATCTTATGGATGACCCTATCCAGCCGTATACCAGAGGACATTCATTTTATCAGGTCATCCCTGCATAAGAACATGATCATTGTGGTGGGCACCCTCACCATTTTCCT
The DNA here is from genome assembly GCA_046074105.1 of Sphingobacteriaceae bacterium. Classification (GTDB taxonomy): domain Bacteria; phylum Bacteroidota; class Bacteroidia; order Sphingobacteriales; family Sphingobacteriaceae; genus JAIPAN01. The sequence goes on along the minus strand of JBJTNQ010000113.1, from coordinate 3,267 downwards.
GGTGGGCTTGCTGCTTACCAAACTTAAACGAAGACAAAACGAAACCCTGATATAAATAAAGAGCGAATGAGTACTTTATCAAAAGAAATTATTTTGGTAGCCAGCGGCGATTCCCGCCCATCGGCAAATATTACCTGCTGGCCTGCACAGCAGCAAATGGAACAAGAGCTGACCAAGGTTCTGGCCTCTTATGGCTATACGATTAAAAGAGCGCATGCCTACGATGCACAAAAACAGCATGGCTTAATCGATTCGCAAAAAATGGGTATCGAGGTGTTTAAACAAATCGATGAATATGCACCGCTCATCGTTGCTGAAAGTTTGTGGCAGTATAGCCATCATGTATTGGCAGGATTAACAACCCATAAAGGCCCCATTTTAACAGTAGCTAACTGGAGCGGCGAATGGCCGGGCCTGGTTGGACTATTGAATCTGAACGGATCGCTCACCAAAGCAGGGGTGAAGTACAGTACCTTATGGAGCGAGCATTTTAACGATGCTTTTTTCCTCGAGGGATTAAAAGAATGGTTAAATACCGGAAAAATTACCCACGATTGCAGCCATGTAAAAAGTTTCGATCCGGTTAAAATACCTGCTGCCGAAGAAGAGCAGGGCCGCAACTTTGCCAAAATATTCCGCAAGAACAAAGCCATTATGGGTGTTTTTGATGAAGGATGTATGGGCATGTATAATGCTATTATTCCTGATGCCGTTTTACATGCAACAGGTGTTTTTAAAGAACGGTTAAGCCAGAGTGCATTATATGCCGAAATGCTTACCGTGAAAGATGACGAAGCTGCCGCCGTGTTACAATGGCTGCAGCATAAGGGTATGACCTTTGCCTGGGGCACCGACTATGCCACAGAATTAACCGTAGATCAAACCCTGGAGCAGTGCAAAATGTACATTGCCGCCGTACGCATGGCCGATCATTTTGGCTGTTCAACCATAGGTATACAATATCAGCAGGGGCTTAAAGATATATGTGCATCCAGCGATCTGGTAGAAGGTTTGCTGAACAATACCGAACGTCCGCCGGTTTATGATCATGCCGGCAGGGAGCTGTTTGCCGGTAAAGCCCTTCCGCATTTTAACGAGGTTGATGAGTGTGCCGGTTTAGACGCCTTATTGACCTATCGCCTATGGAATGAATTAGGGATGAGTGGCGAAAACACCTTACATGATCTGCGTTGGGGCCAGCAATACACCAAGGGGAGCATAGATGAATTTGTGTGGGTATTCTTAATATCGGGCGCCGCTCCGGCATCCCATTTTGCTAACGGATACGCCAGCGCCAGCAGCGAAAGGCAGCCACCCATGTTTTTCCCCAAAGGCGGCGGTACACTAAAAGGCAACAGTAAACCCGGAAGCATTGTATGGAGCAGAATTTATTTGGTTAACGATGAATTGCATTGCGATCTGGGTGTAGGAGAAGTCCTGGACCTTCCGGAAGAAGAGACACAGCGCCGCTGGAATGCAACCACCTCTCAATGGCCCATTATGCATGGGGTAGTTAAAGGAGTTTCACAAAATCAAATGATGGCCCGCCACAAAGCCAATCATATACAAGTGGTTTATGCCACCGATGAAGCCATGGCACACCAGGCCTGCCGCATTAAAGCAGCGGCATTGGCCGAACTGGGTATCCGTGTACATTTTTGCGGCGATGTGCAATTATAAGCGATCCATCAGTTAGACATTTTAAAAAATAGTATAGAATAACGTTATAATTAAATTTTTATGAATAGGGAAGAGAAGAAATTTGTGCCCGTGATGATTACCCCCTTCGACCTCAAAGCCGAAGTAGATTATGAAGTAGTGTCTGTTTTGGTCGAGTTCTATTTAGCCGCAGGAGTTAAAGGGTTTTTCGCCAACTGCCTCAGCAGTGAAATGTTCAGTATAACCGAAAATGAACGTTTATCCCTAACAGAACACATCGTTAAACAGGTTAACGGAAGAGTGCCCATTGTAGCCACCGGATCATTTGGATTAACCATTGCCGATAAGGCTTTGTTTACCCGTAAGATTTATGATAAAGGTATTGATGCTGCTATTATGATTACCGGACACTTTGCCAAAGAGGACGATAGCGATGAAACATTGCTGCATAATTTCGAACAAATGTTTCAGGCAACGGGCGATATTCCCCTGGGAATGTACGAATGCCCAGCACCTTATAAACGCATCATTACCGCAGAGGTGTTCAAACAGCTGCTTGCAGCCGATCGGCTCATCTATCATAAAGACACCTCTATTACCCATGAAAATGTAAAAGCCAAGCTCGATATCCTGGCGTCTACACCCAATCAGATGGAGTTTTACGATGCCCATACCCCTAATGCCGCTTTCAGTTTACAGGCAGGAGCAAAGGGCATGTCGTCTATCTCCGGTAATTTTTATCCCGAAGTAATGGTGTGGATGGTTAATAATGCCACCAATCCCGAAAAGCAGCAAGAAGTACAATGGCTTCAGGAAGAATTAACAAAGGTCGATCCGCTGATACACATTGCTTACCCCATGTGTGCAAAATACTTTTTACAAAAACGTGGACTGCCCGTTCGTACCATTAGTCGTGCCGTGGCAACCAAGCTAACGCCCGATCAGCGTGCCGTACTCGACGATATTTATAACCGCTTTGAACACTGGTGCGAAAAACTGGGTATTCAGAAAGTAGATGTTTCAGGTATTTTTGGTTCAGGTTATCATTCACCAAGTGTGAATTAAATTATTGATCATGTCTGAACTTCCATTTAAGATCATTTTTCCAGGAAAACTGATCACCGGTAAGGGCACCTTTCAGCAGCTCGCTGCAGATGTGCTGGAACTGAAGCCCTCGAAAGTGTTTGTGGCTACCATAGATCCTTTACTGGCCACTATCGAGCCATTGCTGTCTGTATTGGCAAAAGCCTCGGTCCAGGTAATGACCGATACCTCCATTGTTGCAGAACCTTCATTCAGCGATTTTGAAAAACTCATGAAAAAGGTAGAGCCATTCCATCCGGATGTGGTAATTGGTATTGGCGGCGGCAGTGTACTGGATATTGCCAAACTGGTAGCCGCACAACTAGATAATGAACAACAACTGCGTGACTATGTTGGCATAGGCTTATTGAGTGGCCGAAAAAAGAAACTGATCTGCGTTCCGGCAACGGCAGGCACGGGCAGCGAAGTATCCCCCAATGCCATTTTAGTAGACGATGCAGATAATCAGAAGAAAGGCATCATCAGTCCATATTTGGTCCCCGATATGGTCTATGTTGATCCTTT
>JBJTNQ010000112.1:0-4659 GCA_046074105.1 Sphingobacteriaceae bacterium | reverse complement strand
CAAATGCATGATGATCTGAATGCAGAAAAATCGGTTTGGGAAAACATTACCGATGGCCTGGATAATATGATGTTAGGAAACCGCTCTATGAATTCTAGGGCTTATGTTTCTAAGTTCAATTTCAATGGTGCCGATCAGCAGAAAAAAGTAGCGGTACTTTCGGGCGGAGAGCGTAATCGGGTACACCTGGCCATCACCTTAAAAAAAGGATCGAATGTACTTTTACTCGATGAGCCCACTAATGATATTGATGTGAACACCCTGCGTGCTTTAGAAGAAGGTTTAGAAAACTTTGGTGGCTGTGCGGTGGTAATTTCTCACGACCGCTGGTTTCTCGATCGTATTTGTACGCATATCCTGGCCTTTGAAGGCGATTCGCAGGTGGTATTTTTCGAAGGGAATTATTCAGATTACGAGGAGAACCGCAAGAAGCGGATGGGCGATGTTACACCTAAGCGAATTAAGTATAAAAAGCTGGTCGGTTAACCACTCATTGTTAATATGTTAACAAAAAAATAATAGTAAAAACAATTTTTTCCGGGCATTATTCTTTTATATTTATTAGACCCAATAAGGTCTGTACATCTAAAAGATATAACGATGACCTGGAAAAAATTTAACGGGGAAGTTATTCAAACCCCAATCCTCGAAGAGGTAGAACAAACTATTGAACGGGAATACAACCTGGGCAATAAGTTAAAAGTCTGCATCGGCACCGATTCGCAAGTTAAAGGAGCTCAAACTGATTTCGCCACCGTAATTGTATTCCTTAGGGAGCAAAAAGGCGGTTTCATGTACATCCATCAGGAGCGAACCACTCAGAAAATGAGCATTAAAGAGCGGATGCTAGCCGAAGTGCAAAAATCCATCGAAATTGCTTACCAGCTTTGCGATCTGCTGGATCTGTATGAGGTAGACCTTGAAGTGCATGCCGACATTAATACCAACCCCATGTTTAAATCAAACCAGGCTTTGCACGAAGCCATGGGCTATATTTTAAGCATGGGATTTGTGTTTAAAGCCAAACCCGAGGCTTTTGCTAGTTCGGCCTGCGCCAATAAGATGGTGCAGTAAATTGACTTATTGTTTACAATTAAGCTGATAATGAACAGTAGTTTTGCGGCATGAAAACCTATCAGCTTAAATTTGAACAAACGCTGCCTATTACCATGGAGCAGGCTTGGGACTTTTTCTCCTCTCCGCTAAATTTGGCTAAGATTACGCCAGCGCATATGAGCTTTGTAATTACCTCCGATTTTAAAGAAGGTCAGAAAATGTACCCCGGGATGATCATTACCTATAAACTTTCTCCCTTAGCAGGTGTAAAGATCAATTGGATGACCGAAATTACCCATGTAAAAGATGGAGAATATTTTATTGATGAACAACGTTTCGGCCCCTATGCTTTATGGCACCATCAGCACCATTTCAAAGAAGTTCCGGGCGGTGTACACATGACCGATATTTTAAATTATGCTATTCCTTACGGATTTATTGGCCGCATAGCCAACCGTGTTTTCGTAGCCAAAGAAGTACAATCTATTTTCGCCCATCGCGAAAAAGCAGTAGAAAAACTATTTGGAAAATATAAGGGTTAAAGGATTAGCGAAGGCTGGTATTGGCTGCCTTGTTGTACACCCCGATTTTCGAGCCCTTTATCAATATAGTGCTGAATTTCTGATTTTTTTAAATTCCAGTTCGGAGCAATCAGTAAATCATAATCGGCCAGGCCGAACAAACGCTGCAACACAATATCTGGTCGAAGTAAAGGGATAAACTCGGCCAAAAACTCGGTATATTCTTCTAAAGAAAATAATTTAAAAGGCTCCCGCTTATATTTTACACCCATAATAGAGCCCTCTACGATATGCAGGTGGTGCAATTTTACAAATTTAATATGCGGGTGCTTATTAATTTCATCGGCGTAAGCTAGCATCATTTGCTTAGTTTCCCAGGGAAAACCGAAAATGGTATGTACGCAAATATCCAACTTTCTGTTCTCGGCCAATGCTAAGGCTTTACCCAGCTCCTCATGGGTGCAGCCCCGGTTAATCTGCACAAGCGTATCATTATATATAGATTCCATGCCCATTTCCAGATCTACATCAAAACGGTCGCTGTAACTTTCCAACAGATCCATTTTCTCAAAGTCAATACAATCTGGGCGAGTACCTACCGAAAGGCCCACAATATTTTCTGTATTAATGCTTAAGGCCTCATCGTACAAACTTTTTAAATAATGCGTTGGGGCATAAGTATTGGTATTGGGCTGAAAATAAATAATGAATTTTTCGGCACCATAGCCTTTAATCGCCCTTTCCATACCCTGTTCTATCTGTTCGCGAATGGTAGGCAGTTTTCGCGAAAGTTCTGGCGTAAAAGAATCTACGTTACAATACGTACAGCCGCCAAAACCCTTGGTGCCATCCCGGTTAGGGCACGTAAACCCTCCGTCGGCAATAATTTTAAATACCCGCTTGCCCTCGTATTTTTCGCGAAGAAAAGCACCGTAATGGTTATAAGGTTTCTGTCCGTAATCTAATGGTGTACCCAAAGTTGTAAACTAAATAGTTGCTCAAAGATAAGCATTCGCTACCGCGATGACCGAAAATTATACTTCTCTATTTTTTAAAAAACTGAAAACATACCCATTCAATTGGTGTTAAATTCTATGTAAGCGCTTACAATTAATATCAAAAGTTTAATCTAAAAAACAGAAAACAATGGCAACTAATCAAAATAGCCAAGGCGGACAAGGCTCCAATCAAGGCAAAAGTGAGAACAGAAAAGGAGATACCTCAAAAAGAGGTTTTGCTTCTATGGACGCAGAAAAACAAAGAGAAATAGCTAGCAAAGGCGGAAAAGCCTCTCATGGAGGCCGCTCCAAAGACAACGATAAAGACTAGTCTGAATTTATTCAGCTTCTCTAAATCCAAACCATAAGGGACTGATCTCTTATGGTTTTTTTATGACTTTTTGCAAACGTACATCTGCTTGTTTTTCAGGTTCTCGAAAGGAATTTTATTTAACTTTGTATACCTAAATTACCCTATGAAAACCATCGCTGTTTATCAGCCAAAACACAAGATCCGTTTCGTTACGGCAGCTTCGCTATTCGATGGCCACGATGCCACCATCAATATTATCCGTCGTATATTACAGTCTTCCGGAGCCGAAGTGATTCACTTAGGCCACAACCGTTCGGTAGAAGAAGTAGTTAATTGTGCCATTCAGGAAGATGTGCAGGGCATTGCCATGACCTCTTACCAAGGCGGACACAATGAATATTTTAAATACATGTACGATCTGCTGAAAGAAAAAGGTGCCGGTCATATCAAAGTTTTTGCCGGCGGTGGCGGCGTCATTCTTCCAAACGAAATAAGAGAGCTTAAAGCCTATGGCATTGCCAATATTTACTCGCCAGATGACGGTCGTAAAATGGGCTTGCAGGGCATGATAAACGACATGCTCGAGCAGTGCGATTTCGCTACCCGGACCCATCTCAATGGCGAGATTAAAGGCATAGCAAAAAAAGAAGTTCCGGCCATAGCCGCAGCCATAACCGTAGCAGAAAATTTACCAGAGAAAGCTGAAGTCTTTCTGGCGGAAGTAAAAAAGCTGATCAGCGGGAAAACCATTCCGGTTTTAGGAATTACCGGAACCGGCGGAGCAGGAAAATCATCTTTAGTAGATGAACTCGTACGTCGCTTTCTGATCGAGACCGAAAAAACCATGGCCATCATCTCCGTCGATCCCTCCAAAAGGAAAACCGGAGGGGCCTTGTTGGGCGACCGTATACGAATGAATGCCATTAACAATCCACGAATTTATATGCGCTCACTGGCTACCCGGCAAGCAAACCTGGCGTTATCTAAATATGTACAAGAATCTATCGAGATCTGTAAAGCAGCCGGCTACGATCTAATTATTGTAGAAACCTCAGGCATAGGTCAGTCTGACACCGAAATTACCGAGCATTGTGATGTTTCGCTATACGTAATGACCCCTGAGTTTGGGGCAGCCACCCAATTGGAAAAAATAGACATGCTCGATTTTGCCGATGTGGTGGCCATAAATAAATTTGATAAACGAGGCGCTTTAGATGCCTTACGGGATGTAAAAAAACAATACAAGCGCAACCATAACCTGTTCGATGCAGACGACGAAAGCCTGCCAATATTTGGCACCATGGCTTCGCAATTTAACGATCCGGGCATGAATAAATTGTTTTCTACCCTTATGAAAACCATAGCGGTTAAAACGGGTGTACATTTTCATGCAAAATCTGAACTTATTCCTGCAGGCGGCGAAAAAGTATACATCATTCCGCCAGAACGTACCCGTTATTTGGCCGAAATTGCCGAAGCTAATCAGGAATATAATGCATGGGTAGCGCAGCAATGCAAAATTGCCCAACAGATGTACCAGATAAAAGGAGTATTAGATTTAGCTAAAGATAATTCGGCCCTCTCCCTTGGAGAGGGTTTGGGAGAGGCTTATACTCGTCTGGAAGAAAACCTGGACGGCGAATGCAAACGCTTGCTCCGTGAGTGGCCCGAAACCTTAAAAAGATATCGGGAAAACGAATTCGTTTACAAAGTGCGCAATAAAGAAATCCGCCAACCTTTATTTTACCAGTCGCTTTCCCAATTACAAATT
>JBJTNQ010000111.1:0-13471 GCA_046074105.1 Sphingobacteriaceae bacterium | reverse complement strand
AGGTTTCTGAAAGAAAACGTTAAAAATATAGACCAGGCCATTATATCTGTGCATTGCCACAACGATTTAGGCCTCGCTACCGCGAATACCCTTGCGGGGATACAGAACGGAGCCCGTCAGATAGAATGCACCATTAACGGCATTGGCGAACGTGCAGGCAATACCGCCCTGGAAGAAGTGAGCATGATCTTAAAAACACATCATTCTCTCAATCTGCATAGTAATATAAACAGTAAACATTTTTACGAGATCAGTGGTATGGTAAGCCGCATGATGCGCATGCCCGTACAGGCCAATAAAGCCATTGTAGGTAAAAATGCCTTTGCTCATAGCTCAGGAATTCATCAGGATGGCGTATTAAAGCATCGTGAAAATTATGAGATCATTAATCCGGAAGATGTAGGCATTGATCAGTCTGACATCATACTAACCGCCAGAAGCGGCCGACATGCCTTAAAACATCATTTAAACCGTCTAGGCTATAATCCCGAACTAATAAACCTCGATGAAGTGTACGAGCGCTTTCTGCTGATGGCCGATCAGAAGATATCCATTCAGGATGATGACCTGCTGCTATTAATGGGCGATAGCGAACATACTTATAAGAACGGTTTATCTTTAAAATCTATAAAAGTTACCTGCGGCGATTCCAATGAGCCCAAAGCAAGTATAAAATTGCATTATAAAGGCCAGGATCAGGAAGCTGTGGCCAGCGGTAATGGCCCCGTGAATGCCACCATCAATGCCATTGATAGCATTATTGGTGAGAAAATAGAATTGAAAGAATTTACTGTTCAGGCTATTCATGGCGGAAGCGACGATATCAGCAAGGTGAATATGCGGGTAAGTCATATGGGAAAATCATACCTGGGCTATGGTTTCAGCACCGATATTGTAAAGGCCTCTGCCAATGCTTATGTAGATGCCATGAATAAAATCTTATAGTTAATGAGCAGCCAACAAAAATATCCGCTCGATTCTGAGGCAGCATTAAAGCGCTTAAAGGACGTTATTAAACGTACACCATTAATTTTTAATGCCGGGCTGTCTGAAAAATATGAGTGCGAAGTATATCTGAAACGGGAAGACCTTCAAATTGTCCGGTCGTATAAACTGCGGGGTGCCTATAACATGATCAGCCAGCTGGAACCCGAAAAACTGGCCAAAGGCGTAGTTTGTGCCAGCGCCGGGAATCATGCCCAGGGCTTTGCCTACTCTTGCAAAAAACTCCATACCCGCGGCGTTATTTTTATGCCGGAGTTTACTCCTAAACAAAAAATTACCCAGACCAAAATGTTTGGCAACGGTATGGTAGAGATTGTTCTGGTGGGCGATACTTTTGACGATTGCCTGAAAGAAGCCCTAACCTATGCCGATAAAAATGACATGAAATTCATTCCGCCATTTGATGATCTGCGGGTAATTGAAGGTCAGGGAACGGTAGGCGTAGAAATATTAGAAGATCTGCCCGATGTAGATACTGTAATTATGCCTGTGGGCGGCGGCGGCCTTGCTGCCGGGGTAGGTTATTATCTTAAAAGCAAGAATCCGAATATCCAACTGATTGGTACTGAGCCCGAAGGTGCACCTTCTATGTATAAGGCCTTAAAAGCAGGACGACCGGTAAACATTGAAAAGATCAATCGCTTTGTAGATGGGGCCGCGGTAAAAAAAGCAGGCGAAGTAAGCTTCCCCATTTGCCGTCAGGTTTTGGATGATATGCTGCTTATCCCGGAAGGAAAAATTTGCACCACCATTCTGAAATTATATAATGAAGATGCCATTGTAGCCGAACCTGCAGGAGCTTTAACGGTAACTGCACTTGATCTGTGCAGCCCAGAACAGCTAAAGGGCAAAAAGGTAGTTTGCATTTTAAGCGGAGGAAATAACGATATAGAGCGAATGCAGGAAATTAAAGAACTCTCCCTGCTTTACGAAGGTTTAAAACATTATTTTGTCATCCGTTTTCCGCAGCGCCCGGGGGCTTTAAAGCTCTTTGTAAATAATGTACTGGGCCCCGAAGATGATATTACCCGCTTCGAATTCATTAAAAAAAGTCAGAAAGAAAGCGGGCCGGCCTTAGTAGGTATTGAGTTAAAATCGGCCGGAGATTATGAGTCGCTGGTATCGCGTTTAAAAGAGTATCATTTTGAGTTTATCGAGATCAATAACGACCAAACGCTATTCGAATACCTGGTTTAATTAGGCAGGCACTTAAGCTTCCACCATTCGGTATTTGTCTATTCGCAAACTAATTTGCTGTCCGGGTTCGTATCCCCCGCAAGGGGCCTGTATGGTTAATATATCCTGACCGAGCTTTACATCCAGTTCGTCTACATTTAATTGGTAACGAACCTGTTTAACAATAGCCGGAATGCCCTTTTCCACAATACTAATCTCATAAGGATAAACCGCTAAACGCTGGCCTTCTGCTAAATTAACATTCAACCAGTTTGCGGCTTGCGCCGGATGAATGATGTTGGCTTCGGCCAATAAACAAGCTACGTAAGCATTTACCGGGTTATCAATTATTGATTTAGGGGAGCCCTTTTGCAGGATCTTACCATCTTTTACCAAAACCATTTGATCGGCCAGGGATAAGCCATCAAAAGGATCGTGTGAGACCATGATCATGGTAATATTTAAATATTCAGATAAACGTTTCAGGTCTACACGAAGCTGTTTTCGCATCACCACATCTACCTGACTAAAGGGTTCATCTAGTAACAAAACCTCGGGGCTGCTTATTAAAGCACGGGCAATGGCCACCCGCTGCTGTTCTCCGCCGCTTAATTCTGCCGCCCTTTTATTGGCCAGATGATCAATACGGAGGAATTCCATCATCTCCAAAGTTTTTAGTTTTTTTGCTTCCAAGTCGGTGTTAGGCAACATAGAAGCAATATTATCATATACTTTGGCGTAGGTATTTAAATTAAAGTTCTGAGCAATCATTTTCATGTGCTCATGGCCAGGAATTAACTTTTCGAAAGGGCCCAGCACCCGTTCGTGCTGGTAAAGCACCTCGCCAGAATCGGGGCTTAGTAAACCATAGATCAGCTTGAGCAGGGTACTTTTGCCCGAACCACTTTCGCCCAATATGGCAACAAATTCACCTGAGCTAATGCTTAGATCTACATTAAAAACTCCAGCCGAAGGACTTTCTGTATAGGATTTGCAAACCTGACGGACTTGAATAAGGGGTTCAGACATTGATCCAAATATAAATAAAAACCCCGCCTCCTTTTACCGAAGCGGGGTTAAATGTTATACATACTCACCCTTCGACAGGCTCAGGGTGACTAGTCATGCTGAGCTTGTTGAAGCATGACTTTGGTTTAGAAACCGAAGCTTAAACCGAAGGACATGTTTTTGAAGTCTTTAGGGCCTTGGTTTTCTGCAAAAACATCACTGAAATAATATTTGGTATAGATACCCATGTTTTTGTAGCCGATACGGGCAAATGCACCATAACGGAATGGGTTAAAGTTATAATCATCTTTAAACTTCTCTTTACCTCTTTCTTCACTCACCTGCTTAACTTTTCCGTTAAGTAAAAACCCGATCTCTGGACCAAATTCAAAATGGAATTTATCGCCATTTTTGTAAGTTCTGGTAATATCGAAACCTACCGGGATGCGTAAATAACGGCTGCTAAATCTGTTTTTGGTAAACTCAACGTTATCCTGTGTATAATCCAGCTGTGCCTGATCTTTCAGAATTGTGATATCTTGTTTCAAACGGATGTGGTTCCAGTCTAAACCGGCAGCAAAGAATATTCTGAAATTGCGGCTTGGTTTGTATTGAAATTCGAAGAAATCGAAAGCTACATTAATTGTTTTTGTAGGTTCGAACTCTAAAAAGCTGTTTTCTGGAGAAAGGGTAAAGCTACCTTTGTCCATATAACGGCTAAATCCAAGATCAAAACGGGCAAAATCTAAACCTATAGAGATAGTTTTTACATGCTTTTGTGAAGTAAGTACCAGTTTACTGTCGCCTTTAATCAATTTAACATCTCCTAACTGCACTTCATCATCACCTTTTGCTCTGGTTATTTTAATGCTTCCAATACGCACAATTTTTTCGGTATTAGAGCCATTACTCGGATCAAAAGTATCAGAAGAAAATACCGTGATGGTATCAGCTGCTTTTTTCACTTCAACAGTTTCTTTCTTTACCTGTACTTTTTCTTTCTTTACACGGGTTTTTTCTTCCTTCACCTGAGCCGTACCCACCTGGGCCAGGAGCATTAAAATGGCAATAAACGATAGTTTTTTCATAATAATTAATTTGATGTTGTTTTAATATTTCAATTGTAATTGCTTCGTGTTAATTATAAATTATTAGCAGAATTCTTGCAATTTTGGCCGCTAATATAAGGAGAGATTTATGACTGTCGGTAATATTTGTAAATCTTTACGGCCGACATAATGATTATGCTGAACAAAACAAGGCCTATCAGACCATAGATCCAGTCAACAGCACTTTTTAGCACTACCGTAAAAACAATGGCTACTAAAAAAATAGTGGCTACTTCGTTCCAGATACGTAACTGGGTGGATGTCCAGGAAAAAATACCTTTTTTTAACTGAGAAATGATCCGCTGGCAGATAAAATGGTAAATGAGTAAACCCACCACAAAACTAAGTTTAACCAGCATCCAGTCCATCTCCAACAAAGCCGGATTAAGATAGAGCATGCCTAAACCAGCCAATACGGCCAATAGCATAGCAGGAGTGGTAATAATGTTCCATAATTTAGATTCCATTATTTCGAACTGCTTTTGCAAAACAGAACGCTCTGTTTCGGGGCGCTCATTGGCTTCGGTATGATAAATGAATAAACGCACAATATAGAACAAACCGGCCATCCAGCTGACTACAAAAATGAGGTGTATCGATTTAAAATAGAGGTAAGCCATTTAGTATTTGAATTCTTTGATTACCTCGACCGCATATTTTACATTGTCGAATGGAATATCGGGCATAATGCCATGGCCTAAGTTAAAGATAAACCCATCTTCGCCACGCATGCGTTCAAACAAGCGGTGAATACGCTCTTTAATTACCGGTTTTTCTGCATATAAAACATGCGGATCTAAATTACCCTGTACTGCCATACCTTGCGGCAAACGGTGCTTAATATCTTTGAGGTCTACATTCCAGTCAATAGAGATCACATCGGGCTTAGCTTCGGCCATCATGGGTGCAAAAACCGAACTTCCTTTACAGAAAGAGATTACCGGAATATCTTGGCGGTTAAGTCCCGCAATGATCTGCTGAATGTATTGATGCGAAAATTCGCGATAGTCATCCCACGAAAGTGCCTGTGCCCAGCTATCGAAAATTTGCAGGGCATTTACTCCCGCAGCGATCTGTAGGTTTAAGTAATCGGTAGTTACCTTGGCAATTTTGGCCAGTAAACGATGTGCCAGCTCGGGCTGGTTATGCAGCATCAGCTTGGTCAGTTTAAAATCTTTAGACGATCCGCCCTCTACCAAATAGCTCATTACGGTAAACGGAGCACCTGCAAAACCAATTAAAGGAATACGGCCATTTAGCCGCTGCTGAATAACTTTTATCGCATCGGCCACGTATTGCAAGCGGTCGCCAACTTCGGTTTCTAAACGGTCTACATCGGCAGCAGTACGCACCGGGTTGGCAAACTTGGGGCCCACGCCCTGCGTAAAGCTCAGATCGCCGCCCATGGCTTCGCCAGTGACCAAAATATCCGAAAATAAAATGGCGGCATCAATATCCAGCAGGTCTACCGGAAGCATGGTTACATCGGCGGCAATTTCTGGCGTTTTACACATCTCCAAAAAGGAATATTTATTCTTTATTTCCCAATACTGGGGCATAAAGCGTCCGGCCTGGCGCATCATCCATACTGGCGGGCGTTCGGTTTGCTGCGAAAACGCAGATCTGATAAATAAAGATTCGGCTTGGGTATTCTTACTCACGATTTCTGGGGTATTTCTTGTTCTATTTTTTGAATGATATGCTGCACTCTGGAAGTAATTTTAAGTGCTTTGGCTTGCGACAGATAAGCGGTAGCCCGCTCATATTCTTTTTTACGCAAATTAAGGTTGGCCAGGTGTGTCCAAACCAGGGCTTTATCATTTTGATTGCGTAATGGGAAACGGGTGGCCAGCTGAAAATGGCGCTCAGCCTCCTCGTAATTATGACGGTGGAGTTCTATGTTGCCATAAATGAACTCATAAAAACCACGGCGGTGTTTGTTTAACCGTTCTGGCTCTTCAATTTCTTTAAGTAATTCTTCGGCCTTATCGTAATTCTTGTAGTGAAACTCCTTGGCAGCCATTACTACGGTACCTTCGCTAAAATAACCCCAGGCCAGCAGAATAATTCCCATGCCGGTAGCAGCAGCTATTTCATAAACCTGCTGATAAATGGCCCAGGCTACCAAAACCAATGCCACGGCAATTACTGCCAGTCGTGCTTTGCGGGTAAACATTAGTTATCCATGAATTTATAACCTACTCCACGAATAGAATGGAAATAGGTTGGGTTTTTCTGATCGGGCTCGAAATATTTTCGGAAGGTCAGGATAAAATTATCAATGGTGCGGGTAGAAGGATATACATCATAATTCCACACCGTTTCCAGAATCTGCTCCCGCGATACCGCTTCGTTCTTGCGTTCAATTAAGAGTTTCAGCAGCATGGTTTCTTTTTTGGTAAGTGGCGTAATGCTGCCATTGTCATTTTTCAACTCGAAAGAGTTAAAATAAATGGTTTTATCGCCAATACGGTACGAATTCAGTTCTTTCAGATCATCGCCTTTAAGGCTTCTTTTAACCAAAATACCTACCCGTAAGATCAGTTCTTCCAGATTAAATGGCTTAACCAGATAATCGTCGGCACCTTTTTTCAAACCTGTTACCCGGTCTTCACTAGTATTCTTAGCCGTTAAAAACATGATCGGCACATCGGTATTCTCTAAGCGTATGGTTTCGGCTACCTGAAATCCATCTATTTCGGGCAGCATCACATCCAGAATAATCAGATTAAAGCGCTCTTCTTTAAAAATCTTTAAAGCCTTTTTGCCATCAGTAGCGGTGGTAACTTTATAGCCCTCTAATTCTAAATTTAATTTGATGGCTTCGAGCAGATGTTCTTCATCTTCTACCAATAAAATTCTTTGTTTAGTTCCCATGAGTACTGTTAAATGTAATTTCGAATTTGGTTCCGTTTGGCTGGTTATCGCTGACTTTAACCTGAGCCTGGTGCATTTCGAGAACCTTTTTAACAATATACAGTCCCAAACCGGTTCCCTTGGTCTGGCGGGTATCTTCATTACCTATGCGGTAAAATTTTTCAAAAATACGTGTTTTTTCGGCATCAGGTATACCGGGGCCATGATCGGCTACCTCTAATAGGATCTGCTCTCCCTTTGGCACTAAACTAACGTGTAGTTCTGCACAGGAAGGAGAGTATTTAATGGCGTTCTCAATGAGGTTGGTAATAACCGATGTGATAGAAAACTGATCTCCCTTAATATACATATGGGGCGTTATGCAGGCCTTAATGGTTTGCGAGCTGCAGGAGTGTACCTGTAAACGGTCTACTACTTTATCTACCAGTTCAGAAAGGTTAAACTCATCCTGCGGAAAGGTATAAGATCGGTTCTCTATTTTGGTGGCCAGCAGCATATTTTCTACCAGATCGTCCAGGCGTTCAATGTCTTTTAAGGAATTAGCCAAGAAGGCTTTCTGTTGTGCTGCATCCAATTCTCTTTTCAGAATGGTTTGCAGATAAAGTTTAATAGATGCCAAAGGCGATTTTAACTCATGTGTTACCGAAAGCAGAAAATTCTTTTGCTGATGCTGTAATTTCTCATTTCTTCTCAGGGCCTTACGTATCTGGAAGGTCCCGATAAGCAATAAGCATAAAAAAACGGCGGCTTCGCCCAATACCATACCTTTTCTGTCGGGTTCGGCTTTCATCAATAACCAGCCCCACCACATCATTTCGGCAAACGCATAAAGGGTAATTAAATAAAAAATGATGAATGCTCTACGCATGAAATTATCTTTTAAAAACGAGGTCTATACATTCAAATATAATCCTTTTGGCTTTTTCTAGATCTATTTTACTGTGAGCGGCCGAAACAAAACCCACTTCATAACCCGATGGACCTAAATAAATGCCCCGATTCAATAATTCGCGGTGCAAGTGTTTAAATTTCTCCATGCTGGCCGGATCAATGGCTTCGGCGGTTTGGATATTTTGATCGGTAAAGGCAAACCAGAAGATAGATCCTACATGGAATACCTTAAATTTATAATTACGGGTCTCGGCATAACGCTGAATAGATTCTGCAAATTCGGCAGCCTTGGCATTCAGTTCTTTATAAAATCCAGATCTGGACAACTCGGTCAGCTGGGCAATTCCTGCAGCCATGGCAACCGGATTACCTGATAAAGTTCCGGCCTGATAAACCGGCCCTTCGGGCGATACATGTCCCATAATTTCTGCAGAGGCTCCATATGCCCCTACCGGCAATCCGCCGCCAATAATTTTACCATAAGTAACAATATCGGGCTGTACTTTATAATATCCGGCAGCCCCCTCAAAACCAATGCGGAAACCAGTAATTACTTCATCGAAAATGAGTAAGCTTTTGTTCTTGGTACAGATATCTCTCAAAAAATCCATGAACTCCTGAGTCTGTATCAGTAAGCCATTGTTAGCGGGCACGCCCTCTATAATTACAGCAGCGATCTGATTTTTGAATTGCCTAAAAGCCTCTTTAACCGCTTTAGGATCGTTTAAAGGAACCACGATGGTTTCTTCGGCAAACGATTTTGGAATACCTGCAGAAGAGGTTTCGCCGAAAGTAACCAAGCCAGAACCCGCCTTAACCAATAAAGCATCTACATGGCCATGATAACAGCCTTCAAACTTTAAGATCTTATCCCGTTTGGTATATCCGCGGGCCAGGCGAATGGCCGACATTACGGCCTCGGTACCTGAACTTACAAAGCGGATTTTTTCGAGGTAGGAATTATTCTTTAAAATCAGCTCGGCTAATTCATTCTCTAAAGCGGTTGGTGCGCCAAAGCTCATGCCATTTTGCATCACTTCGGTCACCTTTTCTCTTACTTTAGGATGATTATGCCCTAAGATGAGTGGGCCCCACGAACAGCAAAAATCAATGAACTGATTGCCATCTGCATCCCACAGATTACAGCCATCGCCTTTCTCAATAAAAAGCGGTGTGCCATAAACCGATTTGAATGCCCGTACGGGGCTGTTCACTCCGCCCGGAAAATACTGCTTGGCCTTATTATACAGACTTTCAGAACGTTCGCGGCTAATATCAGCCTTATTGGTATAAAAAATAGGTGTTTCAGTTGTTTCGGGGCTGCCGGAAAAAAGTTTCTTAAAAAGGTTTGCCATAAAAGGTATTGAATTCAGGAATTAGAGCCAGTTTTTTTCTAAAATGTCTTTGGCGTGGTAAGTAATAATAATGTTTGCGCCGGCACGGGCAAAAGCATACATGTTTTCCATGGTTACTTTTTGTTCGTCTATCCATCCCGCTTTAGCGGCTGCTTTTACCATCGAGTATTCTCCCGATACATTATAACAGGCTATCGGTAAATGGGTATTTTGTTTTAGCTGATGAACAACATCTAAATAAGCTAAAGCCGGTTTTACCATCAGGATATCGGCACCTTCTTCTTCATCTAAAAAGGCTTCACGCATCATTTCATTCGGGTTGCGGAAATCCATCTGATAAGCCTTACGATCGCCTTTACCGGGTGCCGAGTCGGCTGCTTCACGGAACGGGCCATAATAAGCCGAAGCGAATTTAATGCTATAGCTCATGATGGCGGTATTCACAAAATTATTTTCGTCAAGCAATTGGCGTATTGCGGCCACACGGCCATCCATCATATCAGAAGGAGCTACCATATCGGCACCGGCTTGTGCATGAGCCAAAGCCATTTTAGCTAAAACTGCAATGGTCTCATCATTCTGCACATAATCGTCTTTTAAAATACCGCAATGCCCATGGGTTGTATAAGCACAGGCACATACATCGGTAATTATATACAGATCGTTTCCAAAATGTTGCTTTAGTTCGCGAACGGCATCAGCTACAATAGAATGATCGTGGTAACAAGAACTGGCATCGACTGTTTTTTGTTCGCCTACGCCAAACAGCAGCACTTTGTTTAAGCCCAATTTTAAATTTGCGGCTATATCTTTCACTAATTCATCAATAGAAAAATGAAAGATACCCGGCATGGCATCAATGGCGTGTTTAACCCCCTGGCCTGCAACCACAAAGTATGGGTAAACAAACATATCTTTAGATAAACGGGTTTCGGCTACCATTTCCCGAACTATTGGGCTTTTTCTTAATCTTCTCGGACGGTTAATCATCTAATTAAAAATTTAAACCAAATACCGCTTCTGCCAAACCTATTTCGTCTGGAGAATAAGGTAAGGTGTATTTTACATTCATTTCATCGAACTTTTTGCCGGTAGATTTGCCTATGCAAATAACCTGCTGCCCAATTTCGAGTAAGTTTTTACTAAAATAAGCATCTACATTAGACGGACTGGTAAATATCAATACTTCTGCCGCCGAAGGGCTGCAATTTTCGTCCATCTCGGTTTCATAAACCGGCAAATCGATCACTTTGGTTTGTGTATTAAGGCCTTGCTGTATGGTTCTTAAAGAATCTTTTGCACCCGGAAAAAGCACGGTAGTACCATTGGCAATTTTGGCAAATTCTTTCGCAATATCGGCCGTATCAATTCCATCTTCCTCGCCATTAAAATCGGGCACAAGACCGAAACGTCTCAGCATTTCTTCAGAAGCACGGCCCAGTACGCCAAACTTCACTTTTTTAGTTAATTCGGGTTTCAGGTTAAAGAAGGCCTCTATGCCATTTTTACTACTAAAAAATATCCAGTCTACTCTTTTCAGAATAAAAGGATCTAGCTTGTTGATGATAGGGAATATTTTGATCAATGAGCGGTCTTCTATCTGGATCTGGTGTTTTTGCATCGCTTTGCGGAAATAAGAATTTTCGGGCAAAGTACGACTGATAAACACATGAGTTGGAAATTTACGATCGGGCGCAAACTTGGCTACAATGGCTTCGGCTAAACCTTTGGTGGTATCGGCGGTAAGATAGAGGCGATCGGGAAAATCGTCGCCATCCTGGGCTTTAGAAGTCCACACCTCATATTTACCCTCTTCTTTACGACAATAGCAGCCTAAAGGCATATGGCAGCCTCCTTCAAATAGTTGCAGCACTTTACGCTCTACACCAATTTCTTTTACTACTGCCGGTCGATTGAGCGGCTTTAAGATTTCGGCCAGCTCTTCATCATTTTCTCTGATCTGGATTGCCAAAGCACCCTGAGCCGGTGCCGGAATAAATTCCATAGGCTCTAGTTCTTCTACATAAAATTCGCTCAGATCAATACCTAATCGCTCCACTCCTGCCTTGGCGATCATAATGGCGTCGTAATCTTCGTCTCTTAATTTCTGAATACGGGTAGGCACGTTACCACGAAGATCTTCGATTTCCAGATCGGGTCGCATGGCCAGTAATTGTGCCTTTCGGCGATTAGATGAGGTACCCACCATGCCGCCATATTTTACCGATAGTTTCTGCTGTATATCTACGCAATCTTTCAGTATCAATAATAATTCAGAAGAATCTTCTCTATTGGGCACAGCAGCAATGGTTAAGCCAGCCGGATGTGTAGTGGGCAGATCTTTATGAGAATGTACAGCCATATCAATGCTTCCGCCTAACAGTTCTTCTTCCAGCTCTTTGGTAAAAAAGCCTTTACCTTCCAGTTTATCTAAACGCAGGTTTAAAATTTTATCGCCCTGAGTTTTAATAATTTTTAATTCTGCAGCTACCCCTAGTTTGGCCAATTCGTCTTTCACAAAATTAGCTTGCCATAGGGCCAGATCGCTGCCACGGGTTCCGATAATTAATGGAGATCTACGTAAAGAATGGGCAGCTGTTGACATGAAATAAGTTTGATTTAAGTAAATGAAGATAGCGCACTAGCTAGTTGCTATCTAAAAAATAGGTTTTTAGCAATTGTCTACCAGAATTTCTTTAGCCATTACCATAGGAACGCTGATATACTTCTTTTCCATATAAGCAATCACTTTTTCCAGCACCTCGCGGGAGTTTTCATCCAGATTTTGTAAATCTTCCGCAAATACCGCATTTAAAGCAGTTTCTTTAATCTCTTTAATGCGTTCGGGAACCTGACGCATGGCAATTTCTACCCGGCGTTGCTTTAAAATAGGAATAAATTCTTCTACATGCTCTTCAATAATTCGCTCGGCATGCACTAGTTCGCCATAGCGACCTTGTTTATTTTTTTCAGCCAGTTCCTGTAAACCATGAACTTCTATAAAGTGTACCGGAAAATTGGCTAATACTTCGGAAGCAGTATCATTTGGTATGGCCAGATCTACAATTACTTTTTTATCGGTTTCGCCGTTTAGTAAAGATTGGTAAACCTCAGTGGTAATGATAGGCTCGGTGGCACTTGTACAAGTTACCAGAATGTCAAATCCTTTTTTATAATTTTTGAGTTCTGATAAAGCAAAAGCTTCTCCATTTAACTCGGCAGCCAAAGTTTTTGCCTTAGCCAGTGTACGGTTAAACACTACAAAATTGGAGTACTTATGCTTTTGTAGATATTTGGCAATATTCTGATTGGTTTCGCCTGCGCCCACTAGAAGTATGCGTGCATTTTCGAAAGTATTTACCTCACGCAGTTTGCGGTAAGCTAAAGAAACCACCGAAATAGGATGACAGGCAATTTGCGTATGCGTATAAACGGCTTTGGCAGCTTTCACCACCTGATCCATGATTAAACGAAGATAATCGGCGGTAAAACCAATAGATCGGCATTTTTCGTACGATTGACGCAACTGTGCCAAGATCTCTTTTTCGCCAACCACTAAACTTTCTAAAGAACAGGAAACACGGAACAAATGTCTTAAGGCATCCATATCTTCGAAAACAGCCACCTGATCTAAAAAATCTGACCGCTGCAACATATCAGAAGAAACACCCAAAGTTGCCAAAAACTGTTCAAGAAAGGGTTTAGAAATGGCTTCAGTATGGGTAAAAACAAACTCTACCCGATTGCAGGTACCGATATAAAAAATCTCCTGAATAGCTAACTGATCTTTCAAATGCTGAAGCGTGGTTTGCAGCGATTCTTCGCTGATTACCAGATTGCCCAGCTCTTTAAGGTCAATCAGTTGATGTGTAAAGGCAATTACTTTTAGATTCTTCAAGGATATATCGGGTTCGTTTAGAACAGCCACAAAAGTACTTATTTACGCCTAGCGCTACTGTCACCACTTTGTCAAACGAGCGGTATTTAGAATGGTTATAAATTGCCTTACTATGGGCAAAATGGCGTTTTTATGACAAAAAAAGCTCATCG
>JBJTNQ010000110.1:0-33027 GCA_046074105.1 Sphingobacteriaceae bacterium | reverse complement strand
ATTTCCTCGCTCAAGGCTTCACGAAGTGCTTCTCTGAACTGTATTTCTCTCATTTTGGATATATTAAATCAATTTTCGGAAGGCAAATATAAATTTATTGTTTGAAATACTGAACGATATCCTTTAATCTTCGTTTTCTTCGGCAGTAGCTTGCTCCAGCAGATCGTGAGGTTGGCGGAAGTTGCTACGTACAAAAGTACACCATGAGCAATCTTCTTTACCGCAGCCGCTAAAGTCGTGGTTTTTTATCCGGCTATATACTTCTTTGATCTGATTGCGCACCACCTTCAGGTGTTCTGGCATGATTACTATTTTCTCTTTGATATAACGGTCTTTTACCGGCTCTACAAAATCGAACTCCACGCTTTGGACTTCCCAAGCCATACGACGGTCATTTTCTACCATTAATTTATAGAACACAGCCTGCCGCCAGTAATCGCCGCCCAGCGGATCTTTTTCAGTGGGTCCGTTTAATTTCTTAGCTGCATTTTCATAGTTTCCGGTTTTATAATCTACAATATTTACCTGCTTACCGCTTAGTTCCACCTTATCTAATGATCCGGTAACGGGCACTCCATCAATTTCTACATTTTTAATTTTATATTCAGTAAGGGATGTTTTTACCCAACTTGCCAGGTACTGATTATAATAAGGAGGCAGAATTTTCTCTCCGTATTCCATTCTGCGCTTAAACTGTTCGCTGGTAAAAGCTTCCCGATTGCGGTTCATGTACCATTGAAAATCGGACATAAACTGTTTTAGATCGTGAAATTCGTTTTGGTTATCGGGCAACTTGCGGAATAATTTATTCAGCGCCCAGTGCACCGCCGAACCAAAGGTCATGGTATCGTTCTTACCGCAGGGCACTTGTACCAGATTCTGGAAATAGAACTTAAGCGGACAATCTAAATAATTATTTAAGTGCGTTACACTTAAAGTGTACTTGTCTAATAAATGATCTATAAAAGGACCATCTATTAAGCCCAGATCTGGCTTTTCCGATTCTTTAAACTGCAGAACAAAGAAATTACTTAAGCTATCCTGGCCTAATTGCATGTGTTGTACAGTTAATTCGGTAGCAGCTAAAATTTCGCCAATAAATACGGTCGACTCCAGGGGTTTGCCGCTTTCGCTTTCTTCGGCATAGGAGATGAACAATTGCTTACGGGCCCGGGTAAGCGCCACATAAAACAATCGCCGCAGTTCTTCTTCATCGCTGGCATTGGGCAGAGAAGAGAATACGGTATCGGGCAGTTTATACTGGCCCGAATTGTTTTTACGTTTTCCTTCCCAAACATTTTTGGTATTCCCGATAAGGAAAACATGATCAAACTCCAGCCCTTTAGAACCATGGCAGGTTAAAAAGTTAACACCGGCTTCATTAAATACAGATTGATTAAGCTCCAGAGGCAGATCATTCTCCTCCAGCAAATTCAGCAGTTCTACAAATTCTTTTAAACTGAGGTCTGGTTTTTTACGGCTTTCTTCTTTCAGAAAATTAAATAGGGAAGTAAGCACCTGCATAAACCAGGTTTCATCTGTCGATTTAAGTACATAGGCCAGAATACCGCCCCTTACCATCATTTTTTCGAAAAGATGGTGTAAAGTAAGATTATGAGTCTCCCTTATCCAGTACTCAAAATCGTCGCTTAAACGCTTAATCTGTTTTTGACTAGGAGAGCTTAAGGGCACCTGTTCATCGCTGCGGGCAATTTCATAAATTTTATTGCGTATGGATGTTTTACCGGCACCACTTCTATTAAAATCATTCACCTCTACGCTGATGCGGGCAATATCAATAGGAGCAATGTCGTAGAAATCATAATGCATAATTTCAAATAACAGCTCGTCTCCGCTGTACGAAAATTCGTTTTCTAATGCGATGTAGCGCAACAGATTGATAATCTTTCTCCCGAAAGGCTCTTTCAGGATATTGACTTTCTTTTTGGCACTTACCGGAATACCTCTCAATTGAAAATACCGGGCCAACTCCTGTCCAGATCTGTGTTCTTTATAAATAACCGCAATTTCTTGCGGAGCAACCCCATCGGCAATCAGTTCCTCTATTTGGAAGGTAATATGCGTAAACTCGTGGAACTGGCTGGAGTAAGCCCTAATCTGTGGTTTAACAATATAATTGGTGTAAGCCTCATTTTTGGCAATGAGCTGCTTACTTAAACCGGGCAATTGTACCCTTTCCTGATTGTTTTCTATTAATACCCGGGCAGTATCTAAAATATGCTGTGATGAACGATAATTATCGGTAAGCATTACCTGATATAAGTCTTTCTCATACAGCGAATAATAGGCATGTATATTTTGCACATTGGCGCCCTGAAAACGAAATATCGACTGGTCATCATCGCCTACCACAAAAATATTAGGCTTGTCCCAATAGCTTATTAAGAGTTGAATTAATTCGTTCTGCGCTCCGCTGGTATCCTGATATTCGTCTACCAAAACATATTGGTAGCGCTCCTGATAATTCAGTAGAAAGTTCTCGTCTTTTTTAAAAGCTTCTAAGATCCAGAGGATCATATCGTCGAAATCATAACGACCCATTTTGCGCATCAGTTCCCTATAATTGGGAAATTCGTTTGCAGCGGCACGCAGCTTTTCGAGATTTTCTTTTAACTCTCCGTATTGGGGTTTCCAGCTGCCCGCTTGGTAACCCTTCCCGTTTTTCTGGTAGCGATAGGTTTTGTGATATGCTGTTCCGGGTTCTGCATGTTCAATGAGTGCTAGAAATTCATCTATTTTCTGGCTGATATATCCGGGTGTCCAGTCTTCCCGTTTCATGGCCGAGAACAAATGCTGCAAGCGCTTTATTTCATAATATACTTCTCCGCGAAAGCGTTTTAGCATATGGTCCTTACCAAAGCCATCCACCAAATTCTTGAAAAGCTCTATACGTTCCAGGTCGGAAATGGCATCTAATTCCAGCTTACCAAAATAATCCAGGTTTTCCTGGATGATATCATTACAAAAAGCATGGAAAGTGTAAATGTTTACCCGGTAGGCTTCGGGGCCAATAAATTCGAAAAGCCTTTTTCGCATGGCAATGGCACCGGCATCAGTATAAGTTAAACACAAAATGTTATGAGGCTGTGTATCGGTATCTAATAAAATCTTACCAATCCGGGCAGCCAAGATCTGTGTTTTACCGGTTCCGGGGCCAGCAATTACCAGCACGGGGCCATCTAACTGGTTTACCGCTTTTAACTGGTTTTGGTTAAGTTGAGCTAATGCCTTTTGGAAGTTTTCGTTGTATTTATTGAGTAGCTGCATAGGAAATTAAAGGTACGGAAAAGGATGAGATCTTGCTCTTCAGCGACCGGTATTGTCTGTTAATTTGTATTGTTAAAAGCAAGCAAATAGCTATTTTTTTAAGATTTAATTGCATAAATCTTTTTTTATGTGGTATTTTGCAGTTTAAAATGATTTTTAACACACCACACCTTACTCCTTTAGACCGCCAGACGTATACTACTGTGGCGCCTAAATTTCTATGCGGAATGCGTGGTGATAACCGTTTGGTATTAAAACACCGACGACCCCTTATGCCGAGGGCCTGAACCCCGGCATAAACTTCTCCCGACAGCAATTTCTGTCTATTAAATCAAAATCTATTTTTTAACCCAAAGACTAAAAACGTAGTCTTTTTCCGCTTCAAAAACGGGATTTTTCTTTACCAAATACATGAAAGAAAACGAATTCATTGTCGTACCGGCAACCGAAAAACACAGTTCATACGCCGAACAGATTTGTGAGGAAATGGCCGAATCGGCCAAAGCCCGCGGAACGGGTATTGCTCGTCGTACGCCAGAATATATTATCGAAAAAATACTAGAGGGTAAAGCGGTTATTGCCTTACACCAGGATGGACGCTGGGCTGGATTCTGCTATATTGAAACCTGGAGTCATGGTCAGTTTGTGGCTAATTCTGGTTTAATTGTAAACCCCGAGTTTAGAAACCAGGGCTTGGCAAAAGCCATTAAACAACGGGTGTTTGAATTATCGCGTAAAAAATATCCTGAAGCAAAAATATTTGGCTTAACCACAGGTCTGGCGGTAATGAAAATAAATTCAGAGCTGGGTTATGAACCAGTAACTTATTCGGAACTGACCCAAGACGAGGAATTCTGGAAGGGCTGCAAAAGCTGTGTAAATTTTGAGATCCTGCAAAGTAAAGACCGTAAAAACTGCATGTGTACGGCCATGCTTTGGGATCCGGCAGAGAAACAAAAAGAAATTGAAGCAAAAATGAAGAAGCTGACACATAAGGCTTCTTTGCTTCAGCGTATTGAAAATAAATTGAAACGGTCGGCAAAAATGGTCTTAACCCTGCTGGCCCTAACACCCAAAATAATTAATTAACATGAAGAAAAAGGTTGTTTTAGCCTTTAGTGGCGGTTTAGATACCTCATTTTGCTGCATTTATTTATCCAGAGACCTCAATCTGGAAGTACATTCTGTTATTGTGAATACAGGCGGTTTTTCGTCCGAGGAGTTACAACAAATTGAAGAGCGTGCCTATAGTTTAGGGGTAGCCAGTCATGCGGTGGTAGATGAAACTGAGAATTACTACAAACACAGTTTGAAATATCTGGTATTTGGCAATGTTTTAAAAAATGCCACCTATCCGCTATCGGTTAGTGCCGAGCGGGTTAGCCAGGCTACCGCCATTGCCAATTACGTAAAGAAAATTGGGGCCGACTATGTGGCTCATGGCAGTACCGGAGCAGGCAACGATCAGGTGCGTTTTGACATGATCTTTAATATCCTGATTCCGGATGTAGAGATTATTACGCCTATCCGCGATCTGAAATTATCCCGCGAAGCGGAAATTGAATATTTAAAGAAAAACGGTGTGGACTATAGTGCCGAAAAAGCAAAATATTCTATCAATAAAGGTATTTGGGGCACTTCGGTTGGCGGACAGGAGACTTTAACTTCTCATGAAACCCTGCCCGAAGAGGCGTGGCCTACTCAGGTAACCGAATTGGGAAGCCGAAAACTCGAACTGACCTTTGAAAAAGGCGAATTGGTAGGTATTGATGGAGAGAAATTGAGCCCGGTTCAGGCTATTCAGAAATTACAGGCCATTGCAGCACCTTATGGCATAGGCCGCGATATTCATGTGGGCGATACCATTATCGGTATTAAAGGCCGTGTTGGTTTCGAGGCGGCTGCACCGATCATCATTATTAAGGCACACCATACTTTAGAAAAACATACTTTAACCAAATGGCAGTTAAGCTGGAAAGACCAACTGGCTTCTTTCTATGGCAACTGGCTGCATGAAGGCCAGTTCCACGACCCTATTATGCGTGATCTGGAAGCTTTCTTACAAAGCACGCAGCAAACGGTTAGCGGAAAAGTGTTTGTAGAACTGCACCCTTACCGTTTCCAAATTATAGGCATCGAATCTAAACACGATTTAATGTCGAGCAAATTTGGCAGCTATGGCGAAATGAACAATTCATGGAGCGGCGAAGATGTAAAAGGATTCTCTAAGATTTTTGGAAACCAGACCATCATCTGGCATAAAGTAAACGGCCATGATTAAGGCAGGAATTGTTGGGGGCGCCGGCTATACCGGTGGAGAATTGATCCGTATTTTAATTCATCATCCTGAAGTTCAAATTAGCTTTGTACATAGCAGCAGTCAGGCCGGAAAGCGTATTGATGCCGTTCATACTGACCTGGTAGGTGATACCGATCTGGTTTTTACCGATATATTCAGCACCTCGGTTGAGGTCCTTTTTTTATGTGTAGGCCACGGCGATGCGAAGAAATTTCTGGAAGCCAATCTGGTTTCAGACTCGGTAAAAATTATTGACTTGAGTCAAGATTTCAGACTTACTCACAACGCACAACTTGCAACCCGAAACTTTATATATGGTCTTCCGGAATTGAATCGGGACCGCATTAAAACCGGCCAAAACATTGCTAATCCGGGTTGTTTTGCTACCTGTATCCAATTGGGCTTATTACCGCTGGCTGCAAAAGGTTTATTAAACGCCGAAGTGCATATCAATGCCACAACCGGTTCTACTGGTGCTGGGCAAGGATTATCAGCTACTTCACATTTCAGCTGGAGAAATAATAACCTATCGGTATACAAAGCATTTACCCACCAGCATTTACATGAGATCTCTGAAAGCATAAATCAAGCTGCAGGATCTCCCTCCCCCGTGGGGAGGGCTGGGGAGGGGCTGAATTTCATCCCCCAAAGGGGAGATTTTACCCGGGGAATTCTGGCTGCCATGTATCTGGAAACTGACCTGAATTTGGAAGAAGCCGAACAAACCTACCGGGATTATTATGCCGGTCATCCTTTCACTCATATCAGCTCGGCTAATATCGACCTGAAACAAGTAGTGAATACCAACAAGTGTTTAATTCATTTAGAGAAACACGGCAATAAGTTATTCATCGTCAGCATTATTGATAATTTATTAAAAGGAGCTTCCGGGCAAGCGGTACAGAACATGAACCTACTGTTTGGATTTGAAGAAACGGCGGGACTAAAATTGAAAGGAATTGGGTTTTAACAGCCCCCTCTGTATCTCCCCCGATGGGGGAGAATTTGAATGATTAAAAAAATAAAACGATTTAAGCCCTCCACTTTTGGGAGGGTTTGGGAGAGGCAAAATGAAACTATTCGACGTATATCCACTTAACGATATTGAAATTGTAAAAGCACAGGGCAGTACAGTTTGGGACGCCCAGGGTCAGGAATATTTAGATCTGTATGGCGGCCATGCCGTAATTTCCATAGGGCATACCCATCCGCACTATGTAAAACGCATTACGAACCAATTAAACCAAATTGGGTTCTATTCGAATTCCATTAAAATTAAAGTACAGGAAGAACTAGCTGATCTGTTGGGCAGGGTATCGGGAAAGACCGATTACCAGCTTTTTTTATGCAATTCGGGTGCCGAGGCTAATGAAAATGCTTTAAAACTGGCTTCGTTTTACAATGGCCGTAAAAAAGTTATTGCTTTTAAAGGTGCTTTTCATGGGCGTACCTCGCTGGCCGTAACGGCTACCGATAATCCTAAAATTATTGCTCCGGTAAACGAAACCGACCATGTGATTTTTCTACCACATAATGACGAAGCAGCCTTGCAGGCCGCTTTTAATCAGTATGGCACAGAAATTTCTTCGGTCATCATCGAAGGTATTCAGGGTGTGGGTGGTATTAAAGTAGCTAATGACAGCTTTTTACAATTGATTCGCAACTTGTGCGATCAGTATGATGCCATTTTTATTGCCGATTCGGTTCAATGCGGTTATGGCCGTACCGGAAAATTCTATGCGCATGATTTTGCCGGCGTTAATGCCGACATCTACTCCATGGCCAAGGGCATGGGCAATGGTTTCCCGATAGGGGCTATTTCTATTGCACCCAAATTAAAGCCATGGCATGGCATGCTGGGCACCACTTTTGGCGGCAATCATTTGGCTTGTGCCGCAGCATTAGCCGTATTAGAAGTTATGCAGCAAGATAATCTGATGGAAAATGCTGCTCAGGTAGGCCATTACCTAATTACTGAGCTAAAGAAATTTAACGAAGTAAGAGAAGTACGTGGACGAGGCTTAATGATCGGTATTGATCTGCCCGAAGAATTAGCCCATGCTAAAAAAGACCTGTTGTTTAAGCATCATATTTTTACCGGCGAAGCTAAACCGAATGTGATCCGTTTATTGCCGGCTTTGAATATTACTCTGGCCCATGCCGACCGGTTCCTGGAAGCTTTTGTTCAGGTAATTAAAAGCTAACAAATTTAGATTGACGATTTTATCATAAAACCCGTAACCCATAAACCTTTTACCACAAAATGAAATTGTTTTCCTCTGTAAAGGATGTAGACAACATCCAGAATTTAGTGAAAGAGGCCCTAGAATTAAAGGCCAATCCTTTCGCACACCAGAATTTAGGTAAAAACAAAACCTTGGGTCTGGTTTTTCTTAACCCAAGTTTACGTACCCGCCTAAGTACCCAAAAAGCTGCGGCTAATTTAGGTATGCAGGTAATGGTAATGAATATGGATAAAGACGGCTGGGCCTTGGAAACACAAGATGGCGTAATCATGAACGGGACCAGTGTAGAACACATTCGCGAAGCGGCCGCCGTAATGGGCCAGTACTGTGACATTTTAGGCCTGCGCTCTTTCCCTAAATTACAGAACCGGGAAGAAGATTATAGCGAAGACCTCTTCAATAAATTTGTGAAATACTGTGGTGTTCCGGTAGTGAGCTTAGAAAGCGCTACCCGCCACCCTTTACAAAGCCTGGCAGATTTAGTAACCATTACTGAAAATAAAACGAAAGCTAAACCAAAAGTAGCTTTAACCTGGGCACCACATGTAAAAGCTTTGCCGCAGGCGGTACCGAACTCTTTTGCAGAGTGGATGGTCAAGGCGGAACAAGCCGGATTGATTGATTTTGTAATCACCCATCCGGAAGGTTATGAGTTGGCTGATGAATTTACTCAAGGTGCCACAATCACCCACAACCAGGACAAGGCATTGGCCGATGCCGATTTTATTTATGTAAAAAACTGGTCGGGCTACCGCGATTATGGAAAGATTTTACCCGTAGAGAGCAATTGGATGCTTACGCTTGACAGATTAAAATTAGCTCCAAATGCTAAAATTATGCATTGTTTACCGGTTCGTCGCGATCTGGAACTGGCTGCAGAGATATTAGACAGTGAACGTTCATTGGTAATTCCCGAAGCCGGAAACCGGGTTTGGGCGGCTCAGGCTGTTTTAAAAAGAATGCTAAGCGTTTAAAAAATGAAAAGTTTAACGATCGTAAAAATTGGTGGGAACGTAATTGATCACCGAGCTAATTTAGCTGAGTTTTTGATACAATTTGCCTCGGTTAAAGGAGCCAAAATATTGGTTCACGGCGGTGGTAAACTAGCCACCCAACTTTCCGATCGGCTGGGAATTGAAGCACAATTAATTGATGGCCGCCGAATTACCGATGCCGAAAGTTTACGTATTGTAACCATGGTTTATGCCGGAATCATCAATAAAAACATAGTAGCACAATTACAGGCTTTAAAACAAAATGCCATTGGTTTAAGCGGTGCCGATGCCAACCTAATCTGTGCAAAAAAACGTCCTGTTAAGGAAATTGACTATGGATTTGTGGGCGATCTGGATGAAAGTTCTGTATCGGCCGAAGGCCTGAAAAACATATTAGAACAAGGCTTAATTCCTGTTTTCTCAGCCATCACGCATAATGGCGAAGGGCAATTATTAAACACCAATGCCGATACCATTGCTGCTGCGTTAGCCGCCGCAATGGCGCCGCATTATGAAACTTCGCTGGTTTATTGTTTTGAGAAAAAAGGGGTACTCCGCGATGTAAATGATGAGGAATCGGTTATTAAAACTATTGACCCAGAATCATATAACAATTTAAAAAATCAGGGAGCTATTCACAGCGGCATGCTGCCTAAACTGGATAATGCATTTGACACCCTGCGTAAGGGTGTTAAAGAAGTTTATATCGGGAAAGCTGATAAATTGAATTTGTTGACCACACATAATTTTGGAACACGAATACATATAACAACATGAAATTGAGCAAAAAAACAGCAGTTTTGGGGAGTGGAAATATCGGAATGTCTTTAGCAAAAGGCCTGGTAAAGGCAAATTATTGCAAAGCAGAAGATATTACCTTAACCCGTCGGAACTTACAGCACCTATCCGAACAAACAAAACTGGGCTATCAGGTTAGCGATAATAACTTTGCTACTGTTTTTGGTTCATCTATTATTATTCTGGCTGTTTTACCACAGCAGTTAGATCAGGTTTTAGAACAAATTGCCGGTGCCATTGATGCTAAAAAACATCTGGTAATCTCGGTCGTATCAGGGGTAAGCTGTTCAGATATTCGTGCAAAATTGGGCAACAATATTCAAGTGGTTAGGGCTATGCCCAATACCGCCATTGCCATCTGCCAGTCTATGACCTGTATTGCCAGCGATAATGCCACAGCAGAAAATATGGCCGAAGTAACTAAAATGTTCGAAACCGTAGGTTCGGTTATTACCATCAACGAAGATCTCATCACTTCGGCCACCGCTTTATGTGCCTGTGGCGTAGCTTTCTTTTTAAGAGCAATTAGGGCAGCATCTCAAGGCGGGGTAGAAATTGGTTTCCATGCAGAAGAGGCCCTACAAATGGCTGTGCAAACCGCAAAAGGAGCTGCAGACCTATTGCTTTATAACCAGAGCCACCCCGAACATGAAATTGATAAAGTAACCTCACCCAAAGGCTGCACCATTGCAGGCTTAAACGAAATGGAGCACCAAGGCTTCAGTTCATCGCTTATTAAAGGAATTAAGCTCTCTGCTCAAAAAGCCGGAGGACTATACATCAAAGAATAAGGTTATGGCTGAAAAACTCTTTAATGATAGCTTAGAATTATTGCAGAAACTGATCAGAACACCTTCATTCAGTAAGGAAGAAAATCATACTGCGGCAGCTATCGAACTTTTTCTACAACAAAGGGGTGTTAAAACCTATCGTAAACTAAATAATATCTGGGCTTATAACCAGTTTTACGATGCACAAAAACCGACTATTTTACTGAATTCTCATCACGATACCGTGAAGCCCAATTCCGGCTATCAGCGTAATCCTTTTGCTGCCGATATAGAGGATGGGAAACTTTACGGATTAGGCAGTAATGATGCAGGAGGATGTTTAGTGTCGTTAATTGCCGCCTTCCTGCACTTTTACAACCGGGAAGATTTAAAATATAATTTTTGTTTGGCGGCTACCGCCGAGGAAGAAATATCGGGGAACAATGGTTTAGAGCTGGTTATACCCGATCTTGGACCTTTAGATTTTGCCATTGTTGGCGAACCCACCTTGTTAGATCTGGCAGTTGCCGAAAGGGGTTTAATGGTAATAGATTGCACCAGCACAGGTAAAGCCGGTCATGCTGCCCGCGAAGAGGGCGATAACGCCATTTACAAGGCATTAAAAGACATCGAGTGGTTTCGCACCTACAAATTCTCGAAAAAATCGGCCATGTTTGGGGCGGTTAAAATGAGTGTTACTGTTATTGAAGCCGGTTCTCAGCACAATGTGGTACCCGCAGTATGTAATTTTACCGTAGATATACGGGTTACCGATGCCTACCGGAATGAGGAAGTGCTAAAAATTATACGCCAGCATGTTACTTGCGAAGTCAATCCACGCTCGGTTCGGCTAAAACCAAGCTCTATTGATATTAAACACCCAATTGTACAAGCCGGAATAGCATTAGGTAAACAAACTTATGGTTCGCCTACCACTTCCGATCAGGCTTTATTAGACATTCCATCGCTCAAAATGGGCCCCGGCGATTCGGCACGCTCACATATGGCCGATGAATTTATCTATGTAAAAGAAATTGAGGAAGGAATAAGTACGTATATTAAGATGTTGGAAAGTATAGTCTGATTTACGAATTCAGAATTACGATTTTAGATTTATTATGGACAAAGAGATATTGTTAAAACGCACCAAAGATTTTTCCATTCAGGTAGGAAAATTGGTACTGCAATTATCTAACAACGTTCTTAATAAAAACTATAGTCATCAAATCAGCAGAAGTTCAAGTTCGGT
This sequence comes from Sphingobacteriaceae bacterium, assembly GCA_046074105.1. Taxonomy (GTDB): domain Bacteria; phylum Bacteroidota; class Bacteroidia; order Sphingobacteriales; family Sphingobacteriaceae; genus JAIPAN01. The sequence goes on along the minus strand of JBJTNQ010000110.1, from coordinate 21,382 downwards.
TGGTGCCAATTATAGGGCAGCCTGCCGGGCAAAATCTACAGCCGATTTTATCAATAAATTAAAAATTGTGGAGGAAGAATTAGATGAAACGATGTTCTTCCTCGAATTATTAAAGGAGTTTAATCCTGATAAAGAAAAAGAAATTATAAACTGCTGGAAAGAGGGTAACGAGCTGCTCTCCATAATAGTCGCCTCATTAAATACCATTAGAAGCAATAATCAAAAATTAAAATAGAATAAGGCCAATCGTAATTCGTAAATCAAAAAATCTAAAATCAGCATGAAACTTTGGCAAAAAGATAAACACGTAGAAGCATCGGTAGATAAATTTACAGTAGGTAAAGACCGCGAACTGGATGAGCAAATGGCTGCCTTCGATGTTTTGGGATCTTTAGCACATACCCAAATGCTGGAAAGTATTGGCTTGCTAAGCAAAGCGGAGCTCGCTAATGTTCAATCTGCCTTAAAACTCATCTACCAGGAAATTCAGGAGGGCAAATTCAGTATTCAGGAAGGTGTAGAAGATGTACACTCTCAGGTTGAATTATTGCTTACCCAACGCATTGGCGAAGCGGGCAAAAAAATTCATAGCGGCCGTTCACGCAACGACCAAGTGCTGGTTGATCTGAAATTATTCTTTAGAAGCGAAATACAGGAAATAGCCGAACTAAGCCAAACACTTTTTAAAAACCTCATCGCGTTAAGCGAAAAAAATAAACACTTGTTATTGCCGGGTTATACCCATTTACAAATCGCCATGCCCTCTTCTTTTGGCTTATGGTTTGGCGCTTATGCCGAAAGCCTGGCCGACGATATGGAACTATTACTATCAGCATGGAAAATAAGCAATAAAAACCCTTTGGGTTCGGCAGCGGGCTATGGATCTTCCTTTCCCTTAAACCGCACCATGACCACTAAACTGCTCGGATTTGAGGATCTGAACTACAATGTGGTTTATGCTCAAATGGGCCGTGGTAAAACCGAACGCATTTTAGCTCAGGCCATGTCATCAGTAGCGGCTACGCTGGCCAAACTATCTATGGATATTTGCCTGTTCATTAATCAGAATTTTGGTTTTATCCGTTTTCCGGATGAACTCACTACCGGATCGAGCATTATGCCGCACAAAAAAAATCCGGATGTATTCGAATTAATTAGGGGTCGGTGCAATAAAATTCAGGCTTTGCCTAATGAAATTTCGATGATGACCACTAACCTACCCTCCGGCTATCACCGCGATCTGCAATTGTTGAAAGAAACCTTATTCCCCGCCTTCATCTCCTTAAAAGAATGTTTGCAGATGACCAATTTTATGCTCTCGCACATGGAGATCAGCCCCGATATTTTAAAAGATAAAAAATACCAATACCTCTTCAGTGTAGAGCAGGTAAATGAAGAGGTATTAAAAGGAGTTCCTTTTCGTGATGCTTATAAAAAAGTAGGTTTGGAGATAGAAAAAGGTGGGTTTTCCCATTCAGGAATACTACATCATACCCACGAGGGCAGCATTGGAAATTTATGTAATGAGCAAATTGCCGACGGTTTTAACCGGATATTTTCACAATTTAATTTCGCCAAAGTGCAAAGCGCTTTGCAGGCTTTGGCAGCCCAGTAAAGCCTTAATAATTAATTATCTTTGTCATCATTAACATACCGAAGCATGGGCGTATCTCAACTAGCGCAAACCTTAAAAGGTTCTGAAATTATTAAGATCGGTAACGAAATTACGGAGCTGAAAAAAAAAGGTGAAAAAATTGCCAATCTAACCATAGGCGATTTCGATCCAGCTATTTTTCCTATTCCCGATGCCTTAAAAAGTGGCATTATTGAGGCCTATCATGCCAATCATACCAACTACCCGCCGGCAGATGGCGTAATGGTGCTGAGAGAAAATGTTGCTGAGTTCTTGACCAAACGTTATCAACTTTCTTATCAAAGCAATGAAATTTTAATTGCCGGAGGCTCCCGCCCTTTAATTTATGGGGCTTACCTGGCCCTGGTAGATCCGGGCGATAAAGTAGTATTTCCGGCACCATCCTGGAACAATAATCACTATTGCCAGCTTACCGGAGCAGAAGGAGTAGCCGTAGTTACCCGATTAGAAAACAATTTTATGCCTACGGCAGATGAATTGCGCCCGCACTTAAACGGAGCAACCCTACTGGCTTTATGTTCGCCGCTAAACCCAACGGGTACCATGTTCGGACAGCAGGAACTGGAAAAAATATGCGATCTGGTTATTGAAGAGAATAAGAAACGTAAGGCTGGAGAAAAACCGCTTTACATTTTATACGATCAGATCTATTCACTGCTAACTTTTAACCACAAAAAACATATCGATCCGGTTAGCTTACGTCCGGAATTAAAAGACTACGTAATTTACATAGACGGTATTTCCAAATGCTTTGCAGCAACCGGCGTGCGGGTAGGATGGGGATTCGGACCCGAAAAAATTATTGCAAAGATGCGTTCTATCGTAGGGCATGTAGGTGCATGGTCGCCCAAAGCAGAACAGATAGCTACTGCCAATTTTTTAAAACAAACCTCCGAGCTGGATGCTTATCTGGATAAGTTTAAAGCCCAGGTGCAAAAGAGCCTCGATACCCTTTACGAAGGAATAAAACAGCTTAAATCTGAAGGTTTTGAAGTAGATGCAATTGACCCTATGGGAGCCATCTACTTAACCGTTAAGATAGATTATGCCGGCAAAACTACCCCCGACGGGCAGCTGCTTAAAACCAGTGCCGATATCAATTTCTATCTGATAAAAGAAGCTAAAATTGCCTTGGTACCTTTTTCTGCATTTGGTAACGACAACCAAATGAATTGGTTTAGGGCATCAGTAGGTGGCTGTACCCTGGCCGATATTCAGGAAATGCTTCCGCGATTAAAATCTGCTTTAGAAAAATTAAAATAAACCAGCAGCATGGCGTTCGGAAAACTCTACCTCCTGCCGGTACCTTTAGCCGAAAATACGGCACCCAAAGTATTACCCGCCGCACAAACAGCTATTATTAACCGGATAAAGCATTATGTGGTAGAAAATGAAAAAACGGCTCGACGCTGGCTGAAAGAAATGGGCCTGCAAACGCCGCAAAGCGAACTAGATATCCTGGTTTTCGATAAACGCAGCGATAAACACCAATTAGCAGCCTATTTTAAAGCTTTAAAAGAAGGCCACGAGGTAGGTTTAATGAGCGAAGCCGGCTGCCCCGGCGTGGCAGATCCGGGTGCTGAGCTGGTTGCCGAGGCCCATCGTTTAGGCATACCCGTTATTCCGCTGGTTGGACCAAGTTCTATTTTATTGGCTTTAATGGCTTCGGGATTTAATGGGCAGGGATTTGCTTTTCAGGGGTATTTACCCATCGATAAAGCAGACCGTTCACGTAAACTGAAAGAACTAGAAAGCCTGTCGGAGCGATTCAATCAAACTCAGATATTCATTGAAACCCCATTCCGTAATAACCAGCTCATGGATGAGATCATGAGGAGCTGCCACCCGAACACTCAGATTTGTGTGGCCTGCGATATTACCGATGAAAATGAATTCATACAGACCAAAACGGTGGCCTTATGGAAAAAAGAAATGCCGGAGCTGCATAAGCGTCCGGCAATATTTCTGCTTTATAAAAAGGCTTAAGCTATTTCATCTTATTGAACTTAAGGCTAATTAGCTAATCGTCATTTCGATAATAACTCACTGAATTTACATTTTGTAAGGCGAGAAATCTCTCACGGCTAATTTTCATAAGAGATTTCTCGTCCGCCATTCGGCGGAATCGAAATGACGATTAAAGATGTACCCCCTAGACCTATTAAGGTTTTAAAAACCTTATTAGGTCTTTTAACCGTGAATACTTTCTGATTTACCGTAGCGCTGGATCACCTGGGCTTCATAATCAAGAAAGTCCTGCCAGCGTTTATCTACATCAATATTTCCGGCATATTTCTTAGCCAGCTTTAAGAACATGGTATAATGCCCGGCTTCGCTGATCATCAATTCATGGTAAAACTCGGCCAGCTCGGCATCTTTGATATGTTCTGACATCACCTTAAAACGTTCGCAGCTGCGGGCCTCTATCATGGCCGAAAACAGCAGGCGGTCTATCATTTGCTCTTCGCGACTGCCTCCTTTTATAATAAACTGATATAATTCGTTCACATAATGGTCTTTACGTTCCTTGCCCAATACAAAGCCACGGGCTAAAATAATATCGTGCACCCGCTTAAAGTGGTCCATTTCTTCCTGCACTAAAAGTGCCATTTCGTTTACCAGATCTGGATAATTAGGATTCTGAACGATTAAGGTAATGGCATTGGTTGCTGCCTTTTGTTCGCAATAGGCATGATCAATTAATATTTCTTCAATATTACTCTCTACCACGTTCTTAACCCACTGCGGATCGGTAGGTAATTTCAGTTTTAAAATGGTGCCTTCTTTTGCCATAATTATAAGTTGCCTCTTAAGCTGATGACGAAGTTACGGCCCGGAGCCGATATTCCGGAGGCAAATACCCGGTAATTTTGATCTAATATATTTTCCAGCGCAAGCTGTAATTTTAATTTCTGATTAAGCTGATACCCATTCCTGAAGTTCAGGGTATACCACGAAGGCATCCCGGTAGGTGTAGCCTGTGGCAAATTATCTTCTCCGTTAGGATTATAATTTTTTAATTTTTTTGCTCCGTTGTACTGTATAGAGAACTCAGCTTCGTATTTTTTGTGCTTATAGTTTAAGCTGCTGGAGCCAAAAAATGGAGGAATGTGGTCTAAGGGCTGTTCTGGCGAAGCAGAGCTAATACGGGCAAAGGTATAGGTGGCTTCGTTCTTAAACCATACCTTGCCGGCAATGGGCAGGTTAAATCCGCCAGAAAATCCATATAAATAGGCTTTAGCAGCATTTACACTGGCTGTTACATTGCTTAAAGTACCATTATACATGATCTGGCTCTGCCCATTAAATAAAAAGGGCTGCGTGGTAATGGCATCGCGGTACCAGGTATAAAAAGCATTAAAATGAAAACTGCTTTGGTTAGTAAAGTACTTCTCTACAGAGAACTCTGCATTATAAGTATATTCTGGTTTCAGATCCGGATTAGGCACTATAATTGAGCCGGCAAGGCTTTCAAAAACCTTAGCCAAATCGTCTACATTGGGCGCCCGGAAGCCTGTTGATCCTAATAGCGCCAAATGCCAATCGTTGCCCGGTTTATAAATTAAACCCAAATTTCCGCTCCAGGCCACATTATTTTGTTTAACCGAGTTGAAAGGGAAAGGGAAAAAGGTTTGATCGTTAAATTTAGATCGCAGGTTTACCAAGTTTAAACGTAATCCGCTGCTCAACAACCATTTTTTGCTCATTTCCCAGCGATGGGCCAGAAATGCCGCAGCTGTTGTTAGCTGAGAACCTCCATCCGGATAACGTGTATCCAGGGCACTTTGTACACCGGTATTCACATTCAGTTTATAGGCCGATGAGTTTACATCGTTATGGGTAAATTCTAATCCATAGCTCAATTCCTGCTCCCCGAATTTTTTATCAAAGTCGGCGTTCACAGAAAATACACCCACCTGCTCGATACGATTGTTTAAACTGGTATTATTTAATTTACGATCGTGGCGGCTTTCTTCTATATCCTGATAAGCAAGCGTAATATTAGACTGATCGAACCAGCCTTTATAACCATTTAACTGCATTTGATAGGAGGCCATTAAGCGCCTCTGCGGACCATAATACCATTCGGCATATTTGGGTAAACCACCACTTAACTGAGCCAAACGATCGTATCGTGGTACATTGGAAGAGGTAGAATATTGAAAATTGATTAAATGGCTAAGATGCTCGTTTTGCTTATACAACAGTTTCTGCATCCAATCTACCTGATGATAGGCCGACCCCCATTGAACATCCGGATTTTCATTGGCACTTACCACATCCTGTGTACCCTGTCTGCTTACGGTGTAAAGGCTTTTCCATTCGTTATTCTTATAATCGGTGCCACCCTGGCGTAAATCACCAAATTTAGAATAGCTAAAATTGCTCAAGCTGGCCCATTTGTTCTTGCCTATGTTTACCGAGAGCCCTTCGCTAAAAGCATTGGCTGCACTGGCATAACGGCTCATTAGGGAAACCTTAAACTGGCCGAGTTCGGGATTTTTGGTATAAGCATGAATTACGCCGCCCAGGGCATCGCTGCCATAGGAAACAGAACTCGGACCAAACCCAACCTCTATCCGATCTAATGCTTCATTATCAAGCGTTATTACATTTTGCAGGTGCCCGGCACGGTAAATGGCATTGTTCATTCTTACGCCATCAACCACTAATAACACTTTATTGGCCTCAAAACCTCTAATTACCGGACTTCCGCCGCCTAACTGACTTTTTTGAACTAAAATTCCGGGTGTTTGCTGCAAAATATCGGCTGCATTGGCCGCATTTAGCTCTTTTATTCGTTCGGCCTTAATAACCTGAACACGCTGAGCCACATCTTCTTTATTTTCAGGAAAACGCGAAGCCACAATTACCACTTCTTTCAGCCGGGTAGTATCTTTTTTTATTTCCTGTGCCTTTACAGCTGACCATGAAAGGCCTAATGACATTAATACAAATGCAGTTTTTTTGCTATACATATCTATTGGGTGATTGGATTATAAAGACTCAATATTAATAAAATAGACTGCCTAAGTTGCTACGCCACAATAAAATTACAAAGCGCCAATTTAGCGATACAGGTTTTTACTCTCAATGAATTCTAACACGGTTTCGGGAACAAAAAAGCGGACATTCTTTTTGTTTTTAATGGCATTACGAATAAAGGTTGCCGATAGTTCCATGAGCGGTGTTTGGGTAATGCTAACTGATGGGTGATCTGCAAGTTCTGAAGGAGCAGAGCCCGGACGGGGGTAAACCAGAATTTGATAATCACGCAATATGAGCTCGTAATTTTTCCACTTTTTTAATGAGTTCAAATTATCAGACCCCATAATTAAATAGAATTGATGTTCGGGGTATCGGGCGTTTAAATGCGTGAGTGTATCTATGGTGTACGATGGCTGAGGCAGGGAAAGTTCTATATCGCTTACGCGGATGTTTTCGGCCTGATCGGTGGCGAGTTTAGCCATTTCCAATCGGTCGTACATATTAATGAGGTCGCTCTTTTCTTTTAATGGATTGTGTGGCGAAACCACCAGCCAAACCTGATCGAGTTCGGTATAGTTGGCCAGGTAATTGGCAATAATAAGGTGCCCGGTGTGAATAGGATTAAAGGAGCCGAAGAATAAACCTATTTTCATGCAAAAATTGTATTATTTAGCCAGGAAGTCTGAAACCAGCTTTTCTGCTTCGCTGCAGGCCGTCTGAAGGTCTGAGTTTTTCAGGATCGTATCAAACTGATCGGCATATTTCAATTCTTTATCAGCCTTGAGTATACGCTCTTTCAATTTTTCTTCGCTATCGGTACCTCTACCGCGAAGGCGCTCTACCAATACTTCTAAAGATGGGGGCTGTACAAAGATGGCTAGGGCTAATTCTCCAAATTTTCTTTTTAAATGCAAGCCACCTTCTACATCAATATCAAAAATAACATGCTTGTTCTGGGCCCATATCCGTTCAATTTCGGTACGCAGGGTACCGTAAAAATTATCGGTATAAACCTCTTCAAACTCTACAAATTCTTTTTTAGCAACACGATGTAAAAACTCTTCTTTGCTAATAAAATAATAATCTTTTCCCTCTACCTCATCGCCCCTTTTAGCACGGGTAGTTGCCGAAACAGAAAATACCAGCTGCGGCATTTTAGTCAACAAATGATGTACGATGGTGGTTTTACCTGCACCCGATGGAGCTGAAAAAATAATGAGTTTACCTGCCTGCATTTTTATAAGGAATTAAAGTACGTTGAGTAATTGCTCTTTAATTTTTTCTAGTTCTTCTTTCATGTTTACCACCAACTGCTGTATGGTAGCATCGTTGGCTTTAGAGCCAATAGTATTAATTTCGCGGCCTATTTCCTGCGAAATGAAGCCCAGTTTTTTGCCGTTTGCATCCGGATGATTTAGGGTTTCCAGGAAATAATCACAATGGCTTTTTAAGCGGATCTTTTCTTCGGTAATATCCAGTTTATCAATGTAATAGATCAACTCTTGCTCAAATCTGTTATGATCTATGTTTTCTTTGCCCACATTTTCTGCAAGCAGGTTATTTAATTTTTCGCGAATGGCCGGAACACGGTTTACCTCTAATTTTTCCACTTCAAACAAATTAGCCACGATCTGTTTAATGCGCATCAATACATCATTTTTCAGGATCTCGCCCTCATCTGTACGGAAAGTTTGAAAATTTTTCAAAGCATCCTGGTAAGTCTCGTAAATGAGTGTCCATTCTTCTTCGCTGCCATTCTCTTCCTGATAAGAAATCACTTCGGGAAAATTAAGTGCAATTTGCAGGAGGTTTTGTGACGGATCGCCTAGTTCTGCAGCAGTCGATTTTAATTGCTGATAATAGCTATTTAGCTTTTCGCGATCTATTTGAGCAGTTTTGGTTTCGCCATTCAGGTTTTCTGCCGTAATGGCTATATAAACTTTACCGCGTTCTATCTGTTTGCTGCATTCGTTGCGCAAGAACAGTTCTTTTTCGGAATAGGCTTTCGGCATTTTGAGCGAAAGCTCCAGAAACTTACTATTCAGGGACTTGATCTCTACAGTAAATTTCGAATGTTCGGAATTACGGGAGGCTAAACCAAAGCCGGTCATCGATTTAATCATCGCGTAAAGATAGTATAAAATTGCTTTTCAGCGGATTAGCTATGGGCTAAAATCAATTGTTCCATTTGCTGACGAACCCGGTTCTTAAGGTCTGGGAGGTCGGCCAAGGTTAATCCGGCCACAGGAACCGGCTCTGCAAATACCATGGTAAGTTTACCCGGTTTTATACGTAAAGGATGGTCTCTGTGTAATAATTTACTGGCATTGATGAGTACCATGGGTGCTATGGGCGTTTGGGTTTCGATGGCAATTCGGAAAGCCCCGTCGTAAAACTCAGTCAGAGTTTGTTCGCCCCGGTTCATGGTTCCTTCAGGAAAAATAAAGAGCGACTGGCCGGCTTTTAGATCCTCCTTTAACATTTCTACACTGTTAGCTCTACTTTCAGCACTGCTGCGGTCTACCATAACCACCAAATGCTTATACATGGCGCCAAAAACGGGCACCTTTACCATTTCAAGCTTACCTAAGGGCTTAAAGGCCTGCGGGGCAGCCAGCACTACGGCAATGGCATCGAGGTAAGAGCTGTGGTTACAAACATAAATGAATGAGTTTTTACTATCGCGATAAGCTTTATTCTTAATTTCTAGCGGATAAAAACAGAGCACAGAAAAAACTCCAGCCCAAATTTTAAGAAAAACAAAAGATAAACTTTGTGCTCTTTTACCTTTAAATATCCAATTGATGATTAAAATAAAAGATACCGAAACCAGCATCATGCTAATGAAAACCAAAGCACACCAGATCAGAAAAATAAAGGAGAGCAATCGGCTAATCGGTTTCATTGGGACAAAAATTTAAATTTCGAGGGCTTGGCAGGCTTTTTCGGCGGCTATTTTTTCCGCATTCTTTTTATTGTAATCGCGGCCTAAACCCAATATTTCTCCATCAACAATGGCCTGAATGGAGAATAGTTTATTTCGCTCATCTTCTAAATCGGGGATGCGCTCAAAAGACACATCTTTTCCATGACGCTGGCACCATTCCAGCAATTTACTTTTGAAATTGGTTTCCGTGAGTTCGAGTGTATGGATATCGATATGCGGTTTAATGATCTGGTTAATGATGATATCTTTTGTAAAATTATATCCCTTATCGAGATATACAGCCCCAATCAGGGCCTCAAAAGCATCGCCCAGTAGGGAACCCTGCTTAGCAGGATAACTCACGGTTCGGTTATCAAACTCTATTAACTGATCGAGCCCTAACTTTTTAGATAATTGGTTCAAATTGGCCCTACTTACAATTTTAGAGCGCATTTCGGTTAAAAAACCTTCGTCTTTATATGGATAACGCTTAAACAATACTTCGGCAATTACGGCACCCAAAATGGCATCGCCTAAAAACTCCAGCCTTTCATTACTGCTTTTAGCTCCGTTTTTTAAAGCAATGGCTACCGAACGGTGTCTAAAAGCCATCCGATATAAATTCAGGTTTCCGGGAACAAAACCCAACATATTGTTCAGGGTTTTTACCAGTTTCCTGTGCGGAGATAAATAGAGCTTATAATATTGAAAAAAGGGCATTCAATGGTTATCGGATCTAAAGAATCCTGTTAAGAGAATAAATTTATGGATTTAATAATAGCAATAGAGCACCTTAGGCCTGATATTTTTTAAATATCACAGAAGCATTATGGCCTCCAAAACCAAAAGTATTGCTTTGAGCCGCCCTAACTACTCGTTTTTGAGCTTTGTTAAAGGTAAGGTTCAGTTTAGGGTCAATCTCCGGGTCGTCGGTAAAATGATTGATGGTTGGTGGAATAATATCGTTCTGTACTGCCAAAACAGAAGCAATAGCTTCAATAGCACCGGCAGCACCCAGTAAGTGCCCGGTCATTGATTTGGTAGAACTGATATTTAGACGGTAGGCATCTTCGCCAAAAAGACTTTGAATGGCTTTGGTTTCACTAATATCGCCCAGAGGGGTAGAAGTACCATGCACATTAATATAGTCAATATCGGCGGTAGTCATACCGGCATCGCGTAAAGCATTGGTCATTACCAACTTAGCACCTAATCCTTCCGGATGCGGGGCGGTAATGTGGTTGGCATCGGCACTCATGCCGCCACCTACTAATTCAGCATAAATTTTAGCGCCACGGGCTTTAGCATGTTCTAATTCTTCCAAAATGAGCGTTCCGGCACCTTCGCCGGCCACAAAACCATCGCGGTCTTTATCAAACGGACGAGAAGCAGTCTTAGGATCGTCATTTCGGGTAGAAAGCGCATGCATGGCATTAAATCCTCCCATACCGGCTTCATAAATAATGGCTTCAGATCCACCAGATATAATGATGTCGGCCATGCCCAAACGAACATAGTTGAAAGCATCAATTAAAGCATTGGTAGAAGAAGCACAGGCAGAAACGGTAGAGAAGTTTGGCCCACGTAATCCATATTTAATGGATATATGACCTGGAGCAATATCCAGAATCATTTTAGGGATAAAGAAAGGGTTAAAGCGTGGAGTACCATCGCCATTGGCAAAATTGGTTACCTCATCAGTAAACGTTTTTAAACCGCCAATTCCAGAACCCCAGATCACACCTATACGATTGGTATCCAGCTGCTCAAAATCTAATTGGGCATCCTTAACCGCTTCGTCGGTAGAAGCCAGGGCGTAATGTACAAATGGATCCAGTTTGCGTGCATCTTTCCGGTCCATGAACTGTTCCGGGTCAAAATTTTTGACTTCGCAGGCAAACTTGGTCTTAAAGTTTGTAGTGTCGTAATGCGTAATAGGAGCGGCGCCACTTACCCCATTAAGCAAACCTTCCCAAAATTCGGGAATGGTGTTACCAATTGGGGTAAGTGCACCTAAACCTGTAATTACAACTCTTTTAAGCTCCATTTATAAAGGGGCGTTTTATTTTACGTTTTTCTCCAAGTAAGAAATAGCTTGTCCAACGGTACCGATGGTTTCAGCCTGCTCATCAGGAATAGCTACATTGAATTCTTTTTCAAATTCCATGATCAGCTCTACGGTGTCTAATGAGTCTGCTCCTAAATCGTTGGTGAAAGAAGCTTCCGGAGTTACTTCTGCTTCATCAACACCTAATTTTTCAACGATAATTGCTTTGACTCTTGATGCGATATCAGACATAGTTTTAATGATTTAAGGGTTAAATAATTCTGTGCAAAGAAAAATAAATAAAATTAAATATCAAACCTTTTTGTTTTTGCCCCCAACACATGCCGTTTAATACTAAAAGCCTGTTATTTTTGTAATATCAATCTTTTAAAAATTAAGGCCTTGAATAAGTTAACGTTAAAATTCGAATTAGATTTTGATTTTACTCTAATTGCGATCACCAGTTCTTTAAAAGATTACCGGTTATGTTACCAAATTAATAAAGCCTTACAGGTTAATTTCGTCCGTACAGATGAATTGAGCCTATCTTTTAGCAGCGAAAAAAATATTCAGAATTTTAACAGATACGTTTATTATCCTCCAAATTCTGAAACCGAGTTTTTCTTGCTTGCTAATAAAGGTAGTGAAGGTTTATTGATACCCGAAATGAATAAAGTAGATTATTTTTTATTGATTAGAAATTTTATTGATGAGGAGGATCTAAACTACTGGATAAGCCATATTAAGAAAATTTCTGAGGTACTGGCAGCAGTAGAAATTGAGCCCCAAAGGTTGAAATCTAAAGAAAATCTCCTATTTTAGCCTATTATACGGTGTAACACCTACACTAACGCTGTTTTTCGAATACTAACCCCATACTATGAAATCTGTTCATAACCGAACTAAAATTGTTGCGACCCTCGGTCCGGCATCCTCCTCAAAAGAAGTACTATTAAGCATGATTAAGGCTGGAGTAGATGTTTGCCGCTTAAACTTTTCTCACGGCAGCCAGGAAGTGCACCAAAAAACAATAGATACAATCAGAGAGATCAACAAAAAATATAAAACCAATGTAGGCATATTGGCCGATCTGCAGGGTCCGAAAATCAGGATTGGATTGGTAAAAGATGGCGGAATAAACCTCATCAATGGTAATAAGATCATTATTACCACTAAAGAACAAATTGGTGATGAAGAACGGGTTTACCTTACTTATGAAACCTTCCCAAAAGATGTTCGCCAGGGAGAAATTATTTTATTAGACGATGGTAAATTACAATTACGGGTTTTAGAAAGTAACCAAAAAGATGAGGTAACCTGCGAAGTGGTTCATGGAGGTATTTTAACATCCCGTAAAGGGGTAAACCTGCCCAATACTAAAGTATCGCTGCCTAGTTTAACCGAAGAAGACTTGAGCAATCTGGAACTGGCACTGAAAAATGATATCGAATGGATCGGTTTATCATTTGTACGTTCGGCAGAAGATATTGTAGAACTAAAACGCATTATTAGTGCCAGCGAAAAATCGGCAAGGGTAATTGCCAAAATAGAAAAACCCGAAGCGATAGAAAATATTGATGATATTATTGCCGTTACCGACGGCGTAATGGTTGCCCGTGGCGATTTAGGTGTGGAAATGCCTATGGAACAGGTGCCCATGTTGCAAAAAATGATTGCACGCAAATGCCGCGAAGCCGGTAAGCCGGTAATTGTGGCTACCCAAATGCTCGAAAGCATGATCACTACTCCACGCCCAACCCGTGCAGAAGTTAACGACGTGGCTAACTCTGTACTCGATGGCGCCGATGCCGTAATGTTAAGTGGAGAAACCTCGGTTGGCGAATTTCCGGTGATTGTAATCGAAACCATGCAAAAGATTATTGGCAACGTAGAGGAAACCGATTACCCTTTTAATACGCCAAAAGTATTAGATGCAAGTGCACCTAATTATATGGCTGATGCCATTTGCGGGTCGGCAGTCTATTTAGCCGAAAAAACCAATGCCGTAGGTATCGTTTCTATGACCTACTCCGGCTACACTGCTTTTGAAATTTCCAGCCATCGCCCAAAGGCCAACACCTTTATATTTACCAGTAATCAAAATCTGCTAAATGCCTTAAGTTTGGTTTGGGGAGTAAAAGCTTTTTTCTATAATAAATTCGAAAGCACCGATAAAACCATTAGCGAAGTGAACGCCATACTCAAGGCCGAAAAATTTGTTCAGCCCGGCGATGCCGTAATTAATACCGCTGCCATCCCGATTGAGAAAAAAGGCAAAACCAATATGATTAAGGTTACCCTGATAGATTAAATTTCAGGTAAGCATTAAAATACCTAAGAGGCCCTTCCAAAATATACCGGATGGGCCTCTTTTGATATTGAGTATGGATGAAAATAATATCACCCTAAATAAGCCCGCATTTCTTTTAAAAAACAGCGTGTAGAAACCACACTAGAAATATAACTTAAAATTATTTTTTTGGGAGTTTTCCACACGATTAAATTACTGTTTATCAAGTGTTTATATCAAAACCTGTTTCGCAAAGAAAGATTAAGTCCGGAGCTGTGGAAAACTCAAATTCGAAGCTCGGCCGCGAAAGAATAAATTTGAAGAAAACCCTTTTATTTTTTTCAAAGGGTAAAACAATCTTCAAAACATTAATATTCTATTTTCAAACATGAGCAAAACTTCTACATCAAAAGCAAAAGCCCCCGGTAAAGGCCTGAGCTTTCCACGCTATTTCACCAAAGACGGTGTAAGCGTTTACGATCTTTTTCAATACGAAAAGCGCTCGTCAGTTATTCGTAATCCGGCAGGCGATGCCGTGTTCGAAATGAACGATGTAGAAGTTCCGGCAAGTTGGAGCCAGGTGGCAACCGATATTCTGGCGCAAAAGTATTTCCGTAAAGCCGGAGTACCTCAGCCAGACGGAAGCCTGGGTTCTGAGAAAAGCATTAAGCAAGTGGCGCATCGTATGGCCGACTGTTGGAAACAATGGGGACAGCGTTATGGTTATTTTGCAACACCCGCCGATGCTCAGGTTTTTTATGATGAATTAGTGTACACTATTGTAGGTCAGTTGGCAGCGCCAAACTCACCACAATGGTTTAACACAGGTTTGCACAGTGCTTATGGCATTACCGGAAAGCCACAAGGTCACTATTATGTTGATCCAGAAACAGAAGTATTAAGCAAATCGACCTCAGCTTATGAGCGTCCGCAGCCTCATGCTTGTTTTATTCTTTCTGTTAGCGATGATTTAGTAAACGAAGGCGGTATCATGGATCTTTGGGTTCGTGAGGCACGTATCTTTAAATACGGTTCTGGTGTTGGAACCAACTTCTCTCAAATTCGTGGAGAAAATGAAAAACTATCGGGCGGTGGTTATTCTTCAGGCTTAATGTCGTTCCTTAAAATTGGCGACCGTGCCGCAGGAGCTATCAAATCTGGTGGAACCACCCGTCGTGCAGCCAAAATGGTGTGCTTAGACCTAGACCACCCAGAAATTGAAGGTTTCGTAAACTGGAAAGTAGAAGAAGAGAAAAAAGTAGCAGCTTTAATCGCTGCAGGTTACGCTTCAGATTATGAGGGCGAAGCATATCGCACCGTATCCGGACAAAACTCTAATAACTCTGTTCGTATTCCAAATGCTTTCTTTAAAGCTTTAGAAGAAGGAAAAGACTGGGATCTGATTGGCCGTATCAAAGGAAACGTCATCAAATCTATTCCTGCTGATAAGTTATGGCAAGATATTGCTTTCGCAGCTTGGGCTTGCGCCGATCCGGGTGTTCAATACGACTCTACCATTAACGAATGGCATACTTGCCCTGAAGGCGGACGTATCAATGCCTCTAACCCTTGTTCAGAATACATGTTCCTGGACAATACCGCTTGTAACTTAGCTTCTATCAACTTAGCCCACTTCTTTAACCCAGAAACTTTGGTTTTTGATGTTAAAGGATTTGAGCACGCCTGCCGTGTGTGGACCGTTGTTTTAGAGATCTCTGTGCTGATGGCTCAATTCCCATCAAAAGAAGTAGCGCAATTATCATACGATTACCGCACCTTAGGTTTAGGATACGCTAACTTAGGCTCTATGCTAATGGTTGCCGGTATTCCTTACGATAGCGAGAAAGCACGTGCCATTGGCGGTGCCATTACCGCTATTATGACTGGTACAGCCTACTCCACCTCGGCAGAAATGGCTAAAGAATTAGGTACTTTCAGCAGATATGAGGAAAACAAGAAGCATATGCTTCGCGTAATGCGCAATCACCGTTATGCAGCCTACAATGCAAGCGATGCTTACGAAGGATTAGAAATTACCCCTCAGGGTATTGATCCTAAATATTGCCCAGATTATTTATTAGCAGCCGCCTGCAATTCTTGGGATAAAGCAGTAGAACTGGGCGAAAAACACGGTTACCGTAATGCACAAACTACGGTTATTGCCCCAACCGGAACCATTGGTTTGGTAATGGATTGCGATACTACCGGTATTGAGCCAGATTTCGCCTTGGTGAAATTCAAAAAACTATCAGGTGGTGGTTACTTCAAAATCATTAACCAGTGTGTGCCTTCTGCTTTGCGCAACTTAGGCTACAATGAAGACGAAATTACTGCCATAGTAAACTATGCTAAAGGTGCGGCTACTTTACAAGGCGCTCCGCATATCAACTTCGAAAGCCTGGCTGATAAAGGTTTCACTCACGAAGAAATCGAAAAATTAGATAAGGCGGTTATTTCTGCCTTCGAGATTGGTTTCGTTTTCAATCAGTGGACCTTAGGAGAAGATACTTTAAAGCGCTTAGGCTTTAAACCAGAGCAGTACAACGATCACGATTTCAACTTGTTAAGAGCCCTGGGCTTTAACCGTCAGCAAATCGCGGAAGCAAACGAATATGTTTGTGGTACCATGACCGTAGAGGGTGCGCCATTCTTAAAAGAAGAGCATTATCAGGTATTTGATTGTGCCAACAAATGTGGTGCAAAAGGTCAGCGTTACATTCACGCACACGGACACATTAAAATGATGGCCGCTGCACAGCCTTTCTTATCAGGAGCAATCTCTAAAACTATCAATCTGCCAAACGAAGCAACCGTTGAAGAAATTAAAGATTGCTACGAATTATCGTGGAAATTAGGTACTAAAGCGAATGCGCTATACCGCGATGGTTGTAAATTATCTCAGCCCTTATCTACCAAATCTTCAGATTCTAAAGAAGATCAGTTAGATACCGTAGAGGAAGTCTTGGGCGAAGCAGCTAATGTTAAATTAAGCGACTTAACTCCAGAGCAGGTATTAGAAGCAGCTCGTGCTATTTTAGATCGCTCTACCGATACCAGCTTTAAACGTCAACTATCTTCGGTTGTAGAGAAAAAAGTGATGCCGGGCCGCCGGGAAGGCTTTACTCAAAAAGCAGCTGTAGGCGGACAAACCGTTTTCGTTCGCACAGGCGAATATGAAGACGGAACTTTGGGCGAGATCTTCGTTGATATGCACAAAGAGGGCGCTACTTTCCGTTCGTTAATGAACTGTTTTGCCATTGCCGTTTCGGTAGGCTTACAGTACGGAGTACCTTTGGAAGAGTTTGTTGATAAATTCACTTTTACCCGTTTCGAGCCATCAGGTATGGTAAGTGGCCACAACAACATCAAATCGGCCACTTCTATTATCGATTATATTTTCCGCATGTTGGGTTACGAATACTTAGGCCGCGAAGACCTGGTACACGTAATTACAGAACAGAAAGCCGTGTTGGGTAATCCACAAATGCAAGATACCGACCAAAACCCACAGGAAAATAACTTTACAGAGGCCCCAAAAGCTACCGAACCCCAAACGGTAGGTAATAAAGTGCTGAAACCGGTATTGGATATCTCGGGTGGTGGCCAGTCTGATGCACCTGCATGTACTAACTGTGGACACATTACCGTTCGCTCCGGCACTTGCTACAAATGCTTAAACTGCGGTACGCAGGGTGGCTGTTCATAAGCCAAAAACCAACCAATTATAAAAGCAAAAAAGCCCCGATTAATTCGGGGCTTTTTTCATAGGTAAAAGATAGGCTATTAAAACTGATAGGTCAGGCCAAGCTGTATCACCTGGTTTTTGTATTCAGGCACCTCGCTAGTGCCATCAGCATTGTTTTTCTGGAAATCTAAGGCATAACGGGCATGCAGGCCTAAACTGTTACCCAGTTCATACCCAAACCCAACCACGCCACCAAAAAGACTCTTTTTCAGATTTTTGTTCTTCTCCTCTATCGTATTTCTAAATTCTTCAGAACCCGACTTAAAGCTTTCGGTAGTAGAGGTTAGAAAAGAAACCTGAGGACCTATAGAAAAGTTAAAGCCCTCTGAAAGCCAGAATTTAGCCAAAAGTGGAACGTCAACAAAGTTGGTAGTTACCTTATAATCGTAATCATTAGATAAAAAACTGCCAGAGCTTTGATATCCTTTTTGAGAATACACCAATTCGGGTGCGAAAGAAAAAGTTTCGGCAATTGGAATATCTACAAATATACCGGCAGCAAAACCTGGTTTAAAATGAGATTTAAAGTCAGAGTCTCCACTTTTAATTACATTGGAAAAATTAGCACCGGCTTTAAATCCGAAATAGGCGCCCTTACCATCCTGCATATGTTGAGCTTTTGTAGCCATCGTGACACCTAGGGTTAACATTGAAATAATAATTAACTTTTTCATGGTATGTATATATTTAGTTCAGCTACCTACATTGAAATTTTTATGCCAGAATAGCAAAACATGGTATTTAAGCCTCATATAGGGCCATATGATGATAGTTTAACCAGTTAGTTAAACCCATGGATGATTAAGGTATTTAAATAATTTTGTCTATAACACTAGCTGCTTTGTAGGCTTTTTCATACAGTTTATTTTGTAAATGCGAATCCGATTCGCTTATTTTAAGCATGTTTTGGAGAACATTAGTGGTAGCCTACCTTTTGCTCAACGTCTTATTAATGATGTTTTTTAAGCGTATGCTGAGCCGCCGATTGCATAACCCAACCATGGCCTGGCTTTTAAGCATTTCTTTAAGTCTGAGTCTCACCTTTTTATTGGCTTTACTCATCATTGCCCAATATCTGAAGCGGTTTCATTAAAATTATATGAGATATCAATTATTGCTGCTTATCTGTTTGTTAATAGCCGGAGAGGCCGGAGCACAAAACAGTATCTCCTTTATAGAAAGTTTAAACCATCCCAATCCCTGGGCCGATTCGGTATTTCATAAATTAAGCCGTAAACAGCGTATTGCTCAATTATTCTTTGTGCGTGCCCATACAGATAAAGGTAAAGCCTATGAAGATTCTATCGCTAGGGTTATTCTTAAAGAAAAAATTGGCGGCCTAGTCTTCTTCCAGGGCGGCCCTGTAAGGCAAGCTCAGTTAACGCAGCAATATCAGCACTTGGCAAAAGTACCGCTGCTTATTGCCATGGATGGCGAATGGGGTTTGGGCATGCGCCTGGATAGCTGCATCAGCTACCCCTACCAAATGACTCTGGGTGCTATTCAGGATAATCATTTGATTGAATTGATGGGACAACACATTGCGTTTGATTTTAAGAAAATAGGTGCCCATATCAATTTTGCACCCGATGCAGATGTCAACAATAATCCAAAAAATCCCGTTATCGGTTTCCGTTCTTTTGGCGACGATAAATATAAAGTGGCACAAAAAGCGGCAGCTTATATGCGAGGTATGCAGCAGGAAAACTTATTGGTTAGTTTAAAGCATTTTCCGGGGCATGGCGATACCGACGTAGATTCGCATTATGACCTGCCCCAGCTCAAATTTTCCAGAGAGCGCCTCGATTCTCTGGAATTGTATCCTTTTAAAGAACTAATTAAGCAGGGCGCTTCAGGAGTCATGGTAGCGCATATGCAAATTCCGGCACTAGATAATACCCCCAATTTACCTTCTACACTTTCTAAACCCATTGTTACTGAATTATTAAAAGAGCAATTAGGTTTTAAAGGCCTGGTATTCTCTGATGCCATGGGCATGAAAGGGGTAGTTAAGTTTTTCCCCAATGGCGAAGCCGATGTTAGGGCAATTATAGCCGGAAATGATGTTTTAGAACTTTCTGAAAATTCTAAAAGAGCAGTTAAACTAATTAGAAAAGCCATTAGAAATAAGCGGATAAGCTGGGGTCAGATCAACTCCAGTGTTAAAAAAGTTTTAGCCGCAAAATATTGGGCAGGCTTAAATAAGCCGATAATGATCGAAACAGATCAGCTAATTTCTACGTTAAATCAGCCAGAATCGGTTCAGCTTAATCAGCAACTAGCCGATGCAGCCGTAACGGTGTTAAATGGCCAGAGTGGTATTAAATCTTTAAATAAAGATAAAAAAACGTTAATCCTGAGCATTGGTCAAGAGGTAATAAGCCCTTTCCAGCAAAATTTAAAGGCTTATTTTTCCAATGCTGAGCTACAAAATCTTGGAAAACAAGCTACTCAAGCAGCCTTAGACGCTATTCAACAGCAGTTGCGAAATTATGAGCAAATCATAGTTGGAATACATGATACCCGCAAACGCCCGGCACCGGTTTTAGATTTTAGTCTGGAATTAGGTGCATTCATTAGCCAGTTAGCTCATAATAAAGCCATAATCAATGTATTTGCTAACCCTTATACTTTAATTCAGTTACCGGGAATGGAAAAAACGGAAACGTTGCTCATGAATTATCAGAATAGTGAAGAAATGCAGAAAGCAGCGGCGAAAGTGATTGCAGGTATTATTCCATCGAAAGGAAAACTTCCAGTAAATATTAATTCCTATTTCAGGAATGGAGATGGTTTATAAGGCTACTATGCCCAGCAGTTTGTGATGCTGGCCAGGAGGACTCCTTTAAAGAGTGTAGCGAAGCCTCTAAAGTAGATGCTTCGCTACACTCGGAATAACCAAGAGAATGATTAAGCGGTTGCTCTACCCGCTACCCAAGCCACCACTGCTCCGGTAATGGCAGAAAGGACCGCCCAGATCACGATATCTATCAATACTCCATTCATGTTAGAAAGGTTAGTGGTACCATACATGGTAAAATCTATCCCTCCGGCCATTAAAGCACCCAGCCAAAAACCGGTCTTGGCTCCGGAAGCGGCCGTATTTACATTCCCTAAACGGGTAAAAACGTACGACAATAAAAATCCGCAAAGCAAATTCCCGAGCACAATTGCCCAAAATATCATCTGATCTCCACGGTCGACACCTGTTGCGGTGCCGGCATTGTTTTTCATCACATCAACAAATAAAATTCCATAAACCAGCCAGCCCAGAAAAAAGTAGGTAATGCCACCGGCAATACCTGCCATTAAAAAGTTTTTTGAATTCATAATTTAAGATTTTGGTTAGTAATTGTTTATTAGTTATTACAATTTAACTAGAAATAAACACAGTGGCAATAGAGATTTTTGCACATTTAAACACAGTGGCCATAGTTACTAAACCCGATGGGACCGGCAGCCCTCCGAAGGAGTCCTTGGGACCGAGGCACTAGGGCTAGAGGGTACAGCGGGGCTAAAAACGGCCATATGCCGTAGCTAAGATTTACAATTACTTGAGCCTCTCTTTATTAGGTTAAAGATTGTTTAAGGGGGGCTTGCCAAATAAATAAATATCCCTATCTTTGCAGTCCCCATTTTTGAGGGGATAATTAATCATTTTTATAATTTAAATTCAAACAAGTGAATACGTTAAGTTACAAAACTGTCTCTGCCAACAAAGCAACCGTTAA
>JBJTNQ010000109.1:0-3011 GCA_046074105.1 Sphingobacteriaceae bacterium | reverse complement strand
CCAATCCGGGTTGATACTCACCCCCTGTTCGGGTTTTAGGTCTTCGGGGTAAACCACCAATATGGGGTCGCTCCCTTTGGTGCCGGCAAATCCTCCTTTATCTACATAATTAATTACCTGTATGGCAATGGTATTTTTGCCCATCTTTACCAGTTCGGCGGGTATCTCATAATGTCTTTTTTTATTAGCCCCCTCATCGTTACCGATCCATTTACCATTCACAAAAGTGAAATCCTCATCTCTTATCTTACCCAGATCAACCAGCAGTTTTTTGCCTTTCCAGGATGCAGGTACCTCAAAACTGCTTTTAAACCATACGGCTCCATCTACACCTTCCAGCCCTTCGGTTTCCCAACCATTCAGGGTTGGCAGCTTAATAGCTTTATATTTGGTCAGATCTGCTGAATTGGCAATTTTTGCCTGAGCAGATTTTACCTGATCGAGCCAGGTTTTCTTTAATTCCTGATATTGATCTTCATTGCGGTCTTTCAGGCCCATGAACTGGTTCATGGCCAGCGCTTCTGCTTCCGCCTGCTTTCCTTCGTTTATTAATTTTCTGATGGGTTCCAGATAGTTTACCGCATAAACACGGTCTGGACGACTGGGCTTCCCAGTCCATAAAGTCTCTTCATTAAACTGGATATGATCGGTATTTACTCCACCATAAACCATAGCTCCCAAACGCCCATTACCTAGAGGCAGGGCATCGGTCCATACTTTAGCCTCTTGTATATACCAAAGTTTATGCTGCGCAAATGAGGCAGAAGCCGAAACGACAAAAGCTAAGGCAAGCAGATTTCTTCTTATCATTTTAATCCAGATTATTAATAACTTCTTTTACTTCCGGATCTTGTATTACCGGCGATTTTAAAGAACTGAAGTTATTGTTTTTTATGGTTATACCTGAGGTCTGGCTGCCCGAGAGTCGTACAAAGGCCGCAGAGCCGGACAGGGGCCAATTGTTATGAATAAACACATTTTTAGTATTGCTTAGCTGCACAACCGGCAGGCCGGCCAGCGGCGTAAAGGTTTTAAAGCCATTGATCTCCAGACGGTCTACCTGATCTGCGGTAAGCGCAGGCCCCTTCTGGGTATTGATACTTACCTGATGGAATTCGATGTTCTTTGCGTACTGCATACTAAAACCGTTTACCGCATCCAATTGAATATCGTTAAAGGTGATGAGGTCTATCGGCATCTCTTCTATGCCTGTAATTCTACCTGCCGTATTGATCTGGGTACCAGTAATATTACTGAAATGAATATTTCTGAATATCGGAGTTCTTTCAGATACCGGCTCAGGAGTAGATTTGGCATAATCCATATTCAGGATAATGGCTTCTAGCTTAATATTTTTCATGATGATGTTATCCACCCGAATATCTTCCACCACTCCGCCTCTGCCTCTGGCCGTTTTAATACGTATACCCCGGTCGGTACCATCAAAAACACAATTAGAGATCACTATTTTTTTCACCCCGCCCGACATTTCACTTCCAATAACCACCCCGCCGTGGCCGGAAAGCATGGTGCAATTGGTAATGGTATAGTTCTCGGCAGGTGCCGCCATACGTCTGCCATCGCGGTCCTTCCCTGATTTAAGGGTGATGCAATCGTCGCCTACGCTGATGTGGCAATTGGCCACATGAACGTATTTACACGACTCGGCATTAATACCATCGGTATTGGGCGAAGGCGGATTTTCTATAGTAACTCCCTCTACGGTTACGTTCTCGCAAAACTCTGGGTTTATAGTCCAGAATGGAGAGTTAATGATCTTTATTCCTTGTATCAGCACGTTTTTACAAAACATGGGTTGTATAAAAGGTGGGCGGAGAAATCCTCTTTCTACCCATCCCGGCAGATCGGGGCGTACCACATCTTTATTGTTTTTCTCGAATTCTAATTCCCACTTGCTTCTGGGGCGTTTGGGATCATAACCTTCTGCAAAATCCCACCATTTTTTACCATGCCCATTAATTAAACCCCGGCCAATAATGCTGATATTTTCTGCCTTATAAGCATAAAATAAGGGAGAGAAATTATTAACGGTGGTACCTTCCCAACGGCTGGGCACCATGGGCAGATAATCATCGAAATTATCGCTGAAATGCAATTCGGCACCTGCATCGATCAAAATGGTGATGTTACTTTTAAGGTGTATAGGCCCGGTGAGGTATTTTCCGGGAGCAAAATAAACCGTACCTCCGCCGGCTTTTGCAGCTGCAGCTATGGCTTTTGCTATGGCTTTGGTGGCAAGGGCAGAACTGTCGTTTTTTGCGCCGTAATCAGTTACGTTATAATATTTCTGGGCTCTAATAGAAAGCGTGCTTAAGGCTATAAAAGCGAGTGATAGGGCTATTTTTTTCATGGAGTATCGTAGCTTATAATATCGTATGGATGTTTTTTAATTGTTTAGATTGATAGTGGAGTTTTCCATCCACGAATACTAAAAATCCTTTGCCTTTTCCGTATTTTTTTCCGGTTTTATCCCATAAAACAGTAAGGTACTTATCGTGATATCTTACCCCATCCAGGCAGAACCAATCCCATTGATCTTGCGGAATTAATGACTGAATGATCAGCTTGTTATCTGCCTGAGGTTTTAAACCCACCAGATCGGCAATGACCAGATCGATATAACCGGAATGGTTGTAAAATCGGCTGCGTGGAATATCTCCCTTAAGCCATTCTCCTGTTTTCTCATCCTGGTATTCGCCAATATAGGTACGGCCGCCCAAAACATGAGATAAGGCATATTTATGAAATTCATTATAGAATATGCGGCTATTCATGCCTCCACGATTTTTATAATTATGGATAAGATTGGCCATGGCCTTTAAGGTTTGCGTGGTGGCATAAGGCCAAACTGCCCCGTCCCATTCGCAACCGTGTCCGCTGCCGTGGGTTCTAAATCCGGGATGTCTTCGCTCTGCCGTGGTTAAACCCCAAGGGGCGGTGAAACCCGCAGAATCGGTCAGCTGGTTCCAGGCTTTGGCATAAGTGCTTTT
>JBJTNQ010000108.1:0-14290 GCA_046074105.1 Sphingobacteriaceae bacterium | reverse complement strand
ACTTTGGTAGGAATTCCATAAAGAGCGGCTAAATCACTATCCAGCATAATTTTCTTTCCTCTGCATTCGAAAATGAGCGTTTGAAAATTTCTGCCAATCATTTGCTCAGCCATGACCTTATTTTTTCAAATTCTCCAGCATATCTGCAGTAATAGCTGCAAGGTCATAGTTCAGTTTCCAGCCCCAATCTTTCTGGGCATAAGTATCATCAATAGACTTTGGCCAGCTATCGGCAATGGCTTGCCGGGGGTCATGGTCTAAATAATCGATCTTAAAATCGGGGATGTGCTGCTTTATCTCACTGGCTAACATTTGAGGTGTAAAACTGATACCTGCCAGGTTATAACTCGAACGGATGCTTATTTTTTCTGCCGGAGCAGCCATTAGCATCAGCGTAGCCCGTATCGCATCATCCATATACATCATGGGTAGAGTGGTATTTTCTGATAAAAAGCAGGTATAAGTACCTTTATTTAAGGCCTCGTGGAAAATATGTACTGCGTAATCGGTGGTGCCGCCGCCTGGGGTGGCTTTCCAGCCAATTAATCCCGGATAACGGATACTTCTTACATCTAAACCATATTTCTGGAAATAATACTCGCACCAGCGTTCGCCAGCCAGTTTACTAAATCCATAAACGGTATTGGGGTCCATTACACAAAACTGAGGCGTATTTTGCTGTGGCGAGTGCGGTCCGAATACGGCTATAGAGCTTGGCCAAAAAACTTTTTGTGTTTTAAACTCTACTGCTAGGTCTAATACATTTAGCAGGCCGTCCATATTTAATTCCCAGGCTTTTTTAGGTTTTTGTTCGCCTACGGCAGATAAAATAGCCGCCAAGATGTAAACCTGGGTAGGCCGATATTTTTCGAATAGCTTACGCAGGTTTGCCAGGTCGAGTACATCCGATAACTCGAAAGGTTCTGTGAGTTTTTCAGGGGTTTTGATGTCGCATGAAATTACACTATCGTTTCCGTGTATCTGCTTTAAAGCAGCGGCCAGTTCTGTTCCAATTTGGCCGTTGGAGCCGAAAATTAAAATTACTTCAGACATGTTTTTTATAGGTTTGCAACAAAGGTAAAAAATTACCTTGAAGCAAAAATCAGGCTTTTTAATCAATTCATTTTTGCAGCTACTACACAGGGTTTTATAAAGCTGCTTACTTTCCCTGTAAGATCGAAAACCTGCAATTGAATGAGATAAATACCAATAGGAACCCGTTCGTTGTTGTCGCTTAATCCGTCCCACACCAGCGAACCTGCGGCACTCAGGGTACTATTTTTTATCAGTCGCCTGATTAAAAGGCCTTTGTCTGAATAAATATTCATGTTAGCCACCAGGCCAGGTTCAGCAAACTGATAGTGAATAGTTAAAGCATCCTCAAACCCATCATTATCGGGCGATAAGGTTGGCGACTCCAGACTCAATATTTCATCGACTGGCAAATTTGCCAGAAATTGCGAATTCTGCTCTCCGGGTGTTGCAAAACCTGCTGTGGCGGCTGCCGATCGGAAGTTCCCCGGCTCGTTTGTTGGGTCTTTAAAACTGCTTCTCTCTAAAGCCACTCCTTCGTAATCTTTAAGGAGAGGGAAATGCATTTTTTCGGTATAGTTGAACTGGTCTATTATAAGAGAGTCGCTTAGGGCCAGCACAACTATGCCGGCATCATCGTTAAAAGCCGGCATATTAGTAACTGAAATCAGATTTTCGGGATGATTAACCGTATACTCAGCCTGGATATTTGCCGGATCAATACAGACAACCCGATAAGCTTGCGAGGGGATGAGCAATTGATCTTTGCTGATCTCTTTCAGGCTAATGAGGCTGTCTTTATCATTTAGGGTAGCCATTCTTAAATCTTTCAGATTTAAAGGATGGTCGCTGAAATTATAGATCTCTACAAAATCTACTCCACCCGGCCGGGGATTGAATAAAACTTCATTGATCAATAGATCTCCGGGTTTAATTTTTTCCGCAAGGAAGAATGAAATCATATTATTAGGTGTTTCTAATAATATGCCGCTACAATCACTTACCTGGCTTGCCGTTAGGGTATAGGTTTTTCCCAAAGCCAGCGGATTAGCAAATTTCATTTGCACCTCTTCAAAATAAGGTGCTATCGCGATAGCAGAAACGGGTTGGCCTGCACCATTATTCAAATTATAGTTTCCAATATAGGCTGCCGAAGTGCTATCCACATAGCGATTATATCGTATCGATAAGGTTAGCTCATCCAGCATATTGGCTGATATTAATTTGAGCGGCTCAGCCGGTGCATTTGCCTGATAAATACTATTTGCTTTACCAGGAGTGCCGCCGCTTAGATCAGTACTGGCTGCCCAATTTTGAATTCCGGTACACGTTGCTTTTGGATTTATTAATTCCAGGGTCCAGCCACCTTGTTTTTTTATGCCATCCTTATACCAACTATCGGTATAATTCACTTTATTAATAATTATTCCTTTATCATTTTTAAGCGTAAGCATATCGCCGGCATTGTTTAAACTGGGCCAGGGTGAGATGCCTAAGCTGGGGCCATAATTACTGAAATTGGCTACATCGGCCAAGGCACAAAGTATTAAAAAGCCATGCGGCGTTAAGCTTTGATTGGTAAAAGTATAGCTTGTGTTGGCATCAGTGTATATCCATTGATCTAGAGAAATGGGAAATTCGGTGGTATTCCAAAGTTCTATAAATTCTAATGCAGGCAGATCAATTTGAGGAGAAGGATCGGCGAAGATCTCGTTGATCACCACATCATTTGCCTGGGCCTGATAGGGCTTTACATAATTAAAATTAACTATTCCGCTGCCCACTTGTGTATTGAAGTTAAAATCGGATAGATTGCTTACGGTTAACGAGTAAGTATTGGTGTTTAATTCGTTACTAAATTCTAATTCATATTGATTTAAGGCTGTTCCGGATTTAACCTGCAAGGGCTTGCCATAGCCGTTATTTAAAGTATAATTATCGGGTTTAAGGGCAGTTTCGGGGCTAATGGGTTCATTGAAATTTACTTCAATCAGGTGGGTAGTTTTACCTGAAGCAGAAACCAATGCAGGGGCTTCGGTATCGGGGGTTAAATTGCCGATGCTAAAATCATCGAAAATGTATTTATCTGAATTGGTAGCGCTGTATTTGCATTGAACTCCAAACCAGCCGGTGCTGATATATTTAAGATCGAGGGCTGATCCTTCAGAAACGAATGAGGTTCCTCCGCTAATATCTGTTAACAATTCCCATAAGCCATTTATATCGCGGGTAACTCTTACCCGGGCAATTAACTGGCCGATATTCACTCGATTCTTTGCTGGCCCATCAATAATTTTAACGGGTGTGTTTGTACCATCTTGCCGAAATAGATCATAAGAGTCTGAAGAGCCGCTTTCACCAATCTGTAAGAAATAACCGTTTAAACCTGAACTTAGATCGGACTTATCGGAAACCAAATAAACTTTTACCTGGTTATTGGCAGAGGGATCAATATTGATCTGGACATAGAACTCCCAAACAGCATTTAGCACTTTCTGATTGGCGGTAATCAGATTGACCGTTTGCGGCACTCCACCCGAATTGGAAGTTTGCATTTGCAGACCGGCATTAACCTGAAATCCGTTTCCGCTCCAGGTAGGATTTGCAGTTAAATCTCCATCAATAAAATTATCATTTAGCTGCCCAAATGCACATTTAGCAAGCATAAATGCCAAAAAGAGCAAACATTTATTCATATTTGTAGCTGATATTCAATCAGTTTACAATATAATTAAAAAAATTAATTTAAAATCATGAAAGTTGCAGTAGTAGGTGCTACCGGTTTAGTGGGCACCGTAATGTTGAAAGTACTGGCGGAACGAAATTTCCCGCTTACCGAATTAATTCCAGTGGCCTCTGCTAAGAGTGCCGGTAAGGAAATTAATTTTAAGGGTAAGTCCTATAAGGTGGTTACTGTAGACGAAGCTATTGCACTTAAACCAGATATTGCTTTGTTTTCTGCAGGTGGTGGCACCTCTTTAGAGCAAGCTCCTAAATTTGCCGCTGTGGGTACGGTGGTTATTGATAATTCTTCGGCCTGGCGTATGGACCCAGACAAGAAATTAGTAGTGCCCGAAGTAAATGCGAATGTAATTACGGCGGCCGATAAAATTATTGCTAATCCTAACTGTTCTACCATTCAAATGGTAGTGGTTTTAAAACCCTTGCATGATAAATATAAAATAAATCGTGTAGTGGTTTCTACCTACCAGTCGGTTACCGGAACGGGTGTTAAAGCAGTTGAGCAATTAATGAACGAACGTAAAGGTGTTTCTGGAGAAATGGCTTATGCCTACCCGATAGATCTAAATGTGATTCCTCATATTGATGTGTTTCAGGATAATGGTTATACCAAAGAGGAAATGAAAATGATCAAAGAAACCCAGAAGATTATGGGTGATGATTCTATTAAGGTTACGGCTACTACCGTTCGTATTCCGGTAATGGGCGGACACTCAGAGTCGGTTAATATCGAATTTGAAAATGAATTTGACCTGGAAGAAGTACGCCGCATTTTAGAACAAGAGGAAGGTATTATTGTGGTAGACGATCCGGCTAATCTGAAATATCCTATGCCAAAAGATGCACATGAGCAAGATGAAGTTTTTGTAGGACGTATTCGCCGCGATGAATCTCATCCTAAAACCTTAAACTTATGGATTGTTGCCGATAACTTGCGTAAAGGCGCCGCTACCAATGCGGTGCAAATTGCAGAGTATTTGGTAGCAAAGCAATTGGTCTAATTTAAATAGATTATACAAAAAAGCCCTCCGTTAGCTAAGCGAGGGCTTTTTTGTTGATTAGTATTAACGACTTAAAGTATAAGTTGTACGGTAACTAACCCCATTGCTGGTAAATTCATTGTAAAATACCAGGTTGTTGGCGTCGAGTTTGGTAATAGTATAAGTTTCATCATTTACTTTAAAAGTGGCGGCACCAGGTACAGAAAATGTACTAATGATTGAATGTTCTACAGGAGGATTACCATCAGTGTACGACATTTTAAAAGTTCCCTCTGCACCAAATTCCATATAATCCGTTACAGGATTTTTCAATTCAGTGGTCTCGGCTCCATCTCCTTTAGTTGCTGAACTCATCCATTTCCAAGTCCCTTTTAATGCAGTACCTGTTTCTGCAATGGTGCCCGGCACTACCGTTATTTTGTCTCTCTTACATGCTGATAACAGGATCCCTCCCAACATCAGTAAAGTCATTATTTTTTTCATCATTTTACATGTTTAGTAAAAGAACCTAACAATAACCTTGCAGCAATTCTGATAAGCCAAATAATTCTGACGGATGGTAGAAATTGGCAGACCAACGGTGTGATAACAAAAACAAACGGCCTCCCGTTTAGGAAGGCCGTTTTGTAGAACGAGTTTAAATCGTCCTGAATAAGTGACATGTAATCTTTATTTCAGATAGGTGCCCAGCCACTCTTCAACCTGTTGGTAGTAAAAACGGCTGTTCTCCGGTTTTGATATCCAGTGATTTTCTTCCGGAAAAACGATGATTTTCGATGGAACCTTTAAACGTTGCAATGCAGCGTAATTCTCTAAAGAGTTATTAATAGGTACCCTGAAATCTTGTTCGCCGATGGTAATAAGAATGGGTGTTTTAAAGTTTTTGGCTAGTTTTATTGGGTTTTGTTCGCGGAACGTTTTAGTGTTCTCCCAAGGTAAACCGCCGTTCATCACTTCTCTGTTATAAATACCATCGCTGGTGCCCCATTGCACTTCCGAGTTTACCAAGCCTGCATGGGCAATAATACATTTATAGTGCGAGGTGGTAGCCTGCATCCAATTGGCCAAGTGTCCGCCATAGCTGGCACCGCCTACTGCCTGGCGAGTCTCGTCAATAAAAGGATATTTTTTAATGGCCAAAGCAGCCGCTTCATTAATCTCATCGCCAGGGCCTTTAAACGGATCGAATTGAATATCCTGACTAAATTTCTCTCCAAATCCGGTAGAGCCGGTATAATTGGTCATTACAATAACATAGCCTGGTTTGGCCAATAAATGGTAATTCCAACGGTAACCCCAGTTGTCTTTAAACGCACCGGCCGGACCGCCATGCATTAACACAAAAAGCGGATATTTCTTTTTAGGATCAAATCCGGCCGGGCGAACAATAATATTATGAATTTGCTTTCCGCGAGAACTGGTAAACCAGAACTCTTCTATTTCGGGCAGATCTAAAGTGCTTAAGCTAGCTTTATTAAACTGGCTGATAAATTGAGGCTCGATATTGTTTTTATCTATCCGTGCAATTTCTGCAGGCGCATTGGCTGTCTCGTAATCGGCCAGGATAACTTTACCATCGTCTGAAGCAGAAACATTGGTATAAGAACCCTTTTTGTTTTTACTTAAGAGGCTGAGCTGTTTATTGGTCAAATTATATTGATATACCCAGTCGTGGCCGCTATCTTCTACACTCATAAAAACGCTATTCCCTTTAACGGTGTAATTATTTATAGGGCGGTCTAATTCTGATGCAATAAGGGTTTTATTTTTTAAAGATGGCCACTCATAGCGATTGAGCTTACCCAGGTCGTACACTTTATAATTTCCATAAGGCGAAGAAGTGCAGAATAAGGATTTGCCGTCTGGGCTAAAGTTAGGGGCATAAAAGCTATTCCCGGCCTCTGCTAATAGTAATTTAGCATCGTTTCCGCCAAGTGCTAACTGATATAATTTATATACACTTTCTTGCGAGGCGCCCAACTGGCCATCGGTAGTAGCCGAAAAAACAATTCCTTTATTATCAGGAGTCCAGCTATAGCCGCCCATTTGGAAACCGCTCTGGCTAACCATACTTACTTTGCTGAAAATATTGGTAGCGCTAGCACTGTCTAAACTTTGAACAAATACATGAGTTTGTTTTTCATCACGCCAGTGGTCAAAATCGCGGATAGGGAAACCGGTGTAAACCCGTGCCCGGTATTTAATTTTCTTTTTTTCTTCGGCTATTTTTTTGCTCATGGCATCGGTAAAAGCACCCGGGTATACACTGCTTGTAAAAGCAATGCTTTTGCCATCGGGGCTCCAATTGGGCCCGCTGGCGCCAGTAGAAAGGTTGGTGAAACGCTGTGCTTCGCCACCATTTTTAATGTTTAGCAGGTAGATCTGTGAAACTTCTTCGCCATCACGCCGGGCTACAAAGGCTAAGGTCTTCCCATCGGGGCTCCATTGGTAGCCCGATTCTCCGGCTTTGCCACTGGTAATTTTACGAGGTTTGGCACTGCCATCGGTAGGAGCAATCCAAAGGTCGTTCACAATTTCTTTCTCATCGTAGGCTGGTTCCTGCACACTGAAAACTACCCATTGTCCGTTGGGGCTCACTTCGGGTGCACCTACTCTTTTCATCAGCCACATGCTTTCGTGACTAATAGGCTTTTTGTCTTGTGCCTGTAGGGTTCCTAATCCAAATAGAATAAGGAAGGCAAAATTTAATAATTGTTTCATATGGTTTGGCTTAATGATTTGTGTTATACAGTTCTTAAATATAGTGGCTTTTAACATGAATTGAATTTTGTCTTTAATTTATTACAATATTTGGGTATTTACCAACCTGGGGCTTTCGGTTTTAAATAGCGTATTGCTATTATTTTCCTATTTTTAACCATGCGATATCTTTTTGCTTTCTTCTTTATCGGCTTTACTTTGGCCGCTGGTGCGCAAACGCGAATGGTTAAAAAAATTCAGTTGGCCTATGAGCGCTTAGCGATTGATGCGCAAATGGCTTATGCTTCGGCTTCGCTCACGGTGTTAGATGCGGAGACTGGAGCGCTTGTTTTTTCTAAAAACGGGAGCCAGGGTTTAGCGCCAGCCTCCACCCTAAAAACAGTTACCTCGGCTACGGCCTTTCATTTGCTGGGAGCAGATTTTGCATTCGAAACCAGTTTGGCTTATACCGGCACTTTATCTCCTAACGGGATATTAAATGGCGATGTGGTTATTTTGGGCAACGGCGACCCGAGTTTGGGCAGCTGGCGCTATGAGCAGACTAAAACGGAACTGATCTTAAAAAACTGGCTGAATGCTATCAAAAAGCTGGGTATAAAAAGTATAACTGGAAAAATTATTGGCGACGACCGGGTTTTTGGTACGCAGATTATTCCCGATGGTTGGATATGGCAGGATATTGGCAATTATTATGGCGGCGGGGCCAGTGCGCTAAGCTGGAGGGAAAACCAGTTTGATGTATATCTTAAACCTGGTGCAAAAGTGGGCGATCCGGTAAGTGTTCAGCGGGTGTTTCCGGCAATGCCTTATCTTAAGCTGGTAAACGAGGTGAGTACCGGAGTTGCCGGAAGCGGCGATAAAGTTTTTGCTTATGCGGCGCCTTACAGCGATTTGATTTATCTGCGTGGCACTTATGCTATTGATCTGGCTAAGCCGGTATCTCCGTCTATTCCCGATCCTGCTTTTGATGCGGCTTTTCGGCTGGCCGATACCTTAAAAACATCGGGTATTGCTGTTCAGCAGGGTTTTACTACCTGGCGCCGATTAACTTTAGACCCAGCCTGGACTGCCGGCGAATACCATATCATATCTTCCAGCCGGTCGCCAAACTTAAACGAACTGGTTTACTGGTTTAATCGCAAGAGCATTAATTTATACGGAGAGAATTTGCTGAAAACCTTCGCTTTAAAACAGGGTAAGCCTGCAGAAAGTGGCGAAGGTGCCCAGGTGCTGAAAGCATTTTGGAAACAAAAATTAGGAATAGACCCCAACTCGATCAATATTACTGATGGTAGCGGCTTGTCGCCCGCCGATCGTATTACCACCTTAACCATGGCCCGTATTTTGCAATCGGTGCGAAAAGAACCTTGGTTTAATGCTTACTATGAAAGTTTACCGGTTTATAACGACATGAAAATGAAAAGCGGCAGCATTGCCGATGTATTGGCTTATGCCGGATATCAGACCAATGCCGCAGGGCATAAATTGGTGTTCTCTTTTATCATCAATAATTATAACGGGAGCACCTCGGCCATTAGGCAGAAAATGTTTAAAGTGCTTGATGAATTGAAATAGACCGGTTTATTCGTAGCGTAATGCTTCTACCGGATCGAGTCTGGAGGCTTTAGATGCCGGATAAAATCCGGAGATCACGCCTACGCCCACGCAAATGATTACGCCTAGAATGATCCATAGCCATGGAATGATAAAGCTGGCGCCCAAAGCCAGCGCCACCAGGTTGCCAATTACGATGCCCAGAATAATGCCGCTTAATCCGCCTAAAAGGCAAATTACAATGGCTTCCATTAAAAACTGACGACGAATAACTGCCGGAGTAGCTCCAATGGCTTTGCGGAGGCCGATTTCGCGGGTACGTTCGGTTACCGAAACCAGCATGATATTCATTAAACCGATAGAGGCGCCAACCAAAGTAATAAAGCCAATAACAATGGCTGCCAGGGTAACGTATTTAATATTGTCGAGCAGGGTTTGGGCAATGGCATCGCTCTTAGTGACTTCAAAATTATTCACATCTTTTGCTCTTAAATGGCGGATATTGCGGAATACTCCGGTTGCTTCGCCAACAGCACCCTCCATCTTTCCAGGATCGGTAACCATCACCGAAATGGTATACGAAGGATTAGCGATGGTCATAATCTGCTTGGCTCTTAATAATGGAATTACACAAACCTTATCGCCGCCAAATCCCATACTAGAGCCCTTTTCGGCAAATACCCCAATTATTCTAAACTTATTATTTCCTACCGTGATGATTTGGTTAATGGGGTCTCCACCTTTAAATAGCTTAGTTTTTATCTCGTTGCCAATAATGGCTACCGAGTTGCCGTATTCCATTTCGCTGTTAGAGAAATTACGCCCCAAGGCTAGCTTATAGCCTCCGGTGAACAGGTAATTATCATCGGCGCCCAAAATAGAAATGTTTGGATTGGTTTTCTCGTTGCCATATTTGGCTGTTGCCGCAAAGCTGGCAAAGGTGTTTACAGATACCATGGCAGGAAAATCGAACCGCGATTTAAAATTTACGGCTTCCTGATAAGAAATGGCCTTAAATCTTTTAGGCCGGGAGCCGCCATTCCCAATGCGAATACCAATACCCCTATTCCGGATGGTAAAAGAATTGGAGCCCATGCTGGAAAAAGTATTGTTAAGCGAACTTTTAATAGCATCAATAGAAGTTAAAATGCCCACCAAGGCCATTAAGCCAAATGCAATGATTAACGCAGTTAAAAAAGTACGTAGTTTATTGCTTTTAACCGATTGCATGGCAACCTTAACGTTCTCCGAATAATTCATGCTGATGGGGCTTAAAATAAAAAATCCTGCTTGTTGGACAGCAGGACTATATAAAATGTTACACTAAAGGCAGATTAAACCGAGAACGAAGTGCCGCAGCCGCAGGTACTGCTGGCATTCGGATTGTTAAAGGTGAAACCGCGGGCATTTAAGCCATTCTGAAAATCGATTAGCATACCCACCAGGTAAAGGCCATGAGCTTTATTCATTAAAACAGTAATGCCATCAATTTCATATTCCTGATCGCCTTCTTTTTTCTGATCGAAACCTAAAACATAGTTCATTCCGGCACAGCCTCCGCCTTCAACTCCTACACGAAGGGCAAAGCCTTCGCCTATTTCCTGTTGTTCAATCAATTTTTTGATCTCAGCCCGGGCACCATCGGTAAAACTTACCGGTGCAGTTGAATTTAAAGTTGCTGTACTCATTATTATATATGATTTAGATATACAAAGATAAGCTTAATTGACTAAAAAATCTGCCCAATTGCTCTTTTTACCCTGAGCAAACAATCTTTAACTTTGGTTTTTAGATGGCGAATAAAACCACAATTTTTAACTAAAAACCCGATATTCGGATTCACCTAATGAAAATGGAACCTAAAAAGTTTAGCACTACTTCTGGTATAGAAATTAAGGAACTTTATACCCGGCACGATCCGATAACAGAACTACCCGGCGAATTCCCGTTTACCCGGGGTATTCAGAAAGATATGTACCGCGGCAAAACCTGGACCATGCGCCAGTATGCAGGTTTCTCTACGGCCGAAGAATCAAATAAACGTTATCATTATTTATTGAGCCAGGGAACCATGGGCCTATCGGTTGCTTTTGACCTGCCCACACAGATAGGCTACGATTCTGATCATGCCATGGCCGAAGGCGAGGTGGGTAAAGTAGGAGTGGCTATTGATTCCTTACGGGATATGGAAATTTTATTTGAAGGTATAGATCTTCAAAAGATTACCACTTCCATGACCATTAATGCTACGGCATCTATATTGTTAAGTATGTATATCGCGGTAGCTAAACAGCAAGGGGCAGATATTCAGCAGATTTCGGGCACCATACAGAACGATATTTTAAAAGAGTATGCTGCTCGTGGTACGTATATCTATCCGCCTAAACCTTCTATGCGTTTAGTAACCGATGTTTTTGAGTACTGCAGCC
Source organism: Sphingobacteriaceae bacterium (assembly GCA_046074105.1). Lineage (GTDB taxonomy): Bacteria > Bacteroidota > Bacteroidia > Sphingobacteriales > Sphingobacteriaceae > JAIPAN01. The sequence continues at coordinate 2,811 of JBJTNQ010000108.1, read as the reverse complement.
AGCAGGTGCCTAAATGGAATACCATCTCTATTTCGGGCTACCATATCCGCGAAGCCGGATCGACTGCGGTTCAGGAGCTGGCCTTTACTCTGGCAAACGGTAAGGCTTATTTGCAGGCAGCCCTTGATAAGGGTTTGGATATTAATGTATTTGCCAAACGTTTATCCTTCTTCTTTAACTGCCACAATAATTTTTTCGAAGAAATTGCCAAGTTCAGGGCAGCCCGCCGCATGTGGGCAAATATCACCAAAGCCCTGGGCGCTACTGATCCGGGAGCACAGAGATTGCGTTTTCATACCCAAACGGGGGGCTCTACACTTACTGCACAACAGCCTTTAAACAATGTGGTCCGTGTAAGCCAGCAGGCGTTGGCTGCGGTATTGGGTGGTACCCAATCTTTACATACCAATGGTTACGATGAGGCCTTATCGTTGCCAACAGAAGCAGCAGCAAAAATTGCTTTACGTACTCAGCAAATTATTGCTTTTGAAAGCGGAGTTACCGAAACAGTAGATCCTTTAGCGGGTTCTTATTTTGTAGAGACCTTAACCGATGAAGTGGAAGCTGCTGCCTGGAAATATATAGAAACCATTGATGCCATGGGCGGTTCGGTAAATGCCATAGAGTCTGGCTATATGCAGCAGGAAATTGGCGATGCCGCTTATCAATATCAATTAGAATTAGAAAAAGCAGAACGTATTTTAGTGGGGGTAAATAAATTTACTGAAGAAGATGGTGTATATCCGGAAGTGTTCAGAATAGATGATTCCATCCGTAAAGTGCAGATAGAAAAACTAAGCCGCCTAAAAGCAGAAAGAAATTCGGGAGCTGTTGCCGATGCCTTGGTTGCCCTGGCCAAAGCTGCCGCAGGTACAGAGAATTTAATGCCTTATATTTTAACCGCTGTTGAGGCTTATGCCACCTTAGGCGAGATTGCCGATACCTTACGTCATGAATTTGGAGAATATTAACATGAAGATAAAAACCAATTACCGGATGCGATTTCCGCTTTTTATTGTTGCCTTTCTAATTTTAGTAAGTGCCTGCAGTACCAAGTGGCAATTAAACAATTCCGTAAAAACGCACTACGCCATATCAAAAGATCTGCCCATGGACTCGGCCATGCTGGCTTTTCAGGCCCCCTTTAAAAAGAGGCTCGACTCTAATATGAACGATATTATCGCGGTAGCCGAAACAGAAATTGCCCGTGGCAAACCGGAGGGTAAACTGAATAATTTGTTTGCCGATGCGATGTATTGGACCGGTAAACAGCAGGGTATGAGCTTTGATATTGCTTATACCAATTATGGCGGTTTGCGTTTGCCTTTGCCTAAAGGAAATATCCCTTTATATAAAATTTATGAACTGATGCCATTCGAGAACCGCTTGGTTGCCGTTACATTTAGTGGCAGCGATATGCAGCTGTTTTTAGATTATATTGCAGAAGGGGGAGGCGATCCGGTTTCGGGAGTTCGTTTCGAAATCAGTAATAAAAAAGCAGTAAACATTAGTATTAACGGTAGCCCGCTAGATAAGGCTAAAGAATATGTGGTCCTTACTTCCGATTACATGGCCAACCAAGGCGATGGCGGATATATTTTTGCGAAATCGTATAACCGTAAAGAGTACGAAATTAAACTGAGAGATGCCCTGTTGCTTTATATAAAACAGCAAACCCAGGCCGGTAAAACACTAAACCCACAACTCGATGGAAGAATTACATTGGACTAGAAGAAGCTTTTTAAAGCAAACCTTGGCCGGAAGTGCCTTGCTTGCGTTGGGAATTAAATCGGACTCGGTTTATGCCAAAGATGATTTGGTTAAACTCACCATTTTGCATACTAATGATGTGCACAGCCGCATAGACCCTTTCCCGATGGATGGATCAAGATACCAGGGGAAAGGCGGCGTGGCTCCCAGAGCAGCATTGATTAATAAAATAAGAAGCGAAGAGAAAAATGTGTTGTTGTTTGATGCCGGAGATATTTTTCAGGGAACGCCGTATTTTAATTTATATGGTGGCGAACTGGAACTCAAAATGATGAGCATGATGGGCTACGATGCCGGCATTATGGGTAATCACGATTTCGATAATGGGGTAGAGGGTTTCTACAAACAATTGCCCCATGCCAATTTCCCTATTCTAAATGGCAACTACGATTTTTCTGATACTCTATTGCATGATAAAACCCGGCCCTATAAAATCTTTAAAAAAGAAGGATTAAAAATCGGCGTGTTTGGCATAGGTATAGAATTAACCGGCTTGGTAAACAAAGTACAGTATGGCAATACCCGCTATCTCGATCCTGTACAAAATGCCTTGAGAATTGAGAACGAACTAAAGAACGAACATCATTGCGATCTGATTATTTGCCTCTCGCATTTAGGCTATAAATATGATGATAAAAAGGTCTCTGATATGGTTTTGGCACAAAGTACACACCATATTGATTTGATCATTGGCGGACACACGCATACTTTTCTGGATTTACCAACCTCGGTGCAAAATTTAAGTGGAAAAGAAACGTTAATTAATCAGGTAGGATTTGCTGGAATAAACTTAGGCAGAATCGACTTCGTTTTTAGAAAATCAAACAACAAAAAAATAAGTTATTTGGCTGATAAACAGGAAATTAACAATATTTTTCAAATTTAATTTTATATCTAGATTATTTTTAGAATATTCGAGGTTCCATAGGGTGCCGAATTTCCCTTTGTTTAAAGCTTGTAAATCAGAATATTAAGATACGTATATGGAAAAAACTAGTACCGAAGTATGGGAAAACTGCCTTCAAATCATCAAAGACAACA
>JBJTNQ010000107.1:0-22022 GCA_046074105.1 Sphingobacteriaceae bacterium | reverse complement strand
ATTTTTGCTGTGCGTTTACATAAGAACCAGCAAAGCTCAAACCAATGGCCAAGATTGCTACTTTAATTGACTTTTTCATTTTATTTTACTTCTATTTATTAGTTTACGATGATAGTAAAGTTTTTATTATTTAGCAAATGTGCCGGGCTTATACCCCAAACGGGTAATTACTTCGTTGCTTCTGTCTAAACGGGCATTGGCATATAGCATCATGATCTCGCTGCTTTTGTCGAATACAATATCCAGCTGTTGTGCTTCTGCCAGGGCTTGTACGGCTTTTGCTACTTTTTCCTGTATCGGTTTAATTAAACGTGATCTTTGCTGAAACAATTCGCCTTCGAAACCGAATTTCTGACGCTGGAAATCTTTGGCTTCTTTTTCTTTGGTCATAATTTCGCTTTCGCGGCGCTTGCGCATTTCGTCGGTTAATAATACCTGGTCTGCCTGATAGGCTTTATATAGTTTTTCTACGTCTGCAAAACGGGTATCCACATCTTTTTGCCATTGCTCAGAAAGGGCATCTAATTGCTTTTGTGCTGAATTGTACTCGGGTATGTGTTTTAAAATGTATTCGCTATCTACATAAACAAAACGCTGCGCCATAGCGCTAAGCGTTGCTGCCAATACAATAACCGAAGTGATGAAGTACTTTTTCATAATTTAAAAAATTAGAAACCTCCGCCCAACTGCTGGGCAATGCTAAAGTGAAACTGACCTTTGTTGGCATCGGCAACTCCAGGTATCTTATCGAAGCCATAACCATAATCCAAGCCTAATAAACCAAAAATTGGCAGGAATATACGGGCACCTATACCTGCAGAGCGCCTAACATTGAAAGGCGAGAATTGTTTAAAGCTATCCCAGGTATTACCGCCTTCGGCAAAGGCCAATATAAAGATAGTGGCTTGCTCGCTGGTGGTAACCGGATGGCGCAACTCTAATACATATTTATTGAATATGGGGCTACCCGATCCTTGTGCAATGTTTGGGTTAGAACCTACCGGGATAACCGAGTTATTGGTATAACCACGCATACCAATAATTTCTGAACCTTGTAGGTAATCAAATCCCTGCATACCGTCTCCACCTAATTTAAATCGTTCGAATGGCGATTGCCCCACTGCTTTATTATATACGCCCAGGAAACCGAATTGTGCCTGTGCCTTAAGCACCAGCTTACCATAAATACGCTGATACCATTGTGCTTCAAATTTCCATTTATGGTATTCGGTAAATTTATATCGTTCGGCTTCTGTAGCGGTAACATAATTCGTTTTATTAAACAACGAATAAGGCGGCGTTAATTGTATGGTTAACCTGATATTTGAGCCTGAAGTTGGGTAAATTGGGGCATCTACCGAATTTCTGGAGAATTCTTGGGTAATGTTAAAGTTGTAAGATTTACCATTAGAGAACAGGAAACGGTCTGAATAATTATTCAGGATGTATTGCTGCAGGTTAACCGCATGGGTTAATTGAAAATAATCATCGGGCCATTTTAGGCGCTGCCCTAAACTTACGGAAACTCCATTCATGCGGATTTTCTGCAAGTTGATATCTCCTCTTTTCAAACCGTTTGACTGTAATGAGGTAAAGGCACTAATACCAAAATTTACTGGCTTTTTGCCACCAAGCCATGGTTCTGAGAACGAAAAGCTATACGATTGATAGAATTTACCATTCGTTTGACCTCTGATACTTAATTTCTGGCCATCTCCTTTGGGAAGTGGCTTCCATGCTTTACCATTGAATAAATTACGGGCCGAAAAGTTATTAAAGGTTAAGCCCAGCGTACCAATGATACGCCCGCCGCCAAAACCACCGGATAGTTCTACCTGGTCGGAAGGTTTCTCGGTAACGGAATACACGATATCTACCGTTCCGTCTGAAGGATTGGGAATAGGTTTAACATCTGTTTTTTGTTCATCGAAATTACCTAATTGGGCAATTTCTCGGGTGGTACGAATTACGGCTTCTTTAGAGAATTTCTGACCAGGTTTGGTTCTTATTTCTCGTAAAACTACCCTATCGTTTGTAATATCGTTGCCTTTTAATTCAATTTTGCTGATGGTGTACTGCGGTCCTTCATAAACCCGAAGTTCCAGATCAATGGTATCCTGATGAATTTTAGTTTGTACCGGATCTACATTAAAGGTTAAGTAACCGTCATTAAGGTATAATGAAGAAACATCATCGCCATTGGCGCCACCGGTTAATTTTTTATTCAGTTTTTCTTCACTAAAAATCTCGCCCTTTTTAATAGACAAAATTTTATTTAAGGTTTCTGAATTATACTGGGCATTACCAGACCAGTTGATATCGCCAAAATAGTATTTAGGGCCTTCGTAAATTTTAAGATAGATATCTATCGAGTTATTGTCGTGTTTGGTAATGGTGTCTTTTAAAATGTCGGCATCGCGGTAGCCTAATTCCTGCAATTTAGAAACCAGCTTTTCTTTGCCTTCTTCAAATTTTGAGGTTTGGAATTTACCCGTACCTAATACCCGGTAATAGGCTTTCTCCTTTACTTTTTTGAGGTATTTTTTTAACTGTGCGTCTTTAAAAACAGTATTACCTTCTATTTCTATTCGGTTAACTTTTACTTTGTTGTATTTATTTACCTGAATGTTTAAAATAACGTTATTGGGCTCTGCTTCGTCGTTCTTTTGTTTAAAATTAACTTCAGTAAACAGGTATCCTTTTTCATTGAAATGCTTTTTAATGATAGAACTAATAGTTTTAAACAGGTTTTCGTTAATTACCTTACCCGTTTTATCTTTTATTTTATCATTAATGTCGTCTATTTCGCCTTGTTTAAGACCGCTAAAATTAAACTTGCTTACCCGTGGAAGTTCTACGATTTCTATTTCAAAAAATATGGTATCTCCTTTTATATCGGCAATATTCAGCTTAATATCGTCTAACAAACCCTGATCCCATAGGTTTTTAATGGCATTGGTGGTGGCATCGCCGGGAACGGTAACTTTTTCGCCAACGGTTAATTTAGATAAGGTTACCAGCACACTGGCATCTAAAAATTTAGCACCTTTTACGGTGGTACCACCAATAATATATTCTTTAGGGCTTAAATAACTGATCTCTGAATTAGAACTGCTACGGGTTATGGGCGTTTGTTTGCCTCTGCCAAACTGTGCAAATGCAGCAAATCCGTTAATTAATATGAAGAAAGTGAGTAGTAAGCGGTTCATTTCGTGGAATTATGCTGCTAAATTAGCTTAAAGCTTTGTTAAAAATTGTTAAAAGTAAAATTTAGTTGATTTGCTCGCTGGTCATCCCGAACCGGCGCTCTCTTTTTTGAAAATCGATAATGGCTTCGTGAAGATTTGCTCTTCTAAAATCTGGCCATAATACCGGGGTAAAATAAAGTTCGGCGTAGGCTATTTGCCACAACAGAAAATTACTGATACGAAGTTCGCCGCTGGTTCTGATCATGAGTTCCGGATCTGGCAGATCGGCCGTGTTGAGATGCTGACTAATGGTTGCTTCGGTAATTTGATCTGGATCTAATTCGTTTGCTTTTACCTTAAGGGCTATATTCCGCATGGCCTGGGTTATTTCCCAACGCGAACTGTAGCTTAAGGCCAGTGTTAGGGTACAACGGGCGTTTTGGCTGGTTTGCAGAATAGTATCTTTTAATTGCTGATGACAGGCTTTTGGGAGCGAATTTAAATCGCCAATGGCATTTAATTTTACCCCGTTATCCATTAAGGTTTTGGTTTCTTTGGTAATGGTAGAGACCAACAATTCCATTAAAGCGTCTACTTCATGTTTAGGCCTGCTCCAATTTTCGGTAGAAAAAGCATAAAGTGTTAAATAGGAAATACCCAGTTCTACGGCACCTTCTACGGTATCCCGAACGGCCAAAACTCCGCTTTGGTGACCAAAAACACGTAATTTACCCTTTTCTTTTGCCCAACGGCCGTTGCCATCCATAATAATGGCCACATGTTTAGGTATATTTTGCTGATTTATTTCTTTTGGGATCCCCATCTATATCTCTCTAATTATCGGGCCACCGGGCAATTTCGACTTACAAAGGTAAAAGTTAAGCTCAAGCCTGCAAACATGTAGGTATCTGTTTTCCGATAATCGCCACGCTGTACGCCTGCCAGGGTATCATCATAAGAGGGATCTGACAATGACCTTCTTACTCCGGTAATGGCGGCTAAATCTGTAGGATAGTTTTTGCTCACATCATCCAGGTAATCGGTAAAAGCGGTTCTATAACCAACTTCTGCAATTAAACTCCAAAAACCTTTAAAATTATATTTTACCCCAATCCCGTAAGGAATACTTAATGCCATTGTTTGGTATGGCTTTTCCTGACCTTCGGTCAGATAGTCTTTAAGTTCGTAATTGGTAATGGTGCTTCCGTCATTTATTCTTCTTTGCGGATTAAAAATAATCCCGCCAATTCCGGTAAATAAATAGGGTGTAATTCTTGTCCGGCTCATTCCGGCAGTATAATCGAAAAAGTTGAATTCTACTTGTAGTGAGGCTTCAGATAATGGGGAATAAAAGGCAAGATCTCGCTGTTTCTGATAAGCGCTGGTAGTTTCTGCATCGCTTGCCCATATATTGCCATGCATGAGGTTTAGCTTGGCCGACCAATAACCATCAAAATTTCGTTTTACTTGTGCGCCATAAGCAAGATCGGTATAGCGGTAAAATTCTCTGGGGTTAATATCGCCCATATAGCCTGAGGCACCGGCAAAAGCTCCTACTTCCCATGATTGTGCTTGTAGCATGAGACCGCTTAAAACAAAAGAAATGGTTAATAACAGGTTTTTGAGCATATTTAATAATTTCTGGTATCTATTCCCCAAAGTAGTTTATTTCTTAAGGTGCTTAAATAATTCTCGGTATTTAAACGAACCAGATTGATCTGGAAGGAAGCTTTTCTTACTACTGTTTTTACTGAGGTATCTACCACTTCGGTCCTGGAATCGCAAGAGAGGCGGTATTTTGAACTCCGTCCTTCTATTTCGAACGACAATTCGTTGCTGTCTGACAGTACAATTGGCCTTACATTTAAGTTGTGCGGTGCAATGGGTGTAAGCAGTATATTTCCTGAGTTAGGAAATACAATTGGACCACCGCAGCTTAAAGAATAGGCGGTTGAGCCGGTTGGGGTTGCCACAATTAAGCCATCGGCCCAATAAGAGTTCAAAAACTCGTTATTTAAATAGGCATGTATAATGATCATGGCCGAGGTATCTCGCTTATGGAAGGTAATATCGTTTAAGGCGAAATTCTCATTCCCAAATGGATTGAAAGCCGACTCGATACTGAGCAATGAGCGCTTATCGAGGGTATATTGCTTATTAATAAGGCTTTCTATGGCCGATTCGATATCGTCTTTGTTGATACTGGCTAGAAAGCCAAGCCGGCCAAAGTTGATACCCAATACCGGTATATTCGAATCGCGAACCAAGGTTACCGTGTCGAGCATGGTACCATCGCCGCCAAGGCTAAAAAGTACATCTACTTTTCCTTTAATGTCTTCGCATGATGAAAATACCTCGACCTTATTTTTCAGGTTAATTTTATTGGCAATAAATTCATTGAACTTATCGTAAATAACGGTTTCTACCTGTTTGGCGGCCAAGCAATCGAAAATATGCTGGAGGAAAGGAACCACCGAGTTATTGAACTGTCTGCCGTATATTGCGATTCTCATTCTGGGCTCTATAAATCGAGGTAATTCATTAATTGATCGTAGCGGTCGGAATTATCCTGATCCAGGCGTCCGTCGTTAAATATAGCGGCAACGGTATAATTGTACCTTTCGAAAGCAGCAATAATGGAGCTTATATCCGTACGGTTTAGCTTTAAGGTTATTTCCATTCGGGTAGAATCTGGGAAAGAGCGAACATAAGAACTTAAAATTTCTGCATGGTCTGATTCTACGATCTGGGCAATATGCGCCAGTGAATTGTCGCGATTGCTGATAGATAACACCATAATACTTCCTGGTTCTTTTACCGAGGTTAAGGTGCTTAAGCTGGCAATAATATCTTTTTGGGTAACAAAACCCAGATAGTTTTTATCTTGATTAATAACCGCCACCCCATCTAACTGATGTTCTCCCACTAGTTTAAGCAACTCGTAAACATGCTGTTCTGCCTGTATAGAGAAATTCAGGAGGGTAGTTTCGAGTTCTTTTAAAAATCTGGTATGATCGGCAATATCTATGAGGCTTTCATCGCTCACTAAACCCATAAACTGCTGCCCGTTTACCAGAGGTAAGTGCGCCAAACGGAACTCGGCCATGCGGTCGAGTGCTTTTTGAACACTGTCCGAAGGCCTTAGGGGCTTTATGCCTGGGTTTATGAGTTCTCCTGCGAGCATATTTTAGAATTTTATACGTTCAAAAAATGTGTTGAGGTATCGGTTAAATTCTTCTGGTCTTTCCATCATTGGGGCATGCCCGCAACGTTCTATCCAGTTTAATTCAGCATCGGGCAGCAATTTATTAAATTCAAGTGCCACATCTGGCGGGGTTACCACATCGTTCTTACCCCAAATAAGGCAAACCGGCGTATGAATATGTTTTAATTCTTTAGCCATATTGTGTCTTATCGCAGATTTTGCCATTGCTAAGATACGGATTACCTTATGTCTGTCGTTAACTGCTGCATATACCTCATCTACCAACTCTTTGGTGGCAGTAGCCGGATCGAAAAAGGTAAACTCTACCTTTTCTTTAATGAACTCGTAATTCTCCCGTTTAGGGAATGAGCCGCCAAAAGCATTTTCATATAAACCGGAACTTCCGGCCAGCACCAATGCTTTTACCTTTTCGGGATGCTTTAAGGTATAAACCAAACCCACGTGTCCGCCTAAAGAGTTACCTAATAGAACGAAATTTTCGATGTTTTTGTATTTAACAAATTTGTCGAGAAACTTAGCCAGGCTTTTAACCCCGGTAGTAAGCAGGGGCAAATCATAAATGGGGAGCATTGGGATAATTACCCGATAGCGGGGGCTAAATTCCTTAATAACGGCATCCCAGTTACTGAGTGCACCCATTAAGCCGTGCAGTAATATCAGGACTTCTCCCTCTCCCTCTTCCAGATACTTAAAACCTTTATCTTCCTTAATTGAAAACTCCATAAATATTGCGGCTAGTGTTCTTTCTTAAACGGTATTTAAAATTCAATTATACTAAAATTTAAAGTATATGACTGTGGCTTATTTTTATGATAACAATTCTTTAACGATCTCTGAAATGGTTTTACCATCGGCCTGACCGGCTAAGGCTTTGCTGGCCAAACCCATAATTTTGCCCATATCTTTTACTCCTTGTGCGCCATGTTCTGCAATCAGCTGCTTTATATGTGCTTTTATGCTTTCGGCGTCTAACTGCTGTGGCAAATAGGCCTCTATAACTTCAATTTCTTCGGCTTCTATCTGATACAAGTCGGTACGATTTTGTGCCTGGTAAATTGCTGCCGATTCTTTACGCTGTTTCACTAATTTCTGCAATACTTTAATTTCTGCATCGGCACTTGGGCTTTCTGCTGCACCTTTTTCTGTTTTAGCTAATAAAAGAGCCGCTTTTATGGCTCTAAGTCCACGTAAACGGGCTTCATTTTTAGCCAACATGGCCGCTTTAATATCCTGATCTATTTGTATTTGTAATGACATGATGAAGAATAAAGTGTTTTATTTTTTTAATAAATGGCTGCTATTGGCCTGTGCAGTAGGCATAATGAGCATATCGTTGATGTTTACATGTGCCGGTCTGCTTACCGCATACCATATAGCATCGGCTATATCTGCTGCATGCAGGGGCTCAAAACCCTGATATACCTGTTTTGCCCGTTCTTTATCACCTTTAAAACGAACTTCAGAGAATTCGGTTTCTACGGCTCCCGGATGAATGGCGGTAACTTTTATCCCGTAAGGCAACAGGTCTATTCTCATAGCTTTGTTCAGCGAATCTACGGCATGCTTGGTAGCACAGTATACATTGCCATTGGCATAGGTTTCTTTACCGGCAATAGAACCCAAGTTTACAATATGCCCGCTCTGCCTTTGTACCATCCAGGGTGTAACTACCCGGGTTACATAAAGCAAGCCTTTAATGTTGGTATCTATCATGGTATCCCAATCTTCAAACGTACCTTCCTGTATAGGCTCTAATCCACGGCTTAAGCCGGCATTGTTTACCAATACATCTATTTTTTTCCACTCGTCGGGCAGGGAATTCAATTGACGGGTAACCTCGTCCCGATTGCGTACATCGAGGCTAAGCGTAACCACCTTTACGCCATAGTCGGCTTGTAATTGTGCCGCTAATGCAGTAAGCCTTTCTGTTCTTCGGGCTGCTAAAATTAATTGGCAGTTATTTTGGGCAAATAGTTGGGCGCAGGCCTGGCCAATTCCGGAGCTGGCACCAGTAATAAGCGCAATTTTCGACATGGTGTATGTTTTAAAATCCGAAAATACAGTTTTATACTCAAATGCTTTATTCGAAGTATAAACTGAATTGTAAATTTCTTAAGAAAAGCTTGTCTATTGGCGTATTAAAGGCATTAGGTTTTGCATCGCGGTAGAGCACATTCTTAAAAGAATTAGACAACTTAATTTCGGGAGAAAGTTTGAAATATTCGAAATACAGATCGAAACCAATAGCTGCTTCGTAGAAAAAATTATTCCGCTGGTTTTTAACCAGTTTTTCCAATTCGGGAGCATTCTCATCGTTAAGTTTCTTTTTAGAAATAATATCGATAGAGTATTTAACGCCTGCCATGAAATAAGCCCTGAAGTTTTTACGTCGGTCTGATTTCAATTTGAACCCTAAAGGAATATCGAAAGTAGCCGACTGCACCTGTTTACGTACATTTTCGCTGGGATCGGTATACTTAAAATCGATTAAACGATCGGCAAACACCAAAGCAGGGGTAGAACGGATATTAGTATGGTCGCCAACCCTTAAATCGCTAATAAAACCCACACTAAAGCCTGAAGAAACGGGCGAACTGATACTTACTAAAGGTGATGTTAAATAAGCCCCTGGATTATTGGGATCAGGAAATGGCTCACGCCAGTTGGCTGATTTCTGTATCTTAAATTCGGTAGAGATAAACTGGAAAGCAAATCCAAAATGCAGATCCTCGTTATCTACCCCCCCGCCCCAGTTTTCTTGGGCAAAGCCGGCGAAAGAACTTATAAACAAGAAAATTAATAATACGAACCTCTTAAAAATCATTTAATACCGGTATAGATAGAACAAACTCCAAACGCTAAAGGTCGGGATTTAGTCTGTTTAAAACCAACCTGTTCCATTAATTTTGTAAATGCTTCTCCATCCGGAAACGCAGCTACCGACTCTGGCAGGTAGGTATACGCACTTTTGTCTTTCGAAAATAGTTTCCCGATAGTAGGAGTAATATAATGAAAATAAAAATTATACAATTGCTTTACGGGGAAGGTTTTAGGCTTAGAAAACTCTAAAATTACGACCTTACCGCCATTTTTTAATACTCGATGCATATCGCTTAAACCTTGTTCCAGGTTCTCGAAATTACGCACCCCGTAAGCAACGGTAACGGCATCGAAGGTATTTTCATTGAACAGCAATTTTTCTGAATCGCCCAAACGAACTTCGAACACCTCAGCCAATCCACGCCTTTTGATCTTCTCTTCGGCCATATCGAGCATGCCCTGAGAAATATCAACCCCGATAATTTTTTCGGGATGCAAGATCTTAATGGCCTCAAAGGCAAAGTCGCCAGTACCCGTGGCAACATCTAAAATCTGCTTGGGTTGATCTTTTAGTAATTCTTTAATGGCTTTTTTACGCCAAATGATATCTATTCCTAAAGACAAAAAATGATTTAAAAAATCATAGGTCTTAGAAATATTATTGAACATGGAGGCTACCTGTTCTTTTTTAGTAGCCTTAGGATCATGATATGGCGTAACCATTTTAGACATGGCAACAAAGATAGGTTTGTAATGTGAAAATTAACATCAAAATCCATAGAATTTTAGTTAAAGCAGGAAAAATCATATCCTTAAAACCTTAACTTTGATTGATGATTATTAAAAGTGCAGAGTTTGTATGTAGCAATACCCGAACGGATAAATTGCCACCAGCCGATCGACCGGAATATGCCTTTATCGGGCGATCTAATGTGGGAAAGTCTTCCCTGATCAATATGCTTTTGAATCATAAAGGTTTAGCTAAAACCTCGCAAACACCAGGCAAAACCCAGTTGATCAACCATTTTATGGTAAATAATAACTGGTACCTGGTAGATTTGCCCGGCTATGGCTATGCCCGTACTTCTAAAGTGAATCGTGGAGAGTGGGAGCGCTTTATACGTTATTATTTGCGCAATCGCGAAAATTTGCAATGTGTTTTTGTGCTGATAGACAGCCGCCTGGAACCGCAAAAAGTAGATTTGGACTTTTGTTCCTGGCTGGGCGAACAAGGAATTCCCTTTTTATTGATTTTTACTAAGGCCGATAAACAGTCGGCTGTAAAAACAGATCAAAACATGGCTAAGTTTCGCAAAGCGATGCTAGGTTTTTTTGAAGAAGTTCCTCAAATTTTTATTACTTCTTCTGAAAATAAATTGGGAAGAGAGGAAGTGCTTAACCTGATTGATGAGTTGAATAAGGGTTTTACTTTATGAGATACACACCCCTAACAATGGCTATGGGAAATAGTCTTACCTGCGTTTCCCCTCTCGAGAGGGGAAATAATGGCTTAGAATCAGCAAAAGCATAAACAGGGGTGTGTCATGAGACGCAAAATCATTCCATATGACCGCCATTTAAAACAATTGGCCCGAAATTTAAGGAATGACAGTACACTTGGCGAGATTCTACTTTGGCAAGAACTTAAAAATAAACAATTGATGGGCTTTGATTTCCACAGGCAAAAGCCCTTATTAAAATATATTGTGGATTTTTATTGTGCCGAATTAAATTTGATCATCGAAATTGACGGAGGATCGCATGAAAATGCAGAACAACAACAATACGATTTAAACAGAGAGGCGGCATTGAAAACTTATAATCTGAAAATTATTCGTTTTACAGAACAAGAAGTACGAAAAGATATGGGAAATGCGCTCAGAACGCTATTAAGTTATGTCGAAAAGCATAGTCCCAATCTCTCTGAACAGGTAAACCCTGATGATAAATAATATGAAGAAATACGTTTCCTTAGTACTGTTTGCGCACACTATTTTTGCCATGCCTTTTGCCTTTATTGGCTTTTTTCTGGCGCTAACTACCACTTCTTATACTTTTAATTGGCTAAGCCTGGTATTAATGATTTTATGCATGGTTTTTGCCCGTAATTCGGCCATGGCATTTAACCGGTATCTGGACAGGGATTTTGATGCAAAAAATCCAAGAACACAAGTTCGCGACATACCGGCCGGCCGTATTTCTGCCCGAGAGGCCCTAATTTTTACGCTATTCAATACGGCACTCTTTATAATCACTACCTATTTTATTAACCCTTTGTGTTTTTACCTTTCGCCAGTAGCACTGGCTGTGGTTTTAGGCTATAGCTATACCAAACGTTTTACGCCGCTATGCCATCTAATTTTAGGTTTAGGCCTGGCATTAGCACCCATTGGCGCCTATTTGGTAGTAACAGGCCAATTTGCCCTTACCCCCGTTTTCTTCTCGCTGGCGGTGCTATGCTGGGTAAGCGGGTTCGATATTATTTATGCTTTACAGGATGAAGATTTCGACCGAAAGGAAAAATTATATTCCGTTCCGGCCTGGCTTGGAGCTGCAAAAGCTTTAAAAGTTTCTTCTTTTTTACACGTTCTGGCCACGCTTTTCATTGTGCTGCCGCTATTCTTTACCACCTTGAGCTGGTTCTATATAGCCGGAGTGATCTTCTTTGCGCTATTGCTCATCTATCAGCATAGCCTGGTAAAACCTAATGATCTCAGTAAAGTAGACCGTGCCTTTCAGACTACCAACGGCCTGGCCTCCGTTATATTTGCGATATTCTTTTTCCTGGATGTTTACTTAAGAAGTCCATATTGATACTATGCAAGATTTAAAGATCAATCCTAAAACACGAAAATATATTCCCCAAGATCTGGAGATGAAGTGGGAAACGCTGGAACCACTTTTTCAGGAATTATTAAAAAGAGAAATGAACAGCGTTGCCGATTTGGAACAATGGCTTCGCGACCGCAGTGAATTGGAAGCCGCCCTGGAAGAAGATTTTGCCTGGCGCTATATCCGCATGACCTGCGATACGGCCAGTGAAAACCTATTGGCCGATTTTCAATATTTCGCAACTGAAATAGAACCTAAAATTGCTCCGCTAAACAACGAACTGAATAAAAAATTCATAGCCAGTCCATTCTTGAAAGCGCTGGACCAGCAAAAATATTTCATCCTGATAAGGGGAATTAAAAAGGCTTTAGAATTATTCAGAGAAGAAAATATTCCGTTGCAAACCACCATACAGGTAGAGCAGCAAAAATACCAGAGCATTACCGGTGCCATGACGGCTAAGCTGAACGGACAAGAATATACCCTGGAGCAGGCTTCGGTATTCTTAAAAGATGTGGACAGAGAAATTCGTAAAAATGCCTGGGAAACCATTAGCAAACGTAGGTTACAGGATAAAGAAACCTTAAACGAACTGTTCGACACCTTATTAAAATTGCGCCATCAGGTGTCGGTTAATGCCGGTTTTGCGAATTTCAGAGATTATATGTTCCAAGCTTTAGGGCGTTTTGATTATACCCCCGAAGATTGTTTCCGTTTTCACGAAGCCATAGAAAAACAAGTGGTACCGGCACTTAGCCAGCAGGCCGAACAACGAAAAAAAGCCTTAAACCTATCGGCATTAAAGCCATGG
Source organism: Sphingobacteriaceae bacterium (assembly GCA_046074105.1). Lineage (GTDB taxonomy): Bacteria > Bacteroidota > Bacteroidia > Sphingobacteriales > Sphingobacteriaceae > JAIPAN01. Next base: position 9,145 of record JBJTNQ010000107.1, on the reverse strand, counting down.
GATACCGAGGTAGACATCTCCGGGAAACCGGCATTAAAACCTTTTGCCAACGGGCAGGAACTGATCGATAAGACCATTCTTTGTTTCAACGGACTGAGTCCCTTTTTGGGCGACTGCTTAAAAACCATGAAAGCCAATGGCTTATTTGATGTAGAAAGCCGTAAAGGCAAAGCGCCGGGCGGTTATAACTATCCGCTGGCAGAGACCGGGGCGCCTTTCATTTTCATGAATTCTGCTAATTCTTTCCGCGATCTGACCACTATGGTTCATGAAGGAGGGCATGCCATTCACACTTTCGTAACGGCCAATCTGGAACTCAATGATTTTAAACACTGCCCTTCGGAAGTAGCCGAACTGGCCTCTATGAGCATGGAGCTGATCTCTATGGATGAATGGGAGGTTTACTTCGATAATCCGGAAGAGCTAAAACGAGCTAAACGCGATCAGTTAAAAGATGTGCTTAAAACCCTGCCTTGGGTGGCCGTGGTCGATCAGTTTCAGCATTGGATCTATACCCACCCGGAGCATACTGCCGAAGAACGCAACACCGCCTGGAAAACCATATTTGAGCGTTTCGGCTCCAACTTTGCAGACTGGAGCGAACATCCCGATGCCGAAGCCTACCTATGGCAAAAACAACTGCACATTTTTGAAGTGCCTTTCTATTACATAGAATATGGTATTGCGCAATTAGGCGCTGTTGCCGTTTGGAAAAACCATAAAGAAAACCCGGAGAAAGGTTTGGCCGATTACCTTAAAGCATTAAAATTAGGTTATACCCAAACAATTCAGGAAATTTATGCTACAGCAGGCATTAAATTCGATTTCAGTTCCGATTATGTAAAAGAACTGGTAGCCTTTGTACAAAGCGAATTAAATAAATTACAAGACTAAATCCTAAACCTTTAACCTAAACCTTAAAGAGCCTTGAAAACAACGTTTTCCATTTTTAAAGAACGCTTCTATCCGGTTAGTTTAGCAGCCATTATCATTATCGCCATTTCTTTCTTAACCCGGGCAATGCTCCTTTTTAAGTCGGGCTCCGGGTTCGACTGGAGTTTGTTTAACCTGATCGGGGTATTTGGCATTGGTTTGCTCTTCGATCTGGCCATGATCAGCTATTTCATTATCCCCCTGGTTTTATTTGTTTGGCTTACGCCCGATAAATGGTACCGCAAAAGCGGAAACCGCCTGATATTATATGGCTACTTCCTGCTGGTTACTTTTCTGGGCATATTTAATGCCGTTTCAGAATGGTTTTTCTGGGATGAATTTTCTACCCGATATAATTTCATTGCGGTAGATTACCTGGTATATACTACCGAAGTAGTAGGCAATATCTGGCAATCTTACCCTATTGTAAAATTGCTTATAGGCATTTTTGTAATTTCTATTCTGGTATTGTGGCGAATAAAGGGTAAGATCAAAAAATCTATCGAAAGCAGTTATCGTTTTCAAAGTCGCTCTATCGTAGCTATTTTTTTACTACTATTACCTATCATCACCTTTTACGGTATCAGTAATAAATGGAAAAAATTTAGCCAAAATGAATATGCCAACGAATTAGCTGGCAATGGTTTATTCGACTTCGGTTCTGCTTTCTGGAACAACGAACTAGACTATAACAGCTTTTATCAAACCTTGCCGCAAGCCGAGGTGGTAAAAACGCTTCGCATATTGCTAAAAGAAAAAAACAGTCAGTTTTTAGACAACGCAGTGGGCATTGAACGACAAATTAGCCCAAACGAACCGGAGAAAAAGCTGAATGTAGTATTAATTAGCGTAGAAAGTTTGAGCGCCAGTTTCCTGGCTCATTTTGGCAATACCGATGGGGTTACGCCACAGCTGGATTCTTTGGCCGACCAAGGCATACTGTTTACCCAATTGTATGCTTCGGGTACCCGCACTGTTCGTGGTTTGGAATCTTTGTCTTTGGCTATACCGCCAACCCCGGGGCAGTCTATTGTAAAGCGACCGGAGAATGAAGGCTTATTCTCTTTGGGAAGTGTTTTCAGAAGTAAGGGCTATGCCACTCAATTTATTTATGGCGGTTATAGCTATTTCGATAACATGGGCTACTTTTTTGCTAATAACGGTTATGAAGCCATCGATCGCGATTCGTTAAAAAAAGAAGAGATACACTATGAAAATATTTGGGGCGTAGCCGATGAAGACTTGTTTACTTTATCGCTTCGCGAGCTGGATAAAAATTACCGGAACGGGAAACCTTTCTTCAGCCATATCATGACGGTTTCTAACCACCGTCCATATACTTATCCCGAAGGGCGGATAGACATACCCTCACACAGCAGTCGAAGCGGTGCGGTAAAGTATAGCGATTATGCCATCGGCAAATTCATCCGCGAAGCGAAAACAAAACCTTGGTTCGATCATACCATTTTCGTAATTGTGGCCGATCATTGCGCTTCTAGTGCTGGTAAGGTAGAATTACCGGTAGATAAATATCATATCCCGATGATCATTTATTCGCCAAAGAATATTGCACCGCAGCGTTTCGAAAGGCTCACTGCACAAATAGATATTCCGCCTACCATTTTGGGTTTGCTAAACTTCAATTACCGCAGCAAATTTTTTGGATACGATATTTTCAGACTGGAAGAGGGCAGAGAACGTGTATTTATCAGTACTTACCAAAGTTTAGGATATATCCGCAATAAGCAGCTGGTTATTTTACAGCCCAACAGGAAGGTAACTGCTTTCACTCCCGATTTTACTACCGGCGATGCCCAGAGCGCTCCGCTTAATGAACAGCTACAAAAAGAAGCCATTTCTTATTATCAGCATGCCGCCTATCTTTATAGAAACCATTTATACAATAAAACTAAATAACAGCAGTTTTAACCTATATACTTAAACCGTATGGCCAACTCCTTATTCAGAAAAAAATCCATCAGCAATATTATTAAAGACCAAAAAGCCGGTTTTTCCGATAGCGAGAACGGTCAGCACGGGTTGCATAAAGTGCTAAAGGTTAAAGATCTTACCGCCATGGGCATTGCCGCAGTTATTGGTGCCGGTATTTTTTCTACCATTGGTACCGCGGCCTATAACGGCGGGCCTGGAGTTTCTATCTTGTTTATTATTACCGCCATAACCTGTGGTTTTTCTGCACTTTGCTATGCCGAGTTTGCCTCAAGGGTTCCGGTTTCGGGCAGTGCCTATACTTATGCCTATGTGGCTTTTGGCGAGCTGGTGGCCTGGATTATTGGCTGGGCATTGATATTGGAATATGCTATCGGAAATATTGTAGTGGCCATTTCCTGGAGCGGTTATTTTAACAATGTATTGCAGGGTTTGGGTATTCACCTACCGGGATGGTTAACCATGGACCACACCACAGCGCTTTTCCGTTACGAAGAAGCTAAAACCATGCTTTCTGGCGGTAAGGTACTACAGGGCCGCATGGCAGAAGCCTACCATGCATGGATAGATGCTCCCAACTGGGGAGATTCTAAACTTTTCTTAAACATTCCGGCCATGCTAATTGTGGTTCTGGTAACCTGGTTGGCTTATGTAGGGATTAAGGAGAGCAAGAAAAGCACCAACTTAATGGTGGGGCTAAAAATTGCCGTTATCTTATTCGTAATATCTATAGGCTTTTTCTATGTAGATGCTGATAACTGGACACCGTTTTTACCTAATAGCTTTAGCGGAGTTTTAAGAGGCGTATCGGCCGTTTTCTATGCTTATATTGGTTTCGATGCCATATCTACCACCGCCGAAGAATGCGAAAACCCAAAAAGAGATCTTCCCAAAGGGATGATCTATTCTCTGGTTATTTGTACGGTGCTATACATTCTAATTGCACTGGTTTTAACCGGAATGGTAAACTATTCAGAATTGAAAGTAGACGATCCTTTGGCCTTTGTTTTCGAACGCATTAATAAACCCTGGATCTCGTATGTCATTTCTATTAGTGCGGTGGTAGCCACTACCAGCGTGCTTTTGGTTTTCCAGCTGGGGCAGCCCAGAATATGGATGAGCATGAGCCGCGATGGTTTATTACCCAAACGCTTTGCTCAAATTCATCCAAAATACCAGACCCCGGCATTTGCAACCATTGTAACCGGTTTTATTGTGGCCATACCTGCTTTGTTCTTAGATAGCAGCCTGGTAACCGACCTGACCAGCATTGGTACTTTGTTTGCCTTTGTATTGGTTTGCGGCGGTGTATTGTATTTACCTGCCGATGAAAACCCTTCAGAAAAACGCTTTCGTATTCCGTATGTGAATGGCAAGTTCATTATCCCGATGTTGGTTATTGCCTGTGGCTGGTTCTTTCAAGATTTTATTGCCAGTAACCTGAACTTTAACGAAGGCTGGGAAGCCTGGAAACACCACATTCCATTCTACTTATTTATGATCATTGCAGTAATTGCAGCCATTATGACGTTCATCAATAATTTTTCCTTAATACCTATTTTAGGTTTATTAAGCTGCTTTTATCTGATGACTGAAATTCCGGTTAAGAATTGGCTGGTATTTACCATCTGGCTCATATCCGGGCTGGCCATTTACTTCGGCTTTAGCCGAAAGAATAGTAAGCTAAATAAATAACAAAAAAGCCCTTCGAAAATCGGAGGGCTTTTTTGTTAATGAGGAATTAAATTCGTTTGAGTTCGGTATCGTCTATAAAAGAAACCATTAACGGAACCCGCTCTATTTTCACAAAGCTGGAATCGAGTCCAAAGCCTTTCTCCTCCGATAAGGAGAATTTCTTCAGAATGAAATAATAATCCATAATAAAGCGCTCTATGAACGGCAATTTATTCGACTTAGATAATACTTTCTCCAATACAATAAATTTAAAGTCGCCCACAATATGGTATTTATTTAATGATGGATATTTACTGGTAATATCAATTTCTTTATTCTTTACCAGATCTTCTACCACTTTACGGAACAAGATGTTTATTCGCTGCTCTACACGGAAACCCAATTTAAAATCAATACGAACCAATTTGCCCGGAATCAGGAAATCTACTTTGTATTCATTGGTATAAGGTTCGTCCATTACGTCTACGTGAACAATCCAATAAACATCGGCACGTTTCGGCTGTTTCTGTAAAATGGAGTACATAATTTTCTGTTCAATTTCTGAACTGAAATTTGCACTGGTCAGGTAAACCAATTGCGAAGCATATTTAGGTACACTCTCATCTTCACTTAATTCTTTAATAATGGGATAGTATTCTTCTATCTCTACAAACTTCACAAACCGGTTCTTAATGCGACGAGCTGATGACCAGGCCCACATCACCGAGAACAGAACCGAACCTAAAATAAGGGTGAACCAACCTCCGTGGAATATCTTGGCCACATTACCTGTAAGGAAGGTAATTTCTATAAGCAGATAAATAACCAGGAAAGTATAAACGATATAGTTGGGGAATTTTTTTCTTCTCAAATAAATGGTAACCAGTACCGTGGTCATTAACATGGCTACGGTAATAGATAAACCATAAGCTGCTTCCATTTTAGCAGATGCCTGGAATATGATGACCACTAATAAGCATCCGGCCCATAATAACCAGTTAATAGAAGGCACATACAACTGTCCTTTTTGATTGGTTGGATAATTGATTTTTACCTTTGGCCATAAATTTAGACGAACCGCCTCGGCAATTAGCGTAAACGAACCTGATATTAAAGCCTGGCTAGCAATAATAGCTGCTGCGGTAGCAATACCGATACCGAAAATAAGGAACCAATCGGGCATGATCTGGAAGAACGGGTTATCGCCGCTGAGGGTGCTTCCCTGATGCTGTAACAGCCAAACCCCCTGCCCCATATAATTAAGCAGTAAACAGGTTTTTACAAAAATCCAGCTGATACGGATATTAGATTTTCCGCAGTGACCCAGATCAGAGTAAAGTGCTTCTGCCCCGGTTGTACACAAGAAAACAGCTCCTAAAATTAAGAACGAACTTGGAGCCGAAGTAAGCAATTGGTAAGCATAATACGGATTAACTGATTTTAAAATGGCCGGATATTGCATCACATAAATAAATCCTAAAACAGCCATCATGCTAAACCAGATCATCATCATGGGGCCAAAGGCTTTACCCACCAAAGAAGTTCCAAATTGCTGAATAATGAACAACAACGTAATAATAGCGATCACAATGGGCACGGTAGGCAAACCGGGATAGATAATGCCTAAACCCTCAATAGCTGATGAAACCGTAATGGGTGGCGTAATAATACCATCGGCCAGTAAGGCGCATCCGCCAATCATGGCCGGTATAATTAACCATCTGGCTTTTCGTCGTACTAAAGAAAAAAGAGAAAAAATACCACCTTCCCCTTTATTATCGGCATTTAAAGTAATGATCACATACTTTAGGGTGGTTTGCAGGGTAAGTGTCCAGAAGATACAAGACAAGCCTCCCAGAATTAGGTCTGGAGTGATGATGCGGTTATCTACAATAGCTTTAAATACATACAAAGGAGATGTACCAATATCGCCGTAAATGATGCCTAAACTAATTAATAAGCCTGCTGCAGAAAGCTTATGAAGATTTTTATGCTTGCTCACTGATAATGAAATAAGGAACAAAAGTAATCCATGAAACCTTACTAAACAATATTTAAATTCTCAATAGCTTACCAGCTCTTTTACAAGAATTATTTACTTAAAAATTAAGAATTTTCTTTATTTTTATGTTAAAGATTGTTAAATACAACAATGTATGGGGTATACTTATTTTAAGGCTGATAATTATGCTTATTTTTGTAACAGATAACCTTGCATGAAGATACTTTACACCAATAGTATTCATAAGCTGAACCTGATCTTTACCTTCATGATGGGGTTAGTGCTTATTACTCATGCCTCTTTTGCAAGCCCTGCCCTGCCCCGCGATACCAGCCAGGTTCAGGGAAAATCTGTTCTAAAAATTACCGATACCCGTAAAGAGCAACCCACTTTTTTAAAAAATGGCATTAAAGTAAATGTGGTTCCCTTTAAGCCTTCGGCCATTAAAGTTGCAGCAAACACAACGGCAAATAATAAACCCAACAAAACTCAGGAAGAAAAGATTCTGAGCAATGTTAAGGTATACCCTAATCCGGTTTCCGATCAGTTAAATGTTAACTACTTCGTATCCAGAGATGTAACCATGACCATAAAAATTATGGATTTTTTGGGCAATGAAGTGGCCACACTCCTCTCTCAGCGAATTGATAGCGGAGAGCAGACCAATACTTTCAATATCAGTTCTAAGCTGAATAGCGGCTTATATTTTATCCGTTTTATTGCCGGAAATGAAACTGTAATTAAACGGATATCTGTTCTGTAGCGTACCATTTTATCCATTTTTAATATCTTAGTGGCATGAAAATTATCTGCGTTGGCCGCAACTATGCGGAGCATGCCAAAGAACTAAATAATCCGGTACCCACTATTCCGGTGATATTCATGAAACCGGATACCGCTATTCTGAAAGATAATAAGCCGTTCTATCATCCGGAGTTTTCTACCGATGTGCATCATGAGATCGAGATCGTATTGAAAATAAATAAGGAAGGAAAGCATATTGCCGAAAAATTTGCTCATAAATATTACGATGAAATTGGCTTAGGTATAGATTTTACCGCCCGCGACATTCAGCATAAGCATAAGGAAAAAGGCCTACCCTGGGAATTAGCCAAAGCCTTTGATCATTCTGCACCGCTAAGCCGTTTTATACCCAAAGATCAGTTCCAGAATATCTATGAAATGGATTTCCGACTAGATATTAACGGTAAAACGGTACAGCATGGCTACACCAAAGACCTGATCTTCAGTTTCGAACGCATCATCTCTTTTGTATCACAATACATTACCCTCAAAAAAGGCGATCTGATTTTTACCGGAACCCCCGAAGGTGTAGGGAAAGTAAACGTTGGCGATCAGCTGGTTGCTTATTTGGGAGAGGAAAAATTATTAGACTTCGAGATTAAATAATCATAAAATGAAGACCAGGGCCCTATCCATTCTATTCTTGTGGCCAATATTGATGCAGGCCCAAACCCAGGTTCCGGCCAAATATCCAGCAGGCGAATTCAGATACCCTATGGATCTGGCTCCAGCTGTGGCTGGCAGTTTTGGCGACTTCAGGCCTAATCATTTTCATTCCGGACTCGATTTCAGAACCAATCAACGAGAAGGCTATCCGGTTTATGCCGTGGCCGATGCCTATGTTTCCAGGCTAAGAGTGCAGATCGGTGGGTTCGGTCAGGCCATCTATCTGGATCATCCTAACGGATATACCAGCGTTTATGCCCATTTAAAAGCCTATAGTCCTGAAATAGCCGCAGCCGTAAAAAAAATACAATACGAAAAGGAAAGTTTCGAAGTAGATTCTGTACTGATCAGGCAGGCAATCAAAGTAAAAAAAGGCGATCTGATCGGCTGGTCGGGCAATACCGGAAGCTCCGGAGGGCCGCACCTGCATTTCGAGATCAGAGATACACAAACCGAAGAGATCATTAATCCGCAACTTTTCGGCTTTAGCATACCCGATAAAGTAAAACCAGAAATTCAGGGAATTTATTTGTATAAAATTAAAGGCCAGCCTTTTGGCGAGCAAACAGCCAAACAATATTTCCCGGTAAAAAAAATCAGTGGGAACTATCAGTTAGTAAATAACAGCCCCATTGTTTTAAATGGCGAAAGTGGCTTTGGAATTGTAGCTTTCGACCGCTATGCTGTACAGGCTGCAGCTCATGGCCTTTATCAAATTTCGCTAAGTCTTGATGGAGAAACCATCTATACTTCAACCTGGGAACGATTTAGTTTCGACCACACCAAGGCCGTCAACGCCCATCTGGATTATAATGCACTAAAAAGTTCCGGCTTAAGCATTCAGAAAAGTTTTGTAGAACCCGGAAATCCTTTAGGCTTATACACTGCGGTCAATCAAGGCCTGATCCGGCTAAGCGACGGAGAAATTCACCAGCTCACCTATACCCTTTCCGATGTAGCAGGCAATACCAGTACGCTTAATTTTTCGGTTAAAGGAAGTCCGGCACAGTTGGTTTCTTCTGTAAGCAATAAACAGGCTTTTACTTACGATGCCGATAACCATTACGATGAAGAACAGATCAAGATCTGTATCCCGAAAGGAAGCCTTTACAGCAA
>JBJTNQ010000106.1:0-35847 GCA_046074105.1 Sphingobacteriaceae bacterium | reverse complement strand
GGCAAAAATACCATTGCCATACAGGTAATTAATTATGTAGATAAAGGAGGATTTGCCGGCACCAAAGGGAGCGACCCCATATTGGTGGTTTACCCCGAAGACCTAAAACCCGAACAGGGGGTGAGTATCAACCCGGATTGGAAATACTGGATTCAGGATGATAACCCGCCGATGGTCCCGCAATACGAGGCCAGCTATCAGCCTTTCGGCGATCTTTATTTACAGTTCGCCAAAAAATCGGTCGTAAAAAATTATCGCCGCGATCTGGATATTGCTACTGCTACCGCTTCTGTCAGCTATCAGCAGGACGGCATCAATTTCAAAAGAAAATATTTAGTTAGTGCGCCAGATCAGACTTTAGCCATAGAGTTTAGCGCCGACCGTAAATCGAGTATTTCGTTTAAAGCCATATTAGGAAGCAGTCATAAAGCACAAGAGTTTACCAGAATTGATGCCCATACCCTGGCTTTAAAAGTTCAGGTAAAAGGGGGTGCACTTTTTGGAATTGCTCAGCTGTTTATTAAAACTCCTAATGGTAAAATTACGGTTGGAGCACATGCTATAGAAGTAAGCGGTGCAGACCGTGCCACCCTTTATTTGGTGGGTGCCACCAATTTTAAAAACTTTAGCGATGTTTCTGGCAAGCCGATGGAGATCACAACTCATCAGCTTAGGTCGGTAAAGGAAAAGTCTTTCGAAACGGTAGCAAAAACTCACCAAGAGGAGTTTCAGCGTTATTTTAATCGCTTTTCAGTTTGGCTGGGCGATGACCTGCAAAGCGAGGTGCCCACCGATGAGCGGATTTTAAATTATACACACCAGAAAGATCCCGCCCTGTTAGCACTGTATATGCAATACGCCCGCTATTTGCTTATTTCTTCTTCCAGACCTGGTACGCAGGCAGCCAACCTGCAGGGTATTTGGAATAACCTGCTATCGCCTCCATGGGGAAGTAAATACACCACCAATATTAATCTGCAAATGAATTATTGGCCTGCCGAATTGCTCAACCTGAGCGATTGTGCAGAACCCCTGTTCTCCTTAATCAAAGACCTGTCGCTTACCGGGGCCAGAACAGCTAAAGCATATTATGGCGCTCCGGGCTGGGTAGAGCATCATAATACCGATATCTGGCGTGCAGCAGCACCCATTAATAATTCCAATCATGGGATATGGCCTACCGGATCGGGCTGGCTGGTACAGCATCTTTGGGAACATTACCTGTTTACTCAAGACCGCGAATTTTTAGAACAAACCGCCTACCCGCTGCTGAAAAGCTCCGCACAATTTTATCAGCATACTTTAGTAAAAGATGAAAAAACAGGCTGGCTTATCAGTTCGCCTTCTAACTCCCCCGAACAGGGAGGGCTGGTGGCAGGCCCTACGATGGATCATCAGATCATCCATAGTTTATTTGGAATCGTTGTTCAGGCCTCGGCCATACTTCAAAAAGATCAGGATTTCGCCGATAGCTTAAAGCAGATGGCCCGGCAGATGGCCCCTCCGCAAATAGGCAAATATGGCCAGTTGCAGGAATGGGTTGCCGATAAAGATGACCCCACCAACACTCACCGGCATGTGTCGCATTTATGGGCGGTTTATCCGGGAAACGAAATTAATGAACACAACAATCCTGAAATATTAAAGGCTTCTAAACAATCTTTGCTATACCGTGGCGATGAAGGCACCGGATGGAGTATTGCCTGGAAAGTTAACCTCTGGGCAAGGTATAAAGACGGAGATCACGCTTTATTGATGATGGATAAATTGCTGGGCCCGGCAGAGGGTGCTGCAGGAACAGAAAAAGGAGGCGTGTACCGAAATCTATTCGATGCGCATCCGCCATTTCAGATAGATGGTAATTTTGGCGGAGCCGCAGGCTTGGCTGAAATGTTATTGCAAAGCCAGCATGGTACATTGGAGATATTGCCGGCCCTGCCTAAGGGACTGCCTAAAGGGGCAATCAGCGGGATGCGTGCCAGGGGAGGGTATGAAGTGGATATCAAATGGGAAAACGGAGTTTTGCAGGAACTGGTGATCAAACCATCGGTGTCGGGCAAATGCGATCTGCAATACCAGGATATCAAGATCAGCTTTGATGCGCAAAAAGGCCAGACCTATCGTTTTAATTCGCGGTTAGTACTTCTATAAAATGCAGAAAAAGAGCTTCTTTCTTTTAGGTTTGATCTTGGCCTTTGCCCAGCTCCATGCTCAGCAAACCAGAGATATTTTGCTTAATGATAACTGGCTTACTCAGTTAGATACTCGCATAACCAAAGAGCAGGTATTCCGGCCTCAGGTAGCTGCTGATGATCCATTCTGGAAAAGGGTAAATGTACCGCATAACTGGGACGATTATGGAGGTTACCGCCGCTTAATGCATGGCAATTTACATGGCAATGCCTGGTATCGAAAGCAGTTTAAAATTAAAGCTAAAGCAGCCCAAAAGATATTCTTATTCTTCGAAGGAGTGGGCGATTATGCCACAGTTTGGCTAAACGGTAAAGAAATTGGTAAACATGCCGGCGGCCGTACCACCTTTACCCTCGATGCCAGTGAAGCCGTTTTCAGGAACGGCGCAAACAATGAGCTGGTGGTTTATGCAGAACATCCGGCAGATATTAGAAACCTACCCTGGGTTTGCGGGGGCTGTTCGCCTGAAAGAGGATTTTCTGAAGGATCGCAGCCCTTGGGTATTTTCCGGCCGGTTCACCTGCTGGTGAGTAATCCGATTAAAATTGCACCATTTGGTATACACGCCTGGAACGATACCACGGTTACCGAGCAAAAAAGCACCGTTTTTCTACAGTCAGAACTCATTAATTACCAAAATAAGGCTGCCCGTATTACGCTGACCCAGAAACTTTTGGATCGTCAGGGTAAGCTGATCAGAACCGTTCAGTCTCAGGTAGACCTGCAGGCTAATGCAACGCTAAAAGTGGCTCAGCAATTTGCCGATCTCCGTGGAGTTAAGTTATGGTCGCCCGAAGACCCCTATCTCTACCGAATTGTTACCGAACTCAGCAATGGCCAACAGTTATTAGACAGCTATACTTTTAATTATGGTATCAGATGGGTAAGATGGCCCAAATCTCCGGGAGCAAAAGACAATCGATTTTATGTGAACGGAAAACCTGTCTTTATTAATGGTATTGCAGAGTACGAGCACAGTATGGGTTATAGCCATGCCTTTAGTCCCGAAGAGATTAGATCAAGAGTTGCTACTATTCAGCAGGCAGGATTTAATGCTTTTCGCGATGCCCATCAGCCGCATAATCTGCTTTATGGAGATCTTTTGGAGCAAAAAGGTTTATTGTGGTGGACCCAGTTCTCGGCCCATGTTTGGTTTGATAATCCCGCTTTTCGCGAAAATTTTAAAACCTTACTAAGAGAATGGGTCAAAGAGCGCCGAAACAATCCGGCAATCATCATGTGGGGCCTGCAAAATGAAAGCAGACTGCCCAAAGACTTTGCCGAAGAATGTACACAGATCATTCGTGAAATGGACCCCACAGCAACTTCACAACGATTGGTGACCACCTGCAATGGTGGAGAAGGAACCGATTGGGATGTGCCTCAAAACTGGACGGGTACTTATGGCGGAGATCCGGCAACCTATGCGGAAGATCTGAAAAAGCAGAATCTGGTGGGGGAGTACGGCAGTTGGCGAACCCTAGGCCTTCACCTCGAAAATGCCTATGGCAAGAATGAGATCTTCAGCGAAGAGCGGATGGTCCAGTTAATGGAGCAAAAGGTACGTTTGGCCGATTCGGTTAAAACCGAAGTGAGCGGCCATTATTTCTGGCTGTTTAATTCGCACGATAATCCGGGCAGGGTACAGGGCGGGGAAGGCTACCGCGAAACAGATGCCATTGGTCCGGTAAATTATAAAGGCTTATTTACTTCATGGGGAGAACCAACGGATGTGTATGCCATGTACAGGTCCAATTATGCGCCAAAAGCTAATCCCATGATCTACATCGCCTCACATACCTGGCCAAGCCGTTGGACCAGCCCGGGTATTAAAAATGATATTAATATTTACTCCAACTGCGATGAAGTGGTCTTGTATAACGATTTGGAATCTGCTTTTCTAGCTAAACAAAAAAGGAAGGGGCTGGGGACTCATTTTACTTTTAACGGGCTCCATATCAAATATAATATCTTGTATGCCGTAGGTTATCTGAATGGTAAAGCCGTGGTTCGCGATACGGTTGTGCTAAACCATCTGCCCCCTGCTCCTCATTTTAATCAGCTTTATCAGGATGAGGACATCCTTAAAGGCCGGCCAGATTACCACTATTTGTACCGGGTAAATTGTGGAGGAGCAGCTTATACCGACAGTCATCAGCAGCTTTGGTTGGCCGATATCAAAAAGCAGCGTGAGGGCACCTGGGGTTCTACCTCCTGGACGGCAGCTTATGCAGAAATGCCGGCCTATTTTGCCAGCCAGCGAAAAACCTTCGATCCAATAAAGAACACTAAAGACTGGCCTTTATTGCAGACTTTCCGTTTTGGAAGAGATGAGTTGCGCTATGAGTTCCCGGTAAAAAATGGCAATTATCTGGTGGAACTATATTTTATGGAGCCCTGGCTGGGCGGCGGCGATCTGCAGGATTACAGCGGAGAGCGCCTCATTAATGTGGCGGTAAACGGCCATGTGGAGATCAAGGATCTGGATATTTGGAAAGAAGCCGGCCATCTCAAGGCATTAAAAAAGACCATACCGGTTCAGGTAAGCAACGGAAAGCTTGTTATTCATTTCCCGCAATCTAAGGTGGGGCAAGCGGTGCTATCTGCCATTGCCATTGCCAGCCGCGATAAAGCATTAAGGGCAGCTCCGGCCTCCCCAGCGTTGGTGGCCGCTGCAGATGGGGCTAATATTGTAGAGTGGCTTAATATTGGCGATCGGGTTTATGCTGATAGCACGGCTACTTTCAGCCAGCTTCCGCCAAAATTGTTCAATGCCAGTTTACTGCAAAGTGCGTATGCATCTCATCCAACAGCTATTCGCTTAAATGCCGATGCCGATGTTTTTGTGGCCATCAGCAACCTGAAAAATAAACCTTCTTGGTTAAACGATTTTGAAAACACACAAACCACGCTGCAAACGGACGAAGGTGGTGGGAAAACCTATGTAATTTTCAGAAAGCGTTATCAGCCATCGCAAACCATTGCTTTTGAAAAAGCAACTTCGAATTTTTTAGTATTGGCCACTCCTGTTGATAAATTAGAGCCGGCTTACGATCTGAAACCTTCCTTGAATCTTAAACCTGAATCGGCAAAGTATACATCAGAGATTAAATTAGAAACGCTCATCGAAAAGCCGAGCCTTACTTTTTTAGCGGGTAATCAGGGTGCCATATCCTGGGATTTCCAGACTGGAGTAGCAGATATTTATTCGTTTACGCTGAGGTATGCTAATACGAGCGGGAAGGATCTGAAAGTACAGTTATCGGTTTTTGCTGCCGATGGTTCTTTAATGAAAACCGAATTGGTCAGTTTACCGGTTTCTATTGCAGGTAAGTGGGCTTTCCATACCATCACTACGGGCAATATGATCAATGCGGGTAATTATACCTTTAAGATCAGTGCTGTAGATGCCGCCAGTTTAAGCATTTCCCAGTTACAGGTGCAGTAAACGATTATTCAGTTCTTAGTTTTTTGAGAATGACCTGCTTCCACTCCTGATAGTACTGCTCTGCCTGGAAATGTTTCTCCGGCCGTACCGTAGTTCTGCTGCCGAAAAGCTGCTTAAGTTCTTCCAGGTTCTGATAGATACCGGCTCCCAAACCTGATAGATAGGCCGCTCCTAAAGCAGAGATATCGGGAATACTGCTTTTAATGATCCGGGCATCCAGCAGATCGGCTAAAAAGTCCATAACAAAGCTATTGGAGCTAATGCCCCCATTGATCATCAGTTCATGTATGCTGAGTCCGGTATCGGTTTGCATGGCCTCCAGAATATCTTTTATCTGAAAAGGGATCACCTCTAATGCGGCCCGGGCAATGTGGTTCTTATTGCTCTCGAAACTGAGCCCCTCAATAGCTGCTTTACAATTCATATCCCAATAGGGGGCACCCAATCCGCTGAAAGCGGGAACAATATAAACCCCATTATTGTCTGTCACCGCCGCAGCCATTTGTTCGGTATCGCGGCTATCGCTAAACAGACCAATTTCATTTTTTAGCCATTCTATGGTAGAGCCGCAAGAAACAATAACGCCCTCCAGGGCATAATCTACCCGTTCTTCTGTGCTCCAGCAAATGGTGCTCATCATGCCGGTAGAAGAACTTTTTGGTGTACTGCCGGTATTCATGAGTATAGAGCAGCCTGTTCCTAAAGTTGCTTTTGCCGTTCCCGGCGATAAGCAGCCTTCGCCAAAGGCCGCCGCATGCGAATCGCCGATCATGGCGGTAATGGCTAATGGACTTGTAAATAATCCCTCGAAAGTAGAATTGCCGAAAGCATAGGCCGAGGGTTTGGGTTCTGGCAATTGGATGCCCGAAAGGCCGAGCAGCCCGATGAGTTCTTCATCCCATTGCAGCGTTTCCAGATTGAATAAAAGCGTACGGGAGGCATTGCTGTAATCGGTAAGGTATGTAGTGCCTCCGCTTAGTTTATACAGCAGCCAGGTATCAACGGTGCCAAAAAATGCCTTACCTTCCTTAATTTTCCGCGAAACCGCTTCCTGATGCTGGTTCAGCCACATTAACTTGGTTCCAGAAAAATAAGGGTCGATAATGAGGCCGGTTTTATTTTTAACCTTTTCGGCCATGCCGGGTTTGGTATTTAGCTCTTCGCAAATAGCAATAGAACGTTTGCACTGCCATACCACCGCAGGGCTAAGGGCTTTACCTGTTTCGTCCCAAACCACAAAGGTTTCCCGCTGATTAGAAATACCGCAAGAGCTGATCTGGTTTACATCGCCGCCCTGTGCAGTAAAATTGCTCAGACAGGCCTTAACCGAACGCAGCACATTATCATAAATATCATCAGGGTCTTGTTCTACCAATCCTCCTTCCAGATAGTTTGTTTTAAGTGTTTCGGTGGCTTTGGCCACCACTTCGCCCTGGGTATTAAAAATGAGCGTTTTGGTACTGCTGGTACCTTGGTCAATAGCTAAAATGAATACCTTTTCCATGGCTCTTATTCGGTTTTGCTATTTGCCTTATCAATAATAACGGCCAATAAAATAACCATACCCTTTACCACCTGCTGCCAGAATGGAGAAACATCAAGCAATACCAGACCATTGTTCAGTACACCAATAATAATGGCTCCCAAAACGGTTCCCACAATGGTTCCTCTTCCTCCCGATAGGGAAGTGCCTCCAATTACCACAGCCGCAATGGCGTCTAATTCATAACTCATTCCGGCATTGGGCTGTGCCGAGTCTAACCTCGAAGTAACCATAATACCTCCAATAGCGGCAAGCGCACCGGCTATACTATAAACCACGATCTTTACTTTACTGATGTTGATACCCGAAAGCCTGGCTGCATTTTCGTTGCCGCCAATGGCATAAATGTATCGGCCTAAAGCTGTTTTGTTGGCAATGGTGAGGGCTAAGCATACGATCACGGCAGCTATCCAAACGAGAATAGGCACTCCCAGGAACCATCCGGTGCCTATTACGGCAAAGTCTGTTCCTAAACCGGAGATGGGGTAGCCCTTGGTCCAGAGCATGGTAAAACCACGGGCTATAGTAAGCATAGCAAGCGTAGCTACAAATGGCGGAACCTTAAACCGGGTGATGACCCATCCATTAAAAAAACCTAAGGCAGCACCGGTTAAAATGCCGGCCAGGAGTGTTCCCAGCAGGGTGAACCCGATAAACAGATCGAATTGCGGAACAGCTATGCCCGATTTGAGCAGGCCGGCTGCAATGGCACCGCTGAAAGCCAAAACCGAACCTACCGATAGGTCTATGCCTGCGGTTAGTACCACGAGGGTCATACCTACCGATATGCAGATGTTTACAGAGATCTGTCGCAATACGTTCCAGCCATTATCTACCGTAAGGAATTTATCGGTGAGTATGCTGAGCAAAATACACAGCAGCAAGAGCGCTATGGTAGACTGAAATCTGGAAAGTTTAGAAAGATATGAAGGTGTGTTCATCTAAATAAGATCTAAATGGTTTTTGGAATTGCGGCTTTCAGGATAGCGTCTTCACTTGCCTCGGCCGTCCTAAATTCTTTGGTTATTTTACCCTCTGCCATTACTAATATTCGGTCGGAGAGGGTTAGTATTTCTGGTAATTCTGATGAAACTACAATAACACCCAGCCCTGTTTTGGCCAGCGAAACAATGAGCTTATAGATCTCATTCTTTGCATTCGCATCAATTCCGCGTGTGGGCTCGTCGAGCATTAAAACCATAGGCTGGGTAGCTAAGTACCGGGCCAGTACCACTTTTTGCTGATTGCCCCCGCTTAAATTCTTTACCTGCAATTTGGGAGAGGAGGTTTTGATCTGTAAAGATTGGGTATATTGCTCCGTAAGGGCCCGCTCTTTTTCTTCGCTGAGCAAGCCAAACTGCTGTAGTTCTTTTAAAACACTCAGGCTGATATTGGTCATCACATCTAAGCCCAGCACCAACCCATCTTTCTTACGGTCTTCGGGTACCAGTACAACCCCCGCCTGAATAGCTGCCATGGGCGAATGGAGCTGAATACTTTCTCCTTTAATGCGGATGCTGCTTTTGCAGTTCGCAGGGTGGAGGCCCAGAATAGATTCTAATAGTTCTGTGCGGCCAGCACCCATTAAGCCAAAAATGCCCAGAATTTCTCCGCTGTGTAATTTAAAAGAGATCTCGTCGAGCAGGAGGCTGTTCTTATTGTGTTTTTTACTTAAGGTAAGGCTTTCTACGTTCAGCAGTTCTTCGCTATGCTCGTTCGCAGCGCCTTTCTCCATAATATGGATCTCCCGGCCCACCATCTTTCTAATAATATCGTCATGGCTTACGCCCTGCATGATTCCACGCTCAGTTACCCGGCCATCGCGAAGTACAATATACCGGTCGGCTATTTTAAATAATTCGTCCAGCTTATGCGAGATGTATACAATGGCTTTGTTTTCCTTCCGGAGGTTCTCCATAATGCCAAACAATACCTCTACTTCCGAATCGCTGATGGCAGAGGTGGGTTCATCCATAATGATGACCTCCGAATCGTATAATAGGGCTTTGGCAATTTCTACAATTTGCTGCTGGCCTAATTTCAGATCTCGGATCAAGGTTTTTGGGGCTACCTCCAGTTTTAGTTTAGCTAAAATTTCCCTTGTGCGGAGGTCCATGGCCGAGCGGTCCAGCAAATTCCATTTATCGGTGAGCTCCCGGCCTAAAAAAATATTTTCGGTAATGCTGAGGTCGGGTATCAGGTTTAGTTCCTGATGAATAATGGCAATACCGCAGTTTTGTGCTTCCCGAGGGTTGGCAAAACGCACGTCTTTGCCCTTCCACAAAATTCGTCCTTCATAATCCGGGTATACTCCAGAGAGGATCTTCATTAAAGTGGATTTACCGGCCCCGTTCTCTCCAATAATTGCCGTTACGCAACCCGCCTCCAGGTCAATAGAGACCTCAGAGAGGGCGGCAATACCCGAGAACTTTTTTCCGATATTTTCTGCTGTTAACAAAGCTTTAAAGTTTTGGTGACTTGAATTGCAGGCTTAAAGGAATAACTTCGACTGCTTTTTGCGTTTCGGTACTGCTTAGTTCTAGGGCTCCAATAAATTCGATCTGGTCGCCTTTTTTAGCTTTCGCGATAAAAGAAGGAATAATTTCTTTACGGATCAGTTGATTGATCTCTTCCGAAACATTATTCAGATCCATAGTATTGCTAAAATCGTTGATAGAGATGAGGTCTGAACAATCTCTGGCAGCATTGCCAAAAATATATTTAAGGGCCAGTTTGAATTCGGCCTTAGCATTGGTGCTTTTCAGGCCGAGCTGCTCTTCGTCTATTTGGCTGATCTGGGCCTGTCCCTTAACCAGAAAATAGTTCAGGTCGCCGGTGTGCTGTTTACTACTATAAGTATCAAAAGCCTTTTTGCGATCTGCCTTTAAGGCGGAGAGGAGCTCGTAAATATCTACGGCCTTATTTTTTGCAGCAGGTATTTTGGTTAGAACATACGTTCTGGCATATTCTTTAGCATTAAATGCTACTGCTTCCGAGGATTTGCTGGCACTCAGTTTTTTAAAATAAACGGAATGGTGTACCAGCAGCACCAATAAGAGCAGACCCAGAAAAAACTTGAAAAGCTTTTTAAACATAATTGATTATTTCTTGCCGTAGGCGATGTATTTGTCGATATTTTTTTGGGTAACCACTTCAACGGTGATGGGTAGTTTTTTAGGGAAATCGGTTTTGCCTTTAAAATATTCATCGGCATAGGTTACCGCAGTTTCTGCAATTACTTTAGGGAACTGCATCGCGGTAGCGGTTAGTTTTCCTTCTTTAATAGAAGTAATGGCATCTTCTGCACCATCAAAACCAAAAACTTTAACCTGATCTGCTTTGTTGGCGGCTACCAGTGCCTGATAGGCACCCATGGCCATGGCATCATTGCCGCAGAAAACACCATCGATATTAGGGTGTGCCTGCAGGATAGACTCCATTACTTCCATCGCTTTATTGCGGTCGAAATCTGCACTTTGCTGAGCTACCATCTTCAGATCGGTATAACTGTCTACCAGGCTGTGAAAACCTTTAGACCGGTTCCAGGTATTGTTGTCTGAAACGATACCCAAAAGCTCGACATAGTTGCCCTTTTTGTTCAGGGTCTCTACAAATAATTTACCCAGCTCTACACAGGCTGTATAACTGTCTGAAAGGATCTGAGAGGTGGCTGCATCGGTAGAGTTGATCTCTCTGTCCATGCAGAAAACCGGCACTTTTGCATCTTGTGCCTTTTTGGCATTGGCCACAGAGCCTGCTGCATCGGTAGGGTTAAATAAAATGGCATTATATCCTGATGAAAGTGCATTTTCGAAATGGTCGCTCTCTAAAGCGGTATTGTTCTGAGAATCGAAGATCTTAGATTCATAACCCAGTTCTTTGGCTTTTTTTGCAGCGGTCTCTGCCAGGTAAACAAACCAGGGATTGTTTAGTGTAGAAACGATAATGGCGATCTTTTTAGGTTCATTCTCTTTTTTCGATTGATTGCAACCGAAGGCAAGGCTTAGCAATAACAATGCTACCAGTAGTTTTTTCATAAAATTTGGTTTCTAATTGGTTGGTTTAAAAATTTGATGCTTATGATTTACAGGTTAAATGATCTGATCAGTTGGAGCGCAGCAGTCATTAAACCATCGGCTGATATGCCATAGTGGTTTAAAATTTCTGTTTGCGAACCGGTTACGGTGTATTCATCGGGTATACCCACAATTTTAAAAGGCTTTCGGTAGCCATTTTCCAGCAGATAGGATGCACAGGCTTCGCCCAGCCCGCCATAAACACTGTGCTCTTCTACCGTTAAAATGGCTCCAGTGTCTGCTGCAAGCGATCTCAGCAAGTTATAGTCAAGTGGTTTAATGGTGTGCATGCTTACCACGGTAGCTTCTACCTGGTGTAGTTCTTTTAATTTTTTAGCGGCCTCCAGAGCTGGGTAAACCGTCTCGCCGGTTGCAATAATGGCCAGGTCTTTCCCTTTGTTGATTACCCTGCCTTTGCCAAATTCGAAACGATTATTTGCATCATTAGTTAAAAGCGGCATGGGCTTTTTGCCAAAGCGGATATAAAAAGGCTGGTTAATGGCACTGGCCTGTTTAATGGCTTCGGCGGTTTCAAAATTATCTGCCGGTGCCACAATGGTTAAATTATGGATGGCCCTCAGGGCTGCAAAATCATGTAAACTATGGTGTGTAGAACCTAAAGCACCATAACTTACGCCGGCACTGATACCGATCAGTTTTACCGGATTGTCTGAATAGGCCACATCGTTCTTGATCTGTTCTAAAGCCCGGGCAGTTAAAAAACAGGCGGGCGATACGGCAAAGGTCTTTTTCCCGGCCGAGGCTAGTCCGGCTGCAACGCCTACCAGGGCCTGTTCGGCAATGCCGATCTCAACGATCTGCTCCGGGTATTTTAATCCGAAGGGAACCAGCTTGCCCGAACCTCGGGAATCGCTGGTAACTGCTATAATATTTTTATCGTTCGCGGCCAAAGACTGCAATACCGAGGAGAATACCTCTAAGTTAGGCTTGCTGTTATCTGCTACGTGATCTGTTTGGTGACTTCCCATTCTCTGTTGATGATTTGTATGGTTTATTGGGCTGCCGCCGATAATTCTTCTAAAGCTTGTGCGTATTGTTCGGTATTGGGAACGCCATGATGCCAGCTAAGCTGGTTTTCCATGAAGCTGACCCCCTTGCCTTTTACCGTATTGGCAATAATGAGGCTTGGCTTTCCTTTTTCGAAGGGAAGCTGACTAAAAACTTCGGTCAATGCCGCTATATCGTGCCCATCTACCTGTTTTACCGACCAGCCAAAACTCTCGAACTTTTGGTCCAATGGATCGGTATTGCATACCTCAGCGGTTGGACCGGTAATTTGCAGGGTGTTCTTGTCCACAATCGCACATAAATTATCTAATTGATAATGAGCCGCGGTGAGGGCTGCTTCCCAGTTGGATCCCTCGGGAAGTTCTCCATCGCCTAATAAGGTGAATACCCGGTAGTTCTGATGATCTAATTTAGCGGCAATGGCAGTACCCACACTAATGGGAAGGCCATGGCCCAATGCACCGGTGTTCTGTTCTACTCCTTTTACTTTACGGGTAGGATGACCGATATAATGAGACTGGTATTTACAAAGGGTATCCAGATCTTCTTCAGGGAAAAATCCGGCATCGGCCAATACCACAAACAAGGCTTCTACACAGTGCCCTTTACTTTGTATGTATCGGTCTCTGGCGGGCGATGTAAAAGTATCGGGACTTATGTTTAGTACCTTATTGTATAAAACATTGATGATATCTATGGATGATAAACTGCCGCCGGTATGGCCTGCATTGGCACCCACAATATATTTCAATATCTTTTTACGGTATTGATTTGATTTGATGATCAGATCCTGATTGGTCATTCGCTTTTTATTTAGATGGAGCGTGTTTGTAAACTTCCCAGCCCATGTAGTTTCCAAGGGCTTCTTCTAAAATATGGGCTGTTTTAGAAGCATTCATTACTACGTGATGCTCAAAGCCGTTCTTGCAAACATATTGCATTAAGTTTTGCAGTTCGGGTATTTGCGCAACGGCCCGGTTGCCAAAAGTATTTAAAGGGTCGTTGGTCAATTCGCCTTCGCCAATATATACTTTAATTACGCCTTTAGGGTCGTCTGTGCTGATACGGCCATAGGTAAGCGGAGAGGCCGGGGTACGGCCATCTAATGCACCATAGGTGTTTTCTACGCCTACACTGGTTCCTAAGATAGGGGCGTTGCTGATCTGGATATCGGGCAGGAATGATTTTGCCCAGTTACCGCAATGGAAAAGCACACATTTGCTGTCGTCGTCTGCATAGTTATTGTTCCAGTCTACCAATGCACTCGGAGAGCCCGAGGCCAGCTGCATGGCATACATGCTTAAGGTTCCGGTAACATCTACTTCACAGGCACTGGGCAGCATGTTTTCGCTCATCATACTCATGCTGGTGCATACATTGCATCCGTAATTTTGCTGTAAGGAGGTCCAGCATTGAATGGCGGTCGCATCCAGATCATGTTCTTCCATGAACTGTTTTAACACGACATCCAGCTTAGCGATCTGGATCATGGCCTCATCCGGAGTTTGTCCTTTAGGGGCATAGGCCAGGATCTTATCCAGGTGAGCTTTAACCTCCGGATGATCAGGGCTGAGTTTGTTGGCATTGCCCAAGATCTCTGAAAGATCTACGGTGGTTACCGATATGCCCTGGCGCTGTAATATCTTTTCACTATATCTTACGGTGTTAAAACCTCCCGGACGGGCACCAACGGCACCTATTCTTACTTTGCGTAAGCCTTGTACCACACGGCAAACCGCCACAAAATCTTTCAACTCCTGCTCAAAAGCAGCATCGCCGGGGTGAATAACGTGTTTATCTGTAAGGGTGTATTTAATGCCGTATTGATAGAGGTTGTTGCAAACAGATATCTTTCCGCACCAGGAATCTCTCCTTCTGGCCACATCCAGTTTAGTTAATTCATCCGGATAGGCCTGAATTAATACCGGTACATTTAAGTTGGCCAGTTTTAAAGTTTCGGCCACTCCGCGTTCGTCGCCGAAATTAGGTAACACCACTAAAACGCCATTAATTTCCTCGGCGTGCTTTTTAAATAGCGCAGCACATTTTTGAGCATCTTTAAAACTTTCTACACCGCCCAGTTTAGTTTCGTTCTCATCGAGGATTACGTAATTCTGATCTAGTTTTTTGAACAGTGCAATCACATCCAATCTGGCTTCTGACACTAATTTATCAGGAAAGAAATCACGGTTGCCTATAATGATACCGATGCTTGTTTTTTGTTTCATGTGCTATTTATTTGGCTAATATTAGTTTAATTTCATTTTCCTCCAGATCGGCCTGATCTGCAGCGGTGATACCAGCGTCGGTAACCACATAATCAACCAGCGATAAAGCCCCCAGGCTTGCAAAAGCGCTTTTGCCTATTTTGGTAGAATCGGCCACTAAAAAAGTGGTTTCGGCAGCTTCTATCATGGCTTTCTTTACCACAATGTCGCTAATACTCGGATAAGTTAATCCGGTTTTAAGCGAAAGTCCCGCGGTGGCTAAAAATAGCTTCTGAACATGAATGCCTTTGAAAAAGTCGGCCGCTTTTTGACCGGTTAGCGATAGGGTTGGGGGTTTAAACTCTCCGCCGGTTACAATTAGTTCTATGCCGGGTTCTACGCCAAGCATTAAAGCAATATTTAATGCATTGGTAATCACCGTTAGCTCCTTAAATCCTTTTAATTTTTTGGCAATCTCGGTAGTGGTAGATCCCGAGTCTAAAATAATGGTATCGCCGCTGGCGATATATTCCAGGCATTTAGCGGCAATTAATTCTTTTTTATCCAGGTTTTCCTGATGGCTTAAGGAGAAACTTTTGACCTGATCTTCGATGTTTTTTAGATAGGCGCCGCCATGTTCCCGAACTACAAATCCATCTTTCTCTAATTTTTCTAAGTCTTGCCTAATGGTTACTTCGGTTACCTGAAAGAGTTTAGCCAGATTGATCACCTTTGCCGAACCGTCTTCGGCTAAAAGCGCTAATATTCTGTCTCTTCTCTGGTGAGCAAGCATGGTTAGTGAAATTTGTATTGGTTTTTGGTTTTAATGAATAAGCGAAATGGCTTTCGATTATTTTCTTTTTTAAATATAAAAACAAAAAAACAAAAATAATAGTAAAAATACGTCTGATTTTTTACACACTAGGCCAGGCTCGGTTCAAAAACAATTTATGATTTAAATTCATTATATAATATGATTAAGAGACAGCTAATTTTTTTTGACTACTACCTATATTCCTTCGCTCACTAAGGGTTTATTTTGTTTAAAAACAAGCGCTGTTTTGAACAAAAATCATTCATTATGCCTAATATTGGGTATTTTTCCGAGAACGATTGCACAGTTTTTAGTCTAAATTTTCTTCGGGTTGCTCCAAACTTTTGTAGACTTGTTATAACCAATTATTAACAAAAAAAACAGTATTTAATTATTTAAGAGTGAGTTATACCAACTCATTCGAGATTCAGGTATTGTCCGGTTGCAAAATCAGTCGGAAGGGTGCCCTGTAATTATTTATCGTTTTTTGAAACCAAAAAACCTTATACTATGTTAAAAAAAGTTTTACTATTTTTCTTTTTGTCGATCTCCAGCCTGAGCATAGCTCTTGCCCAGACAAAAACACTTAGCGGTACTATTACCGATAAGGGAACCGGTGAATCGTTAATTGGCGTTTCAGTCATGATTAAGGGAACTTCTCTTGCTACCAAGACAGATGCCAACGGTAAATTCACCTTTAATCAGCTACCCAATACGGGTAGTGTAACTCTCCAGGCCAAATACATTGGCTACAAAACCTACGAAGCTGCAGTTACTGGCAGCGTGGTTAAGATCCAGATGGCAGAAGACGTAAGTGCGTTGGATGAGGTAGTGGTTATCGGTTACGGTACGGTTAAAAGAAAAGATCTAACCGGTTCGGTAGCTTCTGTAAGCGGTAAAGACATTGCTGCTGTTCCTGTAGCCAATGCTGCACAGGCTTTGGCCGGTAAACTTCCAGGTGTGAATGTAGTTTCACAAGATGGTCGTCCGGATGCTGCTATTTCCATTCGTGTACGTGGAGGCGGTTCTATTTCACAAAGTAATGATCCGCTTTTCATAGTTGATGGATTTCCGGTGGGTTCTATTAGCGATATCCCGGCAAACCAGATCGAGAGCATTGATGTATTGAAAGATGCATCTTCTACTGCAATCTATGGTGCACGTGGTGCCAATGGGGTTATTATTGTGACCACTAAAAATGGTAAATCGGGCAAACTGACCATTAGCTATGATGGTTTTGCAAAGTTCAATTCGCCTACCAAATACCTGGAGACCATGAATGCCTATGATTATATTGCTTACAACTGGGCTTATGCACAATCCATCAGTTCTAGCTATGGTTTGGCCTGGGAAAAATTGTGGGCCATTGGTACACAGGCTGCTACTTACAGCAATACTGCGGGTATAGATCATTATAAGAATGTTGCAGCGGCTAATTATTCAAAGCAGGCTTACGGCGAATCTTTTTCCAAGAACCACAATCTGAGCTTAAGCACCGGTACCGATAAAACAAAGATCTTGTTCGCTTTAAATAATATCGACGAGCAGGGTATGAAAGTAAATTCATGGTATAAACGTACCAATGCGTCTTTCAAGTTAGATCAGAAAGTGGCTAAAAGCTTAGATTTCTCTTTAGATACCCGATATACTGACGTAGACCGGGTTGGAGATGAATCGACCACTAATGGACGTGGTTCTAACCTGTCATCAGCCTATTGGTTCCGCCCGATTGCTACTGCTGATGTGTTGGGTACCTTAGATGATACGCAGAATACGCAATTAGGTTTATACGACTTGGTTTTACAAGATGTGTATAACCCGGTGGCACGTATGAAAGATTATATTCCAGAAAACAGATACAGATCGTTAAGAGCTAACAGTGCTTTAAGCTGGAATGTGCTTAAAGGACTTATTGCCAGATCTGAACTGGGTTTAAATACCAATTGGAATAAGAGCACTACCTGGTCTGGAGCACTGTATAATAACTACTTTGATGCTGCCGGAAATGTAACCTACAGCGGTAATGCGGCTATTTCTAATTCTCAGGGCTGGAATGCCCGCTGGGCCAATACTTTGAGCTATGATGTTCAGGGCTTAGGTAAGAAGCACACTTTAAATCTCCTGGCAGGTCAGGAAATGCTAAACTCAGCATCAAGCAGTATCAGTATTTCTGGAAATAAATATCCTTCATCTTTTACCCGTGAAAGAGCTTTTGCAATTATGGATCAGTATTTGGCCAGCACTACTACTGTAAACTATAGCTTAAAGTCATCTGCGGGTACTCCTAATCGTTTATTGTCTTATTTTGGAAGAGCAAATTATGCTTTTGCGGGTAAATATCTGCTTTCGGCCACTTTCAGAGCGGATGGTTCATCCAGATTTGCTCCTTCTCACAGATGGGGGTATTTCCCTGCTGCGGCTTTTGCCTGGAGAGTGTCTGATGAGAAATTCTTGAAAGATGTAGATTGGCTTTACAACTTAAAAGCTCGTGTTTCTTATGGTACCGTAGGTAACGACGGTATCAGTGCCAGCTTATGGAAAATGAACTGGTCTTCTGACGGTCTGATCAGATACTCCATTAACGAGCAGCAGCAATCTTCTTACTCTCCGGCTTCTACCATTGCCAATCCGGACCTGAAGTGGGAAACTACCATTACCCGTAACATTGGTATTGATTATGGTTTGTTTAACAACAAGATCTCTGGTTCAATTGAGATATACAAGAACACCACTAAAGATCTGTTGATGCTGACACCTGTTTCTGCTATTAGCGGTTTTACTGCCACTTATCAGAATGTTGGAAGTACGAGCAACCGTGGGGTGGAATTATCTATTGGTGGCGAAATCTTCAATAAAAAAGATTTCAATTTAAATGCCAATGTGAATATCAATTTCAACAGAGGTAAGATAGACGAATTAGCGCCGGGTATTACGCCGTATTATAAGAGCCAGTGGGGTTCTACTATGACACAACCTAATACCGGTGATTATACGCTTGTTCAAGGAAAGCCTGTTGGGCAGGTTCGCGGATATACTTATGATGGTTGGTATACCGTTGATGATTTCAATTACTCTGGTGGTGTATACACTTTGAAAACTGGGGTGCCTGATATTACTACCGGTATTATTGGTACGGTTTATGGAACGGTTGGTAAAAAACCGGGTACTCAGTCGGCCTATCCAGGTGTAATTAAGTTTAAAGATCTGAATGGAGATGGTGTAATTAACGAATCTGACGTAAGTGTTATCGGTGATATGAATCCTAAACATACTGGTGGATTTAACATTGGAGGTAATTACAAGAACCTCGATTTCAGATTTGACTTTAACTGGAGCTTTGGAAATAAGATCTACAATGCCAATTATTTAGCTGCATTTTACGGTAGTAAAGAGGATGGTTTGTATAAAAACCGTTTAAATTACCTCTCGTCATCATATAAAATATATGATATCCAAAATGGACAATTGGTTAGTGTAACAGATCCTGCAGCTTTAACGGCACTTAATGCTAATGCAACCACTTTCTTGCCATACCATGAAAATCCGGTGGTATCTTCCATGGGTATCCAGGATGGTTCATATTTAAGATTGAATAACATCACCTTAGGTTATAGCTTACCTAAAAACGTGGTAAGTAAGATCGGAATGAACAGAATGCGAGTTTATGCATCAGTTTATAATGCATTCACCATCACTAACTATCCAGGTTTAGACCCTGATGTAAATGCCAATACCTCACAAGGTGGTGCTCAATATCCTACAACCGGTCTTGACTGGGGTGCTTATCCTCGTGCACGATCAATTACTTTAGGCTTAAATGTTGAGTTTTAAACAAAAAATAATAATGCAGTTATGAAAAAGATTATTTATATACTACTTGGTTCAGTCCTGTTTTTGGGCCAAGCTTGCAAGGATAGCTTTCTTGATGTTCAGTCACTTTCTAGTGTCGATCAGGATTTCGTATTCTCCACCCCAAGTGAAGCCTATAAAGTAATGATGGGCTGTTATGAAACCTTAAGAGGCTCTTTAAACGGTTTATTCTATGATCTGGATGTTGTGGGCTCTGATTCGGAGTCGCATCCGGAAGCTTATAGTGCGCAAACCCGCCATATTCCTGAAGGTTTATATGCTTCAGAAATTTCTATTAATTACGCGAATGGGGTAGATACCTGGGCCAATTTGTATAAAATGGCTAACCGTGCCAATTTAATTATGGCGGCCATTGCTACCAAGCCAGACTATTTGAAAGCAGTAAGCGACAATAGGGCTAATGACTGGACTCAGCTTTATGGCGAAGCGGCCATATTCAGAGCTTTTGCTTACGATAAGCTGATCTATTATTTTGGTGATGTACCTCATTTTAAAGAGACTATTACCAATACCAGCCAAACAGATAGTGCCAAACTGGTTTCACGCGATGAGATCTATGAATATCAAATTGCTGAACTGAGAAGGGTAGAGCCTTTAATGTATCGCTTAGGCGAAGGCGGCATCACTGCCGAACGATTCTCGCGTACGTTTGCTCAAGGCTTAATTGGTAAAATGGCTTTGGCTGCCGGTGGTTACAGTTTGCGCCGTACCGACTTCGATTATGGAAGTGTAACGTTTACTCAATTAGGAACCGTAAGATGGAATGCAAAATATGTACGCCGTACCGATTATCTTAAATTTTATGAGATTGCCAAAACGTACTTAAAGGCTTGTATTGATAATGCTGGTTCTGCTCGTTTAATAACTAGCGACCCTCGGGGAGCAGGATACAACAATCCTTTCCAATACAACTTCCAATACAATATGAACTTGCAGGTTAGTCCGGAGTCATTGTATGAAATAGCCGAAACTCAGGGGCAGTTCTCTGAGCGTCCTTATGCTTTTGGTCGTCCATCTAATGGAGGTGGTAGCAATGCTTTCCCTTGTAAATCTTATGGTCAAAGCCGTATGTATGCCAGTTTCTATTATGGTGATTATGATCCTAAAGATCTTCGCCGTGATGTGACAACTACGGTAACCGCTAATTCTGGTGCAGGTGCAGAAAGTTTAATTTCATTTACTCCTGGATCAAGGGTTAACGGAGGTTTGGCGAATAATAAGTGGGATGAAAGCCGCATGGCCACTCCATATACCGCTGCTCAAAGAGCTTCGGGTGTAAACTGGCCTATTATGAGAATGGCCGATGTAATTTTAATGCTTGCTGATGTATATGCAGAGCTCGGTGATGAAGCTGCAGCTAAAATTGAATTAACCAAGGTGCGCAGCAGAGCTTTCGAAAGCGCAGATCAGGCTACTAAAGTAACGGCTTATATCAGTGCGCTTTCGGGTACTGCATTAAAAGATGCTATTCTTGATGAGCGTAAATTAGAATTGGCAGGAGAAGGTATCCGTCGTTTTGACTTGATAAGAAGTGGTAAATTTCCTCAAAAAATTCAGGAATTACGCGATAGACAGCGAGCTATGGTTGCCGGTTTACAAAGCAACGGATACTATACGTTCCCTAACGGAAACACCATTTCTAAATATATTTATATTAAAAAAGTGAATGTTGCTGATCTGGGTATGACCAAATCATTAACTACACAGTGTGCTGTTGCCTCTACCGATCCTACCTACCCGGTAAGATATCCAAGCTGGAGAGGTAATTGCGACCTGTGGTCTCAGTACACTTTAGCAACTGGTACACGTAATATTGCCATCAAAGGTTTGTTTAATTATATCGATCCTAACGGTACAGAGGCTGCAGCCTTGGTTGCCAGCGGTTATGTAAAGACAAACTGGGGCGTCGATATTTTAACTTACGTAAGTCAGTACACCGACGATGTATTTAAAGGATATCCTGATGGTAGTGCTGCTGCAGGTGTTCCGCCACGTTATTTGTTGCCATTGTCATCACAAACCATTGCTAAATCTAATGGTCTGATCTCCAACGGTTACGGTTTCGCTCAGCAATAAGCGATTACCATTTTAAATGAAAGGGCTTAGGCTGCCAGGTATGAGGCAGCTAAGCCCTTTTTTAATTTTTTGATCTCCGCATTGCCCGGATGAAATTTTGCAGGCTTGGCTTACGCTATATCGGTACCGCCCGCCCCTTTAAGCTTAATTGGCCTGTATGAGGGTGTAAAGTCCATCCACAAAGCTTCGGAGAGCGTCCGGAACGATTGGGTATTCGTCTAGAACGATGCGTAGTGCATCTGGAAGAGTGATAAGTCCGTCCGGAATGGTGCGGAGAGCGTCTGGAACGGTGCAGGGTGCGTTCGTAATGATGCAGAGATGGTCCGGAAGGATGCGGAGAGTGTCCGGGACGTTACAGGGTACGTTCGCAGTATTTTACGGTATACCCTTTAGACGCTAACTGATTGTGAGACAAAAGGCGATTGGCAATATCGGAGGTATATCCGATATGGATTTTCTGATACTTATCTGAGAATAAAACGTAAACGATAAATCTCATGTTCTGAAAATAAAAATGCTCCGCCAAAGGCGAAGCATTTTGTGGTAGCGGGGAGCAGGATCGAAAGCTGTCCGCCATTCGGCGGATATGAATCCATGGCTCTTTATAAGTTTGAGATCAAATCCCAGATGAATAATCTGCCTTTTGCAGACTTTAGTTCTTTTTCTCTCTTCAAGGCTTCTGTTTTAGTTTCAAATTCTTCTTTGTAGATTAATTTCCAAGGTCTGTATTTTACGGTATACCCTTTAGACGCTAACTGATTGTGAGACAAAAGGCGATTGGCAATATCGGAGGTATATCCGATATAGATTTTCTGATACTTATTGAGAATAAAACGTAAACGATAAATCTCATGTTCTGAAAATAAAAATGCTCCGCCAAAGGCGAAGCATTTTGTGGTAGCGGGGAGCAGGATCGAACTGCCGACCTCAGGGTTATGAATCCTGCGCTCTAACCATCTGAGCTACCCCGCCAATATTCCCTTAGAAATTGGTTTGCAAATATAGTAGAAAATACCTTTCTTTAGCAACAATTGATAAAATTTGCTTAGGCAAAGATGGTTAACGATACAGATAATGTCAGAAAAGAAAAAATTTAATTTAGAGTACGAGATCAAATCCTCGCCTAAAATATTATATACTTTTTTAAATGAACCTAATGGTTTAGCCCAGTGGTTTGCCGATGATGTAACCTATAGAGATCAACTCTATACTTTTACATGGGATGGCGAACAACAAAAAGCTAAACTGCTAAGCGTTAAAGAAAACAAGTCTGTAAAATTTAAGTGGCTAGACGATGAACCTCATTGTTATTTCGAAATGGAAATCGTTCAGGACGAACTAACCAATGACGTAGCTCTGGTAATTACCGATTTTGCTACAGATGAAACGCTGGCCGACAGGAAACTGATCTGGGATAATCAGATCCAGTATTTGATTAGTGTGTTGGGTGCATAGGGATTAAATTCCCTATTTTTGTTTTGTGAAAAAACTTCACCTCCTACTTCTAAAAGCTTTTATCAGGCCATTTATTGTCACGTTCTTAATCGTGATGTTTGTTTTATTGATGTTATTTTTATTTAAATACATCGATGATTTGATAGGCAAGGGTTTCGAGTGGTATGTGATACTCGAACTTTTAATGTATGCTTCTGCTACCAATGTGGCCATGGCGCTACCCTTAGCGGTCCTCCTATCTTCTATTATGACCTTTGGCAGCCTTGGCGAAAATTACGAATTGGTAGCTATCAAGTCTGCCGGTATTTCTTTGCGCCGGGCCATGTACCCGCTTATTATTGTTATTGGAATGCTCAGCGTATCCGCATTCCTGTTCTCAGATTATATGCTGCCTGTAGCCAATCTAAAAATGGGTTCGCTCTTATGGGATGTCAGAAATCAAAAAGCAGCCTTTTTGATAAACGAAGGAGTTTTTAATGGCAGTATTCCCGGTTACTCCATTCGGGTAGAGAAAAAAGACAATGATGGCCAAACCCTGCATGGAATTGTTATTTACGACCGCCTAAATGCTAATGGAAATGTAAATGTGGTGTTGGCCAAAGAAGGTAAAATGTATAAAACGGCAGATAACGCCTACCTCATATTAAAACTCAAAGATGGTATACGCTACGAAGAAAGTTCTGGCGAAGGTAATTACAACCCACGGCAGCGACTTATACGTTCTAAGTTTAAAGAAACAGAACAGAAATTCGACCTGTCGGGATTTAAAATGCAGCGAACCGACGAAACGCTGTTTGCTTCTAACTATGCCATGATGAACATGAAGCAATTGAGTTACTATCGTGATTCTATCAGCCACCAGGCAGATAGCAATTTGAGAACCACCTTTCAACTCGTTAAACCCCGCTATCAGCTTTTTTATCGTCCAAAAACTAAGCCCGATACTAGCCTGTCTAAGCAATTAAAACTATCGGGCAAACCATATATTGCTTATTTTCCGGCAAACGAAAGAGTAGAAATAGAAAGAAAAGCGGTAGAAGGAATACAGATGGTTAAAGAATCTTTATCTCTAAAACTGACCAGTAATGCCGATTTTGAAGATAAAATACGACATTTTGTAGTAGAGTATAACCGCAAAATTACCCTTGCTGTTTCCTGTATGGTATTATTCTTTATCGGAGCACCACTTGGGGCCATTATTCGCAAAGGTGGATTAGGGTTGCCGGTAGTAATGTCTGTTATCTTTTTCTTGTTCTATCATATTATCTCTACCATTGGCGAAAAGTATGCGAAAGAGGGCGATATTTCTCCTATACTGGGAATGTGGGTAGCCATTATTGTATTAAGCCCATTGGGAGCCTTCTTAACCTACAAAGCCAGTGTTGATTCGGTATTATTCGATGCCGAGATTTACAAACAATGGTTTAAAAAATGGTTTACCAAGGTTAAAGTCTAACCCTAACATTTATTATGTCATTTTTTTGACGCTTAATATTTTCTGAGCCCGTTTTTTGCGCTTAGAATAGCTAAATTTGTATTGTTTTTACAGTAAGTCTATAAAGCTGTTTCAAATCCCGAAAAATGCTAAACACCATAGAAGAGGCTATCGCCGATATTAAGGCCGGAAAAGTAATTATTGTAGTAGATGATGAGGATAGAGAAAACGAAGGAGATTTTCTCACCGCTGCAAGAAATGCAACACCCGAAGTTATCAATTTTATGGCAGTTCATGGCCGTGGATTAATCTGTGTTCCATTAACCGAAGAGCGATGTGATGAACTGAACTTGGATCTTATGGTAGGTAAGAATACGGCTACTCATGAAACCAATTTCACCGTTTCTGTAGATCTAATTGGAAATGGCTGTACTACTGGTATTTCTGCTTCCGACCGATCTAAGACCGTAATGGCATTAATTGATCAGGGAATACGGCCAGAGCAGTTAGGCCGCCCCGGGCACATTTTTCCCTTAAGAGCTAAAGAAGGTGGCGTGTTGCGCCGTACAGGTCATACCGAAGCAGCTATTGATTTAGCCCGAATGGCCGGTTTTGAGCCTGCTGGAGTTATTGTGGAAATAATGAAAGAAGACGGGGAGATGGCCCGTTTACCAGACCTTCTTCAAATTGCTAAAAAATTCGATCTAAAAATCATTTCTATTGAAGATCTGATTGCCTACCGGGTAGCCAATGAGAGTTTAATCAAGAGAGAGGTATCCGTTCAGTTGCCTACCCAATGGGGCGATTTTACCATGGTAGCTTACACCCAGATCAATACCGGCGAGCAGCACCTGGCCTTGGTTAAAGGTAGTTGGGAGCCCGATGAAGCCGTACTGGTTAGGGTGCATAGTTCTTGTATTACCGGTGATATTTTTGGCTCTTGCCGATGCGATTGCGGTCCACAGCTTCACGAGGCCATGAAAATGATTGAGGAGGCTGGGAAAGGAGTTGTAGTGTATATGAACCAGGAGGGCAGAGGTATTGGCCTGATCAATAAACTGAATGCATATAGTTTACAGGAAAACGGTTTCGATACGGTAGAAGCTAATTTGAAGCTAGGCTTCCCTATGGATCAACGCGATTATGGTGTTGGTGCACAAATTATACGCAGTTTAGGTATTTCTAAAATGAAACTGATGACCAATAACCCCACCAAGCGTGCCGGTTTAATTGGTTATGGATTAGAAGTGGTAGAAAACGTACCTATAGAGATTCAGTCAAATAAGCATAACGAAGCATACTTAAAAGCCAAGCGTGATAAGATGGGGCATACCATCATGAAAAACACTCCGGAGAGTTAATTTCCTGTTCGGTTGCTGCTGGCGGCCCTGGCTTTAGCTTCGGCTTCTTTTAGCCGGTTCGCTTTTCGTTCCTTGCCAATGAGCTGGCGTAAAAATTCGCCAAAATTGTCGAAATCGCGACGGTAAACCAAGCCGATAGCATTTACATATTCTTGCTCCACATTGGTTATAGACAAGCCTTGGTTGCTCAGCCGTTTAGAAGCTCTAAGAACCAGGCTTCCGTCCTTTTTAATTAGGTATTGCGCTTCCACATCGCTGGCTATGTTGTTACCAATCACATCAAATTCGTTAATGGAGTTACGTTTATCGGTAACCCCGCCGGTAAGAATTAAACGGTTGTTTAACAGGCGAAAGGAGGCACTGGCCTCGTTAAATGAACGGATATTAAAGTCAACGAAATTCAGATTTAAAGACTGGGTAAGTATGTTGTTCAGCTGATTGAATGCCAATTCGGTTCCGGCACTTAAAACGGTAGAGTTGATCTGATTGGTGAGTGTATTGGTGCCATTACCGGGTGCAAAGCTCCGTCTTACAATTAAGCTCAAGGCCTGTTGGTTTACATTGTTTACATCATTTAAATAGCCCTGCAACTGATCTTTTACATAAGAGTCGGTTGGGAAATTTAGATCGAAACTGATGTCGGGTTTCAACAGACTGCCACTCAGATCCATCACGGCCTCTACCTGAACCCGATTCTTGTTAGGCGATACACCCGCAGCGGTATATAAAGGCTCCAGGCTGGTTCTAACTCCATAGGCGGCTTTCAGATTAATAGTTGCTCCGGTAGGGTCGCCAGTCCAGCGAATAGATCCGCCTTGGGTAATGTCGAATACTTTATTAATGTAATCTTTAGCCGTAAATTCAAATTTACCCTGAGAGATCAGGTAGTCGCCAAACATTTCAAAGTCGCCTAAAGAAGAGATCTTTAAACTTAGGTCGCCTTTACCCCGACCGGATAAACGGCCTAAAGAAGTGAAAATATTAGCTTGTGAAGCTTCGTCAACATTAAGCGAGAAGTTCATCGTTAAACCTTTAAAAAAGTTTTCCTTTCTTTCTTTTCTTATACTATCCTGTCCGGTGAAAAAGATAAAGTCGTTTTCGCCAATAGTTTCGGTAGAGTTTAGCGGAATATTAAATATGGTGCCGGCTTCTGTTTTAGCATCGATATTAATATTCATATTATCGGTAGGCCCGTCAAAACTAAAAAAGCCCGTTCCATAGGCGGTACCATAATACGCCGAATTGTCTTTAGGCGTGGTATTTAAAGCCATAAAGTTGTTGGTTACTAGCGTAACATTAATGGTCGGGTTGTCCGGATTACGCATATCAACGGTTCCGTTTGCCAAAGCTTCATTATTGTTAATGTCTTTAATACGCAGATCGTTTACATCGATAATGGTATTATTTACCTTTAGCTTCTGAGTGATACGGTAAGTGGTTTTAAGGTAATTTACCTTCATGCTGGTATTGGTAAGCGTAATGGTACCATTTACTTTTGGGTTTGCCGGTTTGCCGGTAACTTTTAAATCACTTGATATAGTGCCATTTAGCTCAGAAACCAGATTTTTTAGAATGGGCTCCAGCATCACAATTGGATTATTGTTCAGCTTAACATCCAGGTCTAGTTCATTTTGTTTAGGGTCTGCATCGTAGGTGCCATGTATATCAAGAGTTTTAATGCCATGGCCAATAATGTTTGCCTGGAAAGCCGCTAATTTGCTTTCATTATCAAAATCTGCATCAAGATTTAAATCGCCAATAAAATTATTATTGAAGTGTAGTGAGTCTATTTTAAGGTCTGAGGATAAACGCATTTTGCCAGAAAGTGCCCTAATGCCTGCCTGTCCATTCAGCTCTCCCTTTAGTGTTAAACCGCCTGGTTTGGTTAAGGGGTTAATGGTGCTCAGGTTAAATTTACTAAAGCCAACTTTCAATTCATCTTCGGTGCTTGAAGAAATTACTCCGTTTACAGTAATTACCTGTTCATTTCTAGAAAGGCCAAAATTTTCAATGATGGTCTTGCCCTGATCGAAACCTATTTTTACTTTTTCCTGAATTTTCCAAACCTCACGGTTAATCACCAAATCGGAAGGTAAAATGTTTAGTCGGGCCAAACTATCTCCATTAAATTCTACTAAGCCGTTTAAGTCCAATTGGTTGGTAGCATCTTTGTCAGAAAGTTTAATGTTCAGGCTTAGGCTGTCATTACGCAAAATGTTGGCAATGTTTATGTTCTTAACAAAAATGCTATCGCTAAGGTCCAAACGGTCGGAAGTAACAAAAATGTTCATCTGTTTCTCTTCCGTGGTCTCATCCACAATCAGGTTATTGGCTTTGTATTTTTCGTATTGGATGTTTTTGGCATATGCACTAATGGTAGACACATTGCTGTCTGAGGCAAATTTTCCATTCAGTACCGCACCTTCCGGTATTTTCAGTTTATTTACAAATAAACCAATAGGGTCGAACCGTTTTAAATTCAGGTTTAACTCAAAATTTTGAGGTTTATAGGCTACAATTTTAGTTTGTAGCGAAGGCACATATTTTTTAATTACTGATTTAAAATACGACGGTAAGGTCATGAGATCGTATCTTCCTTTCAGGCTGCCATCCAGCAGATCTGATTTTACCACTATGGAGCGTTCACTGCCCGAACCTGCGGCAACCAGATACACCGAGTCGATGAGGTGGCTCTCTCCAGATTTATTTAAACAGAAGTTCTGAGCTAATATCTCTCCTTGAATATTTTCGAGTTTATTGCCGCTAAAGTTAGTGTGCAGTTTCCCATCTACCTGTATGGTATCTTTAGAAAAGTGTAAGGCAAAAAGGTCTGCTTTTTGAATTTGCGCATCGAAATTAAAGATCGGCAAATCGGGGTTTAAATCCATTTGCCCAGTGAAATTTAAGGCTACGTTCGGATCGTTTATCCGAATATTTCCATCGAAAATCCTTTGGTTTACTTGCCCCTTAACCAATACATTCTGATACCGGTAATGATTATAATCCAGGTAATCGATAGTTAAATCCAGACTGTTTTCTAACTGAGCCAATTGAAATCCACGCCCATTAATTTCTCCTTTAAAGCTAGTATACCCCAGGTCTTTTTCTGCCAATAATTGGCCTATATTAAAATTTTCGGCCTCTAGAACGCCTTCGTAAAGAGGAACATTTTTGGCATCTCGTTTAAGTTTTACATCAGCAATTAGTTTACCTAAGTCGGTATTTAATTCGCCGGCCGTTTCAAAATCATGAGTAAACCCTCTAAAATGGCCCGTAAAAACAATCTTGCCCATGCGCCCCATTTCGTCAGGTAAGCGGTTCAGGTCATTGCCGGTAATTCTCCTTAAAATTTGGTCGTAATCTTTTTTAGTGGTAACCAGCTGATCGAAGTTCAAATCGAACACCGTTTCCTTTATCCGGGGTAAACCCTTAATGGTAAAATCACCTTTTAAAAGTGTAGAATCGCCCGATTGAATACTGAATCGTTTAGCCTTCAAATACTTTACATAGCCTCCAATATTGCCATTGAGTTTTACGTCTATGTAATTTTGGTGCAGTTCGGGAGCAAAGTAGGCCACATCGGTAGAAAGCACCCTACTATTTTTAAAATGGGCCTCCATGTACACCCGGTTGTTAAAATGGTCGAAGTCGTCGAAACTCCTGAATTTCATCACAAAATAGTTCCGAATGATGGTTTTGGGCGTTACCAAAAGCAGGTCCTTAAACTCCATCTTGTTACTGTCTACAGTAGCCAGCGTGCTCAGGTTTTTTAAGTAAAACCCAGATTTATCGTGAAAACTCAAACCTCTTAATTCGGCTTTCGCCAGATGATTTTTAGTGTCGAGATTCAGAACCGTAACTTTAAGATGGCTAATGCTGAGGTCGTTAAAATCAACTCCCGCTACTTTTTCGGTGGCATTTTGATTCAGATATCTGAAATCAACCTCGTTCAGTACAATCTTATCAAAAGTGATATCATAGGGTTTACGATCTTTCTTTTCGGGCTCTCCGGTGTTAAAATAATTAATAATAAAGCTTAGGTTACTGGTCTTGTTTTTATATTTTTTTAGATAAAAACTAGCATGGTCCAGGCGGGCGGTATTTACCGAAATTCTTCTGTTTTTGATAGATAAAACATTAATATCCACACTTAACTCTTTGGCATAAAGCAGGGTATCTTCATCTAAGTCCTGGATATAAAATCCTTCTAAAACTAAAGATTTAAAAGGTTTGAGGTATAAGCCTGAAATCTCTACGCGGGTTTTCAGTTCGCCCGATAGAAAGGCTGCTGCCCGCTGGGCAAAATAAGTTTGTACGGGCCTAAACTGCAGCGAAAATACCAATGCTGCCAACATCAGTATAAGTGATGTAACAATCCACAAAGTTATTTTTAGCGCTTTTTTGATAGTTTTGTGTTTTAGAACAAATTATATCAACAATTAAATCAATTAACAGTTTTGGCCATTATACTCGGAATAGAATCTTCATGCGATGAAACCTCTGCTGCTATATGCATTGATGGAGAGATTCGTTCTAATATCATCGCAACCCAGCTTATTCATCAGCAATATGGCGGTGTTATTCCAGAATTAGCTTCACGGGCTCACCAGCAGAATATTATACCGGCAATTCAGCAAGCCATTTCTGTTGCTAAAATAAGCAAAAATGAGGTAGATGCAGTAGCTTTTACCCGTGGTCCAGGACTTTTAGGCGCTCTTTTGGTAGGTACCTCTTTTGCCAAGGGTTTTGCCTTAGCCAATCAGTTGCCTTTAATTGAGGTAAATCATATGCAGGCGCATATTTTAGCTCATTATATTGATGAGCCCAAACCCACTTTTCCTTTTCTCTGTTTAACCGTTTCTGGGGGGCATACACAAATAGTTTTGGTTAAAAATTATTTTGATATGAAGATTATTGGCCAAACCTTGGATGATGCGGCCGGCGAAGCCTTCGATAAGACGGCTAAAATTTTAGGTCTTCCTTATCCGGGAGGCCCCTTAATTGATAAATATGCGGCACAGGGAAACCCCGAGGCTTTTACATTTCCCGAACCTCAAATTCCTGATTTCGATTTTAGTTTTAGTGGATTAAAAACTTCTATTCTCTATTTTTTGCAGAAAAATCTGAAAGAGAACCCCGAGTTTGTTAATCAGCATTTACCTGATATCTGTGCTAGCGTTCAACAGCGTATCATTACCATTTTGCTTAAAAAAGTAAGCCTGGCTGCCGCTCATTATGGCATTAACGATATTGCTATTGCGGGAGGTGTATCGGCCAATTCGGGTCTCAGACAAGCCTTGCAAGACGAGGCAAAAATAAAAGGTTGGCAAGTGTTTATTCCCAAATTTGAATATTGCACAGATAATGCAGCCATGATTGCTATTGCCGGTTATTATAAATTTTTGGCTAAAGATTTTGTTGGTCAGGATATTGCTCCGCTGGCACGTATGAGTTTTTAAATACACAAAAAAGCCTCCGCCAGTTGGCGGAGGCTTTTTTGTGTATTTCTTTCGTAAAATTATTCCGGTTTGTAGTCCAGTTTGTCGCCGGTTACCACTTCTTTAATTTTACCTTCCAG
The DNA here is from genome assembly GCA_046074105.1 of Sphingobacteriaceae bacterium. Classification (GTDB taxonomy): domain Bacteria; phylum Bacteroidota; class Bacteroidia; order Sphingobacteriales; family Sphingobacteriaceae; genus JAIPAN01. The sequence continues at coordinate 4,762 of JBJTNQ010000106.1, read as the reverse complement.
TTCATCCATCAGGTCTGGATTTTCTAATAAAAGATTTTTTACGCCATCGCGGCCTTGACCTAATTTGGTGTCGCCATAGCTAAACCAAGAACCCGATTTTTTAATAATATCAAAATCTACACCTAAGTCTACAATTTCGCCAGCTTTAGAAATACCTTCACCAAACATAATGTCGAATTCGGCTATACGGAAAGGAGGAGCAACCTTGTTTTTTACAATTTTTACTTTAACTCTGTTACCCGAAACCTCATCACTGTCTTTAATTTGCGAGGTTCTGCGAATATCTAAACGTACCGATGCGTAAAATTTTAAGGCGTTACCTCCGGTAGTTGTTTCCGGATTACCAAACATTACCCCAATTTTTTCACGTAATTGATTAATGAAAATACAGCAGCAACCGGTTTTGGCAATGCTACCGGTTAGTTTTCTTAAGGCCTGCGACATTAAACGGGCTTGTAAGCCCATTTTAGAATCGCCCATTTCGCCTTCAATTTCGGCTTTAGGAACCAAAGCGGCAACCGAGTCAATCACAATAATATCAATAGCTCCCGAGCGGATTAGATTGTCGGCAATTTCCAAGGCCTGCTCGCCATTGTCTGGCTGAGAAATTAATAGATTTTCTACATCTACACCTAATTTCTGAGCATAATATTTATCAAAAGCATGCTCGGCATCAATAAATGCAGCAATACCACCTTTTTTCTGTGCTTCGGCAATTACGTGAGTGGCCAGCGTAGTTTTACCTGACGATTCCGGCCCGTAAATTTCAATTACACGGCCTTTTGGTAAACCGCCAATGCCCAAGGCTATATCTAAACCAATAGAACCGGTTGAAATAGATTCGATAGGTTCTACGGCGTCATCACCCAATTTCATAACCGCACCTTTACCGTACGATTTCTCTAATTTATCAAGCGTAAGTTGTAAAGCTTTTAATTTATCTGTATTGCTCATATTTTTAGTTTAAGGAAATCAAAAGTAATTATTTTTTATAAAATGCTAAAAATTTTATCAAAATATTTCTATAATTTAAGCCTTTATGCTCATTTTCTTCAAAATAAGCCCGCTTTTGCTCATTTTTTTCTTTTTAGCCATTTCTTTTTTCTTTTTTAATGCTGCCTTTTCTGCTTTTAACAGGGCTGTTTCGGTATGCTGCTGTTCATAATATTTACAGAACCAGCTTATGGGGCATTGTTCGCATTTAGGACTTCGGGCCAGGCAGATATACCGGCCATGTAAAATTAGCCAATGGTGGGCAACAAATATTTTATCATTGGGCAGGTATTTTACCAACTGTTTTTCTACCGCCAGCGGTGTTTTTGCATTGGTAGTTAAGCCCATCCGATTAGCCACTCTAAACACATGCGTATCTACCGCCATAGTTGGTGCCTGGTAAATAACCGATGCAATTACATTGGCGGTTTTACGGCCTACGCCCGGCATTTTTTGTAAATCATTTACCGAAGAGGGAACCACACCTCCAAAATCTTCGCATAAGATCTTGGCCATGCCCACCAAATGCTTGGATTTATTATTTGGGTAACTTACACTTCGTATATAATTAAAAACCTCATCTGAAGTGCTGGCAGCCAGACTTTCGGGATCGGGAAAACGTTCAAATAATTTAGGAGTTACCTGATTAATACGTTTATCTGTACATTGGGCAGAAAGAATAACCGCTACCAGTAATTCGTAAGGATTAGTATAGTTCAGTTCTGTTTCAGCATTAGGCTGATGCTGTGAGAAATAGTCGACAAATGCCTGATAACGTTCTTTTCTGAGCATAGCCAAATATAAGCCAAAACGCCCGATTTAGATTTAAATAAAATTAGCGCAAACTGGCGTAAGCTAAAATTTTTTGGATCCCGGTTTCAGAAGGTTCCCGCATCAGTTGGTCGAGTTCGTTTTTTATGTGTTGTAGAAATTCTTGCTCATCTTGATGCAAAAAATCCGCTACTTCCTCCGCAGTTTGATCTGCAGAAAGGTATACGTTCTTGGGAGTAGAGACTTTAATCATGACAACAAATTTCTTAAGAAACGTTCAAACAAACGAATTTATTTTACAGAATGTCTGAATTTCTAAAAAAAATCTCTAATTAACGTCGGGTTGTTTATGCTTTCTCTACCAGCACGGGTATAGGGTACATCATTTTACGCAAATTGTTTAAGGCATAACGCATTCTCCCTAGGGCCGTATTAATGCTTACTCCGGTATTATCTGCAATTTCTTTAAAGCTTAATTCTCCATAATGACGCATAATAAGCACTTCTTTTTGCTCAGAAGGTAATAATTGGATGAGCCTTTTTAAATCCTGATGAGTTTGCTGTCTAACCATACGGTCTTCCATAGATTCATCATAAAATTTAATCACCTCGAAAATATCAAAACCCTCTACATTAGTAATTACAGGCGTTCTTTTTTCTTTACGGAAATAATCAATAACCAAGTTGTGAGAAATTCTTAAAACCCAGGGCAGGAATTTGCCTTCCTCATTATACCTGCCGGCTTTAAGGGTATTTACCACTTTAATAAAGGTGTCTTGAAAAATATCTTCGGCCAGGTAACTGTCTTTTACCATCAGGTAAATAGAAGTATAAATTTTAGACTTATGCCTTCTAATTAATACCTCTAGACTGGGCTGGTGGCCTTTAAGAAATAGATGGATCAATTCCTGATCGCTTTTCACTTGGATCTTGGTAGGGCTAATCATATTGTTTTTCATTTATATTAGTTTAATTCAAATCGGGTAAATTCACTGTTTGTACATTTCATGAATTACCTATGTAAACCAATTATTCTGCCAATATCAAAGAAATGTACCCTTAGATGCTAGATAGAACCGACGATAGACGTATTTTAGTGGACGAAATGCATTATACGCCGATGAATGGTTTTTGGCATTTAATGCTTTTCTAAATTTTACCAGAAATTGATGAGTTCAGAAATAGAGAAAGATCCCCAAAAACATATCCTTATAAAAGGCGCCCGTGTGCACAATCTTAAAAATGTGGATGTAGCCATACCCAAAAATCAGTTGGTGGTGATTACCGGTATGTCGGGCTCTGGAAAGTCATCCCTGGCATTCGATACCTTATATGCAGAAGGTCAACGCCGATACGTAGAAAGCCTGTCGTCTTATGCTCGTCAGTTTATGGGGCGTATGAATAAGCCCGATGTTGATTACATTAAAGGTATTGCCCCGGCTATTGCCATAGAACAAAAAGTAATTACGAGTAATCCACGGTCAACCGTGGGCACCTCTACCGAGATATACGATTATTTAAAATTGTTGTTCTCCCGAATTGGAAAAACCCTATCCCCGGTATCGGGTAAATTGGTAAAGAAAGACTCGGTAAGCGATGTGGTAAACTTGTTTACCCAAATCTCTGACGACACCCAGGTAACCGTTTTATGCCCTTTACATCCGCACAATAACCGCAGCTTAAAAGAGGAGCTGGCGGTATTGCTGCAAAAAGGATTTTTAAGGGTGATCTATCACGATAAGCTGGCCAAAATTGAGGACCTGCTCGAAGATCAGACCATAGCCAAGGCCAAGCTGGATAATGAAAATGAGGTGCGAATTGTAATAGATCGTATTACCGTAAATCATGAAGAAGAAACCCTCAGCCGGCTGGCCGACTCGGTTCAGACCGCTTTTTTTGAGGGCAAAGGCGATTGCTTTTTAGAAGTGAATGGCCAGCACCATGCTTTCTGCGATCGTTTTGAGGCCGATGGGATCAAGTTCGAGGAGCCCAACCCCAATTTCTTCAGTTTTAACAACCCTTACGGTGCCTGCAAGCGCTGCGAAGGTTACGGAAAAGTAATGGGCATTGATGAAGACCTGGTAATTCCTGATAAAAGCAAATCGGTTTACGATGGCGCCATTGCCCCCTGGCGTGGAGAAAAAATGCGGGAATGGCTCGATAAATTTATTCAGAGTGCTTTAAAGTTCGATTTCCCCATTCACCGGGCAGTGGGCCAGCTAACCGCAGAACAACGCGAATTATTGTGGACAGGTAATCAATATTTTAATGGCCTTAACGATTTTTTTAGGTATCTAGAAGAGCAAACCTACAAGATACAGTACCGGGTTATGCTATCGCGATACCGGGGCAAGACTAATTGCCCCGATTGTAAAGGCAGCCGTTTGCGCCCCGATGCCACCTATGTAAAAATTGAAGGTAAATCTATTACCGATGTGGTACTGATGCCCTTGGATAAGGCCCTGACTTTCTTTAATGAACTTAAACTGGAGGCTAACGATCAGAAAATTGCCAAGCGCCTGCTCATGGAGATCATCAACCGGATACGGTTCTTAAACGATGTAGGCTTAAGCTACCTCACCTTAAACCGTTTATCCAACACCCTTTCGGGAGGAGAATCGCAGCGTATCAACCTGGCTACCTCGCTGGGAAGTTCACTGGTAGGTTCTTTATATGTATTAGATGAACCCAGCATCGGTCTCCACCCTCGAGATACCAACCGGTTAATCGGTGTGTTAAAATCCTTACGGGATGTGGGTAATACCGTTTTGGTGGTAGAGCACGAAGAAGAAATTATGCAGGCGGCCGATCATCTGATAGATATTGGCCCTTTTGCCGGAACCCATGGCGGCGAACTGGTATTTACCGGAACCTTTAAGCAGATCATTAAAGATGAGAAAAGCCTTACCGGAAAATATTTAAGTGGCGAAGAAGCCATCGAAATTCCTAAACAGCGCCGCAAGTGGAGCGATTATCTGGAAATTAAAGGCGCCCGCGA